>JBDTRF010000299.1:0-4221 GCA_039931815.1 Gemmatimonadota bacterium
GCCTACTTCCAGTACGTGGCCAACCGCGCGCTGCTTGATGCCCGGCGGACCAGCCTTCGCGAAGCGCAGGAGAATCTCAGCGCGACACAGGAGCGACGCCGAGTCGGGTTGGCGACCATCGCCGATGAGCTGCAGGCTCGCACGGCCGCATCGCAGGCACAGCTGGCGCAGGAGACCACGGAAGGTGATGTCCTCACGACCCGGGGTGCGCTCGCCTTTGCGCTGGGTCTCCCGGCCAACGTGCCTTATGACATCGATTCCACGTCGCTCAATGTTCCGGTATCGGCCCTGGTCGATAGCGTCGATGGCCTGATCGACGCGGCGACGCGCGAACGGCCCGACCTGGCGGCCGCGCGGGCGGAAGTCGCCGCCGCTTCGGGTCGAGTGTCCCAGGCCCGGTCCAACCGGCTTCCGGCTCTCACGCTCAACGCGACGGGAGGCCGGACGTACGCGACCTCCATTCCCGACGGTGCGAACAGCTATACGGTTTCGGTCGGCTTGTCGATCCCGCTTTTTTCCGGGTTCATCCGCGAATACAATCAGAAGGCATTCGAAGCCGACCGGGATGCCGCATCGGCCCGGGCCGATGCCCTGGGGTCCCAGGTGGTATACGAAGTTTTCAGTGCCTACTACGCGCTGCAGACCGCGACGCGCAGCGTCCGCACGGCGGATGACCTGGTCGCGAGTGCGCGCGAATCCAATGAAGTCGCACTCGGTCGGTATCGAGCGGGAGTCGGAACCTTCCTCGATCTCCTGTCCGCCCAGAGCGCCCTGGCCGACGCCCGGGCGCAGCAGGTCCAGGCCCGACTCAACTGGAACGTGTTTCTCGCCCAGCTGGCCCGTGCCGCCGGTATTCTCGATACTCGCGGCGGCAGCTCACTCCGGCTGGTGCCTGACACCGGCGCGACCCCCAGGCAATGATGATGCTATCTACGAGATGGATCAGGACCGGCGCGCTCTTCCTCCTGGTGGCCTGCGGCAAGCAGAAACCTCCGATGGTTCAGCAGGTGCCCGTCACCGTGGCCACGGCCAGGGTGCAGGCCGTGCCGTATGAACTCGTGGCGGTTGGCACGGTCGAGCCGATGCAGTCAGTGGCGGTGCAGCCCCAGGTGAACGGTCAGTTGATCCGAGTCACCTTCCGCGAAGGCGACGAAGTCGAGAAGGGCCAGGTGCTCTTTCAGATCGACCCCCGCCCATTCCAGGCCGCGCTGGCGCAGGCGCAGGCGATTCTCGCGAGAGACCGGGCCCAGTCGGTGAACGCCGAGCAGGAACTCAAACGCTTTTCATCGCTGGCGGAGAAGGAATACATCACGGCGCAGCAGTATGATCAATCCCGGGCCAACGCGGCCGGCGCCCAGGCGACACTCGCCGCCGATCAGGCCGCCGTCGACCAGGCCGAACTCAATCTCCAGTATGCCACGGTCCGGGCTCCCATCGCCGGCCGCACAGGAAGCCTCCTGGTGCGCGAAGGAAACCAGGTTCGCTCGGATGGCACGACCCTGGTCACGATCAACCAGGTCCATCCAATCCTGGTGCGATTCGCCGTGCCGGCGTCTAACCTCTCGGCGATCCAGAAGTATCGAAGCACCGGTGGTCTCCTGGTGCAAGCAGTAGCGGCCAGCGGCGGAACGCCGGAAGAGGGGCAACTCTCATTCGTCGATAACGCCGTCGACAGCACGACCGGGACGATCATGCTCAAGGGGAATTTTTCCAACCACAGTGGCAATCTCTGGCCCGGCGGATTCGTCAATGTGACCTTGAGGCTCTACGTCCAGGACAGCGCGATGGTGATTCCCCTCGTCGCGGTCATGTCGGGGCAGAATGGCGGTTACGTCTACGCTGTGCGGGCCGATAGCACCGCGGTGACGAAGAAGGTGACCGTTGAACGCGAGGCTGGTGACCTGGCGGTGGTGAGCGGAGAAGTCAAGGATGGCGAACGAATCGTGACCGACGGCCAGTTATTGCTCCGGCCCGGCGCCAGGGTCCAGATTCGGACCGCCAGCGGTACCGCGACCAGCGAACGGCAGGGGGGACCATGAACATCTCGGAAATATTCATCAAGCGTCCGGTCATGACCACGCTGGTCATGTCCGGCATCCTGATTTTCGGCCTGATCGCCTACCGGCTGCTGCCCGTCAGCGACCTCCCCCCGGTGGATTACCCCACGATTTCCGTCAGCGCATCGCTGTCCGGTGCCAGTGCGGAAACCATGGCATCGTCGGTGGCGACGCCCCTGGAGAAGCAGTTCTCCACGATCGCAGGACTCGAGACCATGACCTCGAGCAGCAGCTCGGGGAACACCTCCATCACGCTGCAGTTCGCCCTCGACAAGAAAATTGACGCCACGGCGCAGGACGTCCAGGCCGCCATCTCCAAGACTCAGCGCCAGTTGCCCCGTGACATGCTGCCGCCGAGTTATCAGAAGGTCGACCCGTCGTCGAGTCCGATTCTCTACTACGCGCTTCGCACGACGACGCTTCCACTGCCCGACCTCGATGAGTATGCCCAGACCGTACTGGCGCAGCGACTCTCGATGGTAGATGGCGTGGCCCAGGTCCAGGTGTACGGATCGCAGAAATACGCCGTGCGAATCCAGCTGGATCCGCAGGCCCTGGCGGTGCGAAACATCGGCATCGACCAGGTGGCCAATGCGATTACCACCGGCAATGTGAACCTTCCAACCGGCACGCTCTGGGGGACCGACAAGGCATATTCCGTCGAGAGCGATGGGCAGCTCACCAATGCCGCCGATTTCGGGCAGCTGGTGGTGACCTATCGCAACGGTATTCCCGTCCGGTTGAAGGACCTGGGGCGAGTCATTGACAGTGTGCAGGATACCAAGACCGCGAGCTGGTTCAACGGCCAGCGTGCTATCGTGCTCGCCATCCAGCGGCAGCCGGGCACCAATACCGTGGCGGTCGCGGATCGAGTCAACGCGACCATGAAACGGCTCGAGGCCGAACTGCCCGCTTCGGTTTCAATCGCGACGCTATATGATCGATCGGTGACGATTCGGGATTCGGTGCTGGATGTGAAATTTACGCTCCTGCTCACGCTCTGTCTCGTCGTGCTGGTGATCTTCCTTTTTCTCCGCAATATCCGCGCGACCATCATCCCCAGCCTTTCATTGCCACTGTCCCTCATGGGCACGTTTGCCATCATGTATCTGCTGGGATACAGCCTCGACAACATGTCGCTCATGGCGCTGACCCTGAGCGTCGGATTCGTGGTGGACGATGCCATCGTGGTGCTGGAAAACATCGTGCGCCATATCGAAAAGGGCGAACCGGTCATGGCCGCGGCGTTTCGGGGGAGCCGGGAGATTGGATTCACCGTCATTTCCATGACGTTGTCCCTGGTCGCGGTGTTCATTCCCGTGCTCCTCCTGGGTGGCCTGATCGGCCGGCTCTTCAAGGAGTTCGCGGTTACCATCACCATATCCATCCTGGTCTCCGGGTTCGTCTCGCTGACGCTCACCCCGATGCTGTGTGGGCGGTTTCTCAAACCCCACGGCGACGAAAAGCACGGCCGATTTTATCAGAAGACGGAGCGGGTTTACCAGCGGGGCCTCGACGGCTATGAGCGGAGCCTGAGGTGGGTCATGGATCGCCGGCCCATGGCGCTCGTGTTCACTCTTCTCATCCTGGTCGGCACGGTGCTGCTGGCCGCGTTCTCCCCCAAGGGGTTTATCCCCAGTGAAGACCAGGGGCAGCTCAACGGGTCGACCGAGACGGCGGCAGGCACCAGCTACGACGCCATGGTAGAGCATCAGAAGGCGGCGGCTGCGATCGTCCAGGCCGACCCCAACGTCGATGGATTCATGTCGTCCGTAGGCGCCGGTGGCCGAGGCACCATCAATCAGGGTCGCCTGTTCATTCACCTCAAGCCGCGCGGCGAACGGCCCCTCAGCGCGGACGACGCCGCCCGGGCATTGACCCGCAAGCTCGCGGCCGTGCCCGGACTCCGGACCTTCATTACCAATCCTCCTCCGATCAGCGTCGGCGGTCGGTCCTCCAAGAGTCAGTATCAGTACACGCTGCAGAGCTCGAGCATTGACGTGTTGTACCAGGGCGCAGCGGCGCTGGAGCAGAAACTCCATGCGTTGCCAGGGCTCAGCGATGTCACCAGCGACCTGCAGGTGAATAACCCCCAGATCACCGTTGCCATCGATCGCGAGCGCTCCTCCGCGCTCGGTATCGACGTCAATACCATCGAAAGCGC
>JBDTRF010000300.1:0-4209 GCA_039931815.1 Gemmatimonadota bacterium
GGTCCGGCATTCGTATCATCACCTGGCTCGAATCAAGGCCATCGTGGAGAGCGGCGTACTCGCAAACAGTTGAAACACGGTTTGGCTATCGCCAGAAATCAAGGGGACTCCGGTTGGGAGTCCCTTTGTCGTGATGTTTGACCCCAGGATCCTTCCTCATGATCCTGGCCAGAGAAGGCTCGCATCCGCCCACCACTGACCCAACCGCTGGTGCTTGTTCGCCCTGGGCCGAGGAGCCCTTGCCCGCCGCCGCCCACAGCCCCTCCCGACGACGGCTGACCTGGGCCGCCTCATTCGCCCCGTGATTTCATGGCTGTCGATTTCGCCCCGTCTCAATCGACGTGTCTTGGAGAGCCCATAGCCCGGAACCTGATCGTGCTCGCACCTGTCAGCTTCGGGCGATATCGACACTGAGCGGGGGAGTCTAGACATGCAACAACGCGATGATAACGTGCCCGCAAGGTACGGATCTGGCCCTTTGGCGGCCACCAGCCGGCGGTCAACCTCGCCCGAGAAGGGGCCGGCACTCATCATTGGTGGAGGCATCGCTGGCCCTGCCCTCGGGATAGCGTTGGCCCGGGTCGGGATCGAGTCAGTGGTATTCGAAGCAAGCTCTGCTCCCCGGGACAGCGCGGGCGCGTTTCTCAACCTGGCGCCGAATGGCATTGCCGTCTTGAATGCATTCGGTCTCGACCAAATGGCTGAGGAACTCGGATTCAGGAACGATCGCCTGGTCTTTCACAATGAGACCGGTCGCGTACTCGCGGATGTCGCGGTTGGAGGGATCACGCTCATGCGGGGCCGGATGAGCAAGGCTTTGCGCGAGGCCGCTCTCAAGGGCGGTGTCCGGTTTGAGTACAGCAAGGCACTCCAGGTGGTCGAAGAGAGTGTGGACGGCGTGACGGCTCAATTTGCCGACGGCTCCCGCGTTGAAGGCCGGTTCCTGGTGGGCGCGGACGGAATTCACTCGCGCACACGGCAGTCCTGTTTTCCCGATCAGCCATCACCCATGTATACCGGCATGATGAACCTCGGTGGGATTACGCGGGTGGACCTGCCGTCCACCGGCAGCGCGATGCATATGTTTTTTGGTCATCGAGGATTCTTTGGATACGCGGCCAGGCCGAGTGGCGAGGTCTACTGGTTCAGCAACCTGGCGCAAAGGGTTCCCGCCCAGGATCACCTGCAATCGATTTCGCCGGATCGATATCGAGTCCAGCTCCTGGCCCATCACCGGGATGATCCGCCGGAGGTGACGACGATCCTGGAAGCGGTGCGTGATGACATCGGCGCCTTTGCGATCTATGACATTCCCTCGCTTTCGCGGTGGCATCGCGGACGCGTCTGCCTGATCGGCGACGCCGCGCACGCCATCGGCCCGCATGTCGGCCAGGGCACGTCACTCGCGCTGGAAGACGCGTTCGTCCTGGCCCAGTGTCTCCGCGACATCGCCAGCCCGCCCGACGCATTCGCCACATTCGAGGGCCGTCGGCGGCAGCGGGTCGAGCGGGTCGCGAGACAGTCACGGCGTACGGCGGCGCGGAAAGCCCCGACGGGCAGGATTGGTCGGTCGCTCCGAGACATTGTGCTTCCGATCTTCCTGAAAAGAAATGCCCGAGCCACCGAATGGCTCTACCATACTCAGTTCAACTGGGACGAGACAGTTTCCTCTCAGATCGCCTGACCAGACGTTGACACCAATCCACGATTCCAGGTCCGAAAACAGCGCATGGTCCTCCCGATCCCGCGCTATGGTGTGAGCGGTGCGTTTCCCCGCTCGACCTTTGGAGGATTCCATGCGAAGCTTGAAGTACATTGTTCTGATGACGGCGGTCGCAGGCTGTAGCAGTGAAACCCAGGTGACTCAGCCTGACGCATCACTCGCCCGATCAACGGCCGCAGTTCAGTACCAGGTTGTCAAACTTCCATCACTGGGCGGCACGCTGAGTCGCGGGATGGCCATCAACACCCAGGGCTGGGTTGCCGGCTGGTCCAATCAGTCGGACGGGACTCGACGCGCGGCTCTCTGGCAGGGCGGTTCGATCCTTGGCCTGGGGACGCTTGGCGGACCGAATAGCACCGTGCCCTGGCAAGGACTCAACAACCACGGCATGGTGATCGGGATTTCCCAGACTGCGGAAGTGGATTCCCTGGACGAGGACTGGAGCTGCGAGGCCGGGGCTTTCCTCGCGGGGCCCACGAATCTCATCTGCCGTGGGTTCGTGTGGCAGAACGGCCTCATGCGGGAGCTGCCGACGTTGGGCGGCAATCACGGATTTGCAACCGGAGTGAACAACCAGGGCCAGGTCGTCGGCTGGGCCGAGACGCCGTTGCGCGATCCGACGTGTACCGGTGTCCAGGTCCTTCAGTTCCGTGCGGTTATCTGGGAACCGAAGACCCGGAAGATCGAGACGCGGGAGCTGTCGCCGTACCCGGGCGATTCGACGTCAGCCGCCACGGCAATCAATAATCGGGGCCAGGCCGTTGGAATTTCCGGGGACTGCGATCAGGCCGTTGGGCGGTTCAGCGCGCGTCACGCGGTCCTCTGGAACGGGAACGGCAGCGTAGCGAAACTCCCGAACCTGGGCGGCGAAACCTGGCACACCCCGATGGATATCAATGAAGACGGCGACGTGGTGGGTTTCTCCAATCCGCCGGGAGCCGGCGACCCGGAAGGCGATTTCATTTCCCATGCGTTCCTGGTCATGCACGGCTCCCCCACGGCGGTGGACCTGCAAACCCTGCCCGGTGACCTGTTCAGCGAAGCCTTTGCCATCAATTCACGACGCCAGATTGTCGGTGTCTCGTTTGGCGGGGCCAACGGATCTCATGCGTTCCTCTATGAAAACGGGGTGATGAAAGACCTCAACACCATCTTTCCCATCGGGAATGACGTCTTTCAGTCCGCCCAGGACATTAACGACGCCGGCCAGATCACCGGTCGTGTCCTCGACCGAACGACCGGTCAGACTCTCACGTTCATTGCTACCCCAATCCCTCACTGAACGAGCGTAAACGCCGGTTGCTAGCAGCGGGCCAGGTCCCAACCCACGGGTGCCTGGCCTCGCCCTTACGCGGTTCATCCATCCGTCAGCTCGAATATCTTCCATCGGATTCGAGGTCCGAATGCGGCGAGGTGGGTACCGTGTACCTGTTAGAGTTCTCGATACGTCTTCGCTCTTGTCACGCCGCGAATGGCCCCCGGACGCAGGTCACTAGCTCCATAGCTCCCGAGGTAATAGTCGTGTCATCTCTCCCAGTTCCCGTCGAGCCCGATGCCGCAACGCAAATGGAGGCATTCGCTCGGGCCGTGGACGCGCGGGACCCCCGGTTCGATGGCGTTTTCTTCGTGGCCATAACCACGACCCGGATCTATTGTCGTCCCGTCTGCCCGTCGCGCATGGCGAACAACCGCCACCGCCGTTTCTTCCACTCGGCCGCCGCCGCCGAGCATGCCGGTTTTCGGCCCTGCCTCCGGTGTCGCCCTGAGCTGGCACCAGGTCGTTCGTTCTTCGATGTCGTCTCCCGCCTCGCTCATTCCGCCGCCTTGCGCATCGAGGCCGGGGCGCTCAACGGCGCGAGCGTGATGGACCTGGCCCGAGACCTCGGCGTGAGCGAGCGTCATCTGCGCCGAGCCCTCGAGCGGGAAATTGGCGTTTCTCCGCTGGATCTCGCCCAGACGCATCGACTCCTGCTCGCCAAACAGCTTCTCGTCGACACCGGTATTTCAGTCACCCGGGTGGCGTTCGCCAGCGGCTTTCAGAGTCTTCGCCGGTTCAACACGGCCTTTCGAGAACAGTATCGGATGCCGCCCAGCGCACTCCGGCGGAAATTGAGCCCGCGGAGAAACGGGTCCTCACCCGAGGACAACGTGCTCCGGTTGACACTGGGGTATCGGAGGCCGTTTGCCTGGAAAGCGCACGTCGCACTGCTTCAGGGCGAGGCGATTCAGGGAATCGAATCGGTAGACAGGGACCGCTACAGCCGCACCATTCGGATCGGACCCCACACCGGGTACTTCACCGTTCGAGATGCGGAACCAAGTCACCCGCGCACGGGACGAATCGCGTCACATCTTGACGTGGAGATCTCCGCCTCGCTGGTCCCGGCCCTGATGCCTCTCATCGCCAGGCTCCGTTATGTGTTTGACCTCGATGCAGAGCCGGGAAAGATCGACGCTCATCTCGAGCAGGGGGGCCTGGCCGACCT
>JBDTRF010000301.1:0-4206 GCA_039931815.1 Gemmatimonadota bacterium
AGCGTGCAGCGTGCAGCGTGCAGCGTGCAGCGTGCAGCGTGCAGCGTGCAGCGTGGCGAATGTACCATGCGGGGTGCCGTATGTCACAATTGACGGCGACCGATGGAACGAGCAGATCTCCGCATTCAGATTGTGATTGGTTATATGTCGGGCGCGGGGTGCAGGGCGCAGGGCTTTCAAGATTCTAAATTTCTGGTTCAATCTCACGTGACAAACGGGAGTCATATGTTCGGCAAAACCGGTATTCTGCTCAGCGCCCTGGCCCTGTCGGCCGGCGTGGCCTCGGCTCAACAACCTGTCCCAGCGGCTACCCGGGTGGCGCGTGCGGCCAGTGCTGCAACGCTCAGGGCACACCTTGAATTTCTCTCGGACGATTTGCTCGAGGGGCGAGCACCAGGAACCCGGGGCGGAGCGCTTGCGGCCAGGTACATCGCGGCCCAGTTCGAGCGGCTGGGACTCGCCCCTGCCGGCGATAGTGGCACCTATTTTCACCGGGTGCCGATCATCTCACTGAGCCCCACTCCGACGGTGGCTTTTCAGGGCCAGGATCGTCGCACCCTCGCCTACCGCGAAGACTACGTGCTCTGGTCCATGCGCAATGAACCAGAGGTGACCGTGTCTGCCCCTGTCGTCTTTGTGGGCTACGGCATCGTCGCACCGGAGTATCAGTGGGATGACTATCGTGGCGTCGACGTCAAGGGGAAGATCGTGCTTCTCCTGGTCAATGATCCAGGTCTTCGCGACTCGTCGATCTTCAAGGGCAAGGCATTGACCTACTACGGCCGCTGGACCTACAAGCTGGAAGAGGCCGCCCGACAGGGAGCGGCGGGCGTGCTGATCGTGCATACGACGGAGAGCGCAACCTACGGGTGGCCAACAGTGACCGGATCGTGGACCGGCCCCCAGGTACGACTCGAATCACCAGCGACGTCGCTGAACGTGGCAGGGTGGGTCACCGAATCTGCGGCCAGCGACCTGGTGAAGCGGGGCGGCAGCGACCTTGAATCACTGACCAGGGCTGCCGTTACCCGACAGTTTCGCGCGACCCCGCTCAAGGTCACCGTTGACGCGCGGGTCCAGAGCAGCATCGTCCGTTCCGCGACCTTCAATGTCGTGGGGAGATATCCTGGCCAGGGTTCGCTGGCCGATGAGGCCGTACTCATCGGCGGACATTACGACCATCTGGGCATTCGGGAACCGGTGAATGGCGACTCCATCTACAACGGCGCGGAAGACAATGCATCAGGAACCGCGGCCGTACTGACCGCGGCGGAGGCGTTTGTCCAGAGTGGCGTGCGACCATCGCGCTCCATTCTGTTCATGGCCTTTGCGGCCGAAGAGTCCGGACTTATCGGCTCCGCCGCATTTGCGGCCAGGTCGACGGTTCCGCTCAAGCGCCTGGCCGCGGTGCTCAACGTGGACGTCATGAATCTCTATGGTCGCACTCGGGATGTTTCCGCGCTGGGGACGGACCAGAGCTCGCTGGGCAGGGTTTTCAACCTGGCGGCGGCAGCCGAGGGGCTTCGGGTGACGGTGGATTCCGGCGCGCTGATTCGCGGATCATTTTTTCGTTCCGATCATTTCCCGTTCGCGAAGAGTGGGGTTCCCAGCCTGTCGCTGGAGTCGGGCAACGAGTATGTCGGAAAACCCGCCGGATGGGGCACCCAGCAGCACGATGAGTACACCGACAAACGCTATCATCAGCCGGGCGACGAAATGCTCCCCTGGTTCTCAATGGATGGTGCTATTCAACAAGTCCGTGTCATCCTGCGCACCGCCGTCGCCGTGGCAAACAACCGCACTCAGCCCACGTGGTTGAACGGATCGGAGTTCAAGGCGGCGGGAGATCAGCGACTGCAGTGAGACACCGGTACCCGGGGCGGGGTCCTGACGCTCCCCGCGATGACGCAGTCACGTTTCGTTCCCAGTACGCCTTACTTGAGCTTCAGATCCCACACCTGACTGACGAGGTCTTTGCCGAAGCTGTGGTGGGATTCCTCGTTCACGAGCGTGAAACCGGCCTGTTCATAAATCCGGCGTGCGGCGACCAGGACATCGTTGGTCCAGAGCGTGAGTTTCGAATATCCAGCGTGGCGAGCGAACTCCACGCATTCGTGAACCAGGCGGTGGCCGATGCCCAGCCCCCGAGCGGAGGGTTCGACGAGCAGGAGCCGGAGCCTGGCGACCTCGGGAGATTCCCGGACCAGGAAGATTGACCCGACCTTTTCTCCCCTTCGCTCGGCAATCCAGCAACGCTCGCGGGCGGGGTCGTGACTGGCAATAAAGTTCGCGACGATATCCGCCACCAATCCTTCAAACTTCTGGTCCCAGCCGTACTCCCGCGCATAGATCGCTCCATGGCGTTGCACCACCCATCCGAAATCGCCGGCATGAGGCGGCCGAATGATGAAAGGGGTCGGTGAAGGCGGCTGATGGTCCAGTAGCTCCTCGATCTGACGCATGGCGGAAGCGAGGAGAGCCTGGGAGTCACCATCCAAGGACGCCAGCAATGACGCGACCTCCACCTCAGACGTCCGGTTGAGCTCCGAGAAAGCTTCACGGCCGGCCGGCGTGAGGCTCTGGTGTTGTTGTCGCCGGTCAGTCGAGGAAACCATGCCCTGGGTCAGCCCGCGTTTGCGAAAGCCCTGGAGAATTCGACTCAGATACCCCGGGTCCAGACCCAGATCTCGGCCCAGGTCGCGCGCCGTCGGATGTTCACGATGGGCGAGCTCGTAAAGAACCCGGACCTCGGTAAGGGAGAATGGACTCCCCAGGTGATTCTGGCCGAGCGCGCCGATGCGACGAGTATAGAAACGATTGAATCGGCGGATCGCTGCCAGGTGCTCTTGTGAAGCGGAGTGTTCCATTGGCTTTCTCGATATTGGAGGTAGCCCTGAAGCAGGTAGACAAAATCAACTAAATGCTTGACGTTGTCAACGTCTTATTTTTCAATGACACGAGCACTGGTCAGGCGACAATTAGCCTAGCAAGTCATTATACACCAGGCTGTTAGACGATAAATCGACGCTAGTTCCAATCGGATGAGCCAGGTATTTCCGGTGAGGATCCGTTCCCGGAAGCCAATCCGGACGCGACAGACTGGTGTAAGTCCAAGTGTCCCACTATCTTTGCGCCGCTTAAGCCCACCCCCCAACTCATGCCCGGGAGCGGTCCCTTGGACCTGCCGAGCGAACATCGCGTACCGCTCACCTGGCTGTTACAAAATGCCGGAGAAACGGTTCGCTACCGTACCCTCGCCGAACTCGCTCCTGAGGGATTCAGTCGTCCAGAAGATCTGCTGACCGCGCACCAGGCCATCGTGGAATCGAAGACGGCCGTGGCACTCGTGCGTAAGCAGAAGGAAAGTGGCATCTGGGCGGGAAACCTTCTCGGCCTTGCGCCAGCGGCAGCGCAGGGGATCAAAGATGTCGGCACGATCCCGCAGTATCGCCGGCTGATTCAGCTGGGATATCCTCACGAAAGTCGCCCATTCAAGCTGGCTGAGCGGGTTCTGTTCCGTCTGCTTTCGCGGGATGATGATCCTGCACTTCTTTTCGAATATCAGAAGCTTGCCAAGGCTGAGCCTCTGGCCAAAGAGTGGTCCCGCAACGTGATTCGAGAGGCGGCAACGGCGGCTCTCGCCGAAGCAGGCCATCTCGAGGATCCCCGCGTTCGGGGTGCGGCGCACAAGATCGCCAACGAAGTCTCGCACTTTCTGCGCAGCCCTCTGTTCGAGAAACCGTTTGTCAGGGTCGGCAGCCAGACGGTCCTGCATCCGGAGGCAACCCCGCCAACATGGTACTCGGTTGCTATGATAGCGGCGATGCCCAACCTTCAGCGGGAGCGTGCCGGGTTCACGGAACGGCTGGGCCATTACCTGGCCCAACCAGCACCGAAAAAATCTTACGTCGTGCAAGTCGGGAAGAAGGCGCTTAAACCCCAGCATCTCTTGCTGGGTGATCCGATCGACGCGGACAGCAAAGGCAACGCGGAGGATCTGCCGCTCGCCTTACACTTTATTGATCTGCTGGCCCGGATTGGCGCCCTTCACACCGCACCGGTTGCGACCAGGGTCTTGAGTCGCCTGCTCAAGGATTGTGATGAGAGCGGCGTCTGGCACCCCAAGAATCTCCGGTCCCAGCCTAAGCTGCAGAACAAGGCGGCGTACCACGCCTTTCCGCTCGAGGCGGAATCCAAGCACGCCGA
>JBDTRF010000302.1:0-4204 GCA_039931815.1 Gemmatimonadota bacterium
CTGCACTGCCACCTCCTGCCAGCGGTCGATGATGGATCGCGTTCGGTGGAACAGTCAGTCGCCGTGCTGCAGGAAATGGTTCGGCATGGGGTCGTGGCGGTCTGCCTGACGCCGCACCTTCTCGCCAGCCAGTTGAACCGGGCGATGCCGAGGTCCTATGATCGCGCATATAACGACCTGGTCGCTGCGGCCCCTTCTGTCCCGGCACTTCACCGTGGGCTGGAGGTCATGCTTGACGGACCGCTGGAGCAGGCGGTAGCAGCCGAACGACGGGGCACTCTCGGCGGGTCACGATATATTCTGGTCGAATTCCACCGGATGGTGAGCCGGGCCGCCGTCATTCGCGCCCTCGGCGACGTGCTGGCCATCGGACTGGTGCCCGTGGTGGCGCATCCCGAACGCTATAGCTCGTGTTCGCCCGAATCGGTCAAGGTCTGGCGCGGCATGGGGGCTCGGATGCAGGTCGACGCCACCACGCTGCTCTCGTCCCGTTCGCGGGGCCGGCGGGCTCGCGAACTCGTCACTCACGGATTGGCGGACATCATCGCGGCCGACAATCATGGAGACGGGCGGCTGATCTCGACGGCCGCCCATCTTCTCGCCGCCCGTGGAGGCGGCGAACAGGCAGACCTGCTCTCCCGACACAACCCGGAGCGTATCCTCAACGATGGGGATCTGCTGCCCGTCCCTCCGCTTCCCCTGGTGGATTCATGGTGGCGGCGGATTCGATCGGTCTTTGAACAGAAGAGAGGCTAGCATGGTTCAGACCGTTGTGAGGGCAGGGTCCTGGTGAAACCGGATCTCGTCGCGCGCGAGCTGAGTGCGTTGTCGGAGCTTGCGGCCGTGATGGCGCGGGAAGGACCCGCCATCACCAGGCTTGCCGCGCGCTATGTTGCTACGATCCAGTCTGGCGGGACAATTTTCTTCGCGGGCAACGGCGGGAGCGCAGCGGACGCCCAGCATATCGCGACCGAGTACGTGGTTCGTTACCGGGGAACCCGGCGGGCATATCCCGCCGTGGCCCTGACGACGGATACCTCCCTGCTCACGGCGGCTGGCAATGATTTCGGATTTGGGGAGATCTTCGCCCGCCAGGTCGAGGCACTGTGCCGGCCGGGCGATCTTCTCGTCCTTCACAGCACCAGCGGGGAAAGTGAGAACCTGGTTCGGGCGGCGGAAATGGCGCGGCACAAGCAGGTGGCCACCGTGGCTTTCCTGGGAAGAGGAGGCGGAAGGCTTAAGGCCGGCGTGGACGACTCGCTCGTCATCCCCTCCGATGTGACGAGCCACGTTCAGGAGTTACACCTTGCAATCGAGCACATCATCGTAGAACTGGTCGAAATAGCGCTGGGCCAGCCCGAGTAAACTGAAACGACCCCCGTCCCCGGGGAGAACGCCGGCCATCACCATTTTCACTTCCTGACTGATGATCTCACTCACTGGCAACGTTGCCCTCATCACCGGCGGAAGTCGCGGCATTGGTCGTGCCGCCGCGCTTCTCTTCGCCCGGGCCGGCGCAGATGTTGGGATCACCTACCGCAGTCGGCAACGGGAAGCCGAGGCCGTCGCGGATGAAATCAGAGCCCTTGGGCGGCGAGCGTTTGTCGCCGGCGGCGACCTGGCGGACCAGGCAACGGCCGAGCGGCTGGTGAACGGGTGCTACCGCGAACTCGGCGGCCTTGATGCGTTCGTGGCCAATGCCGGGATCTGGCCGATCGAGGATGTACCTCTCAAGGCGCTCACGGCGGAACGCTGGCGTTCGACGATGGCGGCGAATCTCGATTCGATCTTTGCATCAACTCGCGCGGCGCTTGGTGTCATGGATGCGGGAACCATCGTGCTGGTCTCGAGCACCGCGGGACAGCGGGGAGAGGCGTTTCACGCCGATTACGCGGCCACCAAGGGCGCGGTGATCTCACTGACCAAGTCTCTCGCCATTGAGTGTGCTCCCCGCATCAGGGTGAATTGCGTGGCGCCGGGATGGGTGGATACCGAAATGAGCGCGCTGCCCTATGCCGATGGCGGGGCTGCGAGAATCGCGAAAACGATCCCCCTGGGACGTATTGCGAGTGCGGATGACATCGCCGGACCCATCCTGTTCCTTTGCAGTGAACTCGCTCGCCACCTGACGGGTGAGGTGATCAATGTCAACGGCGGGAGCGTGCTCTGCGGTTAAGCGGTGGAAGAGAATACGATAGAGCAAGCAAAGTAGAAAAAGCAGCTCCATGTTCCGGCGCATACCTTTCCCAGTGTCGCAGGCAACCGTCGAGATCGTTCATCCATGCAATTTCCTTCGTCAGTGCCAGTGCCAGCCGAGGTAGTGGAAATCGCGTCCCGTTTGGAAGAAGCGGGACACGAGGCGTGGTGTGTCGGCGGTGCTCTGCGCGACGCCCTGCTCGATATTCCTCACTCGGATTTCGATATCGCCACCTCGGCGCTTCCCGAAGAGGTCCAGGCGCTGTTTCGTCGCACGGTTCCAGTTGGCCTCAAGTTCGGGACGGTCGGCGTGCTTGATGGCCGACGCCGCCTGCACGAGGTCACCACGTTCCGGCGGGACGTGAGCACCGATGGCCGCAAGGCGGTGGTGGCGTACGGAATCACCCTGGAGGAAGACCTTGCGCGTCGGGATTTTACCATCAACGCCATTGCATACCATCCCATCCGGCATGAATGGCGCGACCCGTTCGCGGGAGCGATTGACCTGGCGCGGAAACGAGTTCGGGCGGTTGGCAATGCAACCGAGCGGTTTCAGGAAGACTATCTCCGCATTCTCCGGTGCGCCCGCTTCGCCGCGCGGCTCAAGTTCACCGTCGTGCAGGAAACCTGGCAAGCCGCGGTGGCCAATGCCCCGGGCCTGGCAAATCTGTCCGCCGAACGCGTGCGCGATGAGTGGTACAAAAGCCTGGAAACCAGCGAATCCCTGGAGCGCCTGGCCGGACTCTGGGACAAAATCGGAGCCGCCGCCGTCTGGATCCCCGAGTTGCGCACCCCCGATGAGCGGAATGAGATCGATGTCCTGCACGGCGTTCGCGACCGGGATATTTCTCGCGATCCCGTCCTGCTTACCGTGTTGCTCTGTCATCGCCCCTCGGAAGTCCTGACCCGGTTCAAGGCGTCCAGGGCGGAAATCAACCGGGCACTGGCGCTCGAGAAACATCCCGCCGGTCCAGCGGGCAACGATCCCGTGAGCGTTCGCCGATGGATGGCGCAGGTGGAAGAATGCAGCCGTGACCTGATGGAGCTTTCGCGGCTCCGGAGCGGTGATTGGCCGCCCTGGCGATCCATGGTGGAATCGATTCGAAGCCGGGGTGACGCGACCCGGATCAAGGACCTGGCCGTTACCGGGGAAGATCTGATCGGGCTGGGTATTTCTCCGGGCCCCAGGCTGGGCCAGATGCTGACTATGCTGCTCGATCATGTCATTGAAGACCCAAGGCTCAATACCCGGGATGGCCTCCTGTCACTCGCCAGGGAGCATTCCTGAATCCGCTGCTCTTTGCCCTGGCGGCGGCGCTGGGAAACATCGTGGGGGCGATCGCGGTCGTTCGCCGCGAGCGCAAGAGTCTCGACCTGATCGACAGCTTTGTCGCGTTTGGCGCAGGCTTCATGCTGAGCGTGGCCATGCTGGACATGTTGCCCCATGCGCTTTCCATCGGAGATCACCCGGCGTATTACGTCTTCGGAGGATACCTGGCCGTTCACCTTGCCCAGCACGTCTTCGTGCCCCACTTCCATTACGGAGAAGAAACGCATCGAGTGAGCCGGGGGAGTGGCATTACCGCGCTCGTCGGGTTGTCGCTGCATACCTTTTTTGATGGTGTCGCGATTGCCAGCGGATTTCTCGTCTCCGGGGAACTGGGCCTGCTGCTGTTTCTCGCCGTCCTGCTGCACAAACTCCCGGAGGGCGTCACGATCGCGAGTGTGATGCTGGCGGGCGGTCAGAACCGCGGACGGGCGCTCGGCGCTGCCGCCGCGCTGGGCCTGGCCACGGTAGTCGGGGTCGTCGCGACGGGGCACGCCAGTGGTCTCGCGAAGCATGGACTCGCGGTCTCGGCGGGGGTCACGATCTATGTTGCCGCTTCAGACCTGGTGCCCACCTTTCAGGCGAGACGTGGCTGGCGCATGCCGCTGGCGTTTTTCGGTGGCGCAGCGGCGTATCTGGTTACCCGGATGTTGCTCGAAGGGGTGGGGCTGACCTGAGCGG
>JBDTRF010000303.1:0-4190 GCA_039931815.1 Gemmatimonadota bacterium
TTTCGCTCGGCTCCATATCGTCGTAAATCATCATGCGCTTGGAGCCGCCGACGATGGTGCGCCGCACCTTGGCCGGCGCCAGCCAGTTTACATGAATATGCCCCAGCAGTGAATCGCCAAAATGCACGTTCACGTAGGCGATGTTCTCGGTCGGACTTCCGCCATGACAGGCGCCGGTGGCGGATACCGCGGTAGCCTCCTCGCCGATAAGGTAGTCCATGATCGAGACGTCGTGCGGCGCCAGATCCCAGATAACGTTGACGTCGGTCTGGATCAGCCCCAGGTTGATTCGAACCGAGTCGAAATAATAGAGTTCACCCACTTCCCCACTATCAATCAATTCTTTCATCTTGCGGACGGCGCCGGTAAACACAAACGTGTGATCCACCGCGAGCAGGACGCCCTGGCGCTCGGCCAGGAGACAGAGCTCCTCGGCATGCTCCACCCGCGTGGCCAGTGGTTTCATGACCAGGACGTGCTTGCCGGCCATGATCGCGGCTTTGGCGAGATCGTAATGCGTAAACGAGGGAGTCGCGATGACCACCAGGTCAATGTCGGGCGCCTTGAGCACCTCATCCGACTGGTCGGTCACCGTCGGCACCCGGTACTCGGCACCGACCCGGGTCGCGCGTTCATACCTGGTGTCGCAAACGGCGTGCACCTGCGCCTGGGGATTTCTGGCAAAATTCCTGATCAGATTGGGGCCCCAGTATCCGCAGCCCACCACACCCACACGAATCGGCTTCACCGTCACAAATCTCCTTTACGACTTATTGCGCCCATGATCGACAACACCGGGGATCAGGCAGCCTTGCCACTATTGAACAAGACGACCGGAATCGTCTTGACCAGGATCTTGAAATCGAGGAGCAGCGACCAGGTTCGCACATACTGGACATCCAGCTCGCACATTTGACGGTAGGTCAGCAGGTTGCGCCCGGAAACCTGCCAGAGTCCGGTGATACCCGGTCGCACCCGCAGTCGGTCGTATTGCCAGTGATCGTACGCCTCGAACTCGTAGGGAAGCGGCGGGCGAGGACCGATCAGGCTCATCTTTCCATTCAGGACATTGAAAAGCTGGGGGAGTTCATCAATGGACGTGCGGCGGAGAAAGCGCCCGATCCGCGTCACCCGCGCATCGTTGACCAGCTTGTACACCTGCTGACCATCTTCGTTGGTGTGGCCGGCACCGATTTCTTCTCCCACCAGCATCCGGGTTACCAATTCCCGATGGGCCGCATCCGACGCGCCGGCCTGCATCGTGCGAAACTTCCAGACCCGGAATCGCCGGCCACCGGTGCCGATACGATCCTGCCGGAAGAAGACAGGACCCTTGGAGTCGAGCTTCACCGCAATGGCCGCGACCAGCATGATCGGCGACGCCAACAACAACGCCATCGTTGCGCCGACCAGGTCGACCACCCGCTTCACCACCAGTTGCTGTCCCTTGAGGCTTGGCGCCGTCAGTTCGACCAGGGGATGTCCCTCGCGCCATACAACCGAGGGCTGGACTCCGGCGATGGAGATTGATCGGGGCACGGAAAGCAGCTGGCAGCCGGAGGAGAGGGCCGCCTCCGCCACATCGTGGAGGACATGATCGGGGAGATAGCCACACGCCACCACCACCTCGGCTCCTGTCTCATGGAGCAGCCGGGGGAATTCCGCGATACTGCCCACCGCGTCCGAGGCGGGAGGCGAATTGAGGTCGACGAAACCCTTGGCCCGGAATTCACCCGACTCGACGATCGCGGGATTGCGGGACGCGGTGCGACAGGCATCCGCGGGTCCGACGAAAATCGTGCGGGCGGCTCGGCGCTCGCGTGGAGAGATCATGCCGACCAGGTGATCAATCGTGAATCGCTCGGCGACGATGCCGCCCCAGACGAGCAGGATGGTGGCGACATATTGCAGCAGAACAATCCCGGGACCCTGGGTCCAGAGGGGAATCCAGAGGGGAAGGGCTACACCGAGGGCGCACCCGGCAAACAGGCGCCGGGGATCGCGACGATCATCACCCGGGCTATAGTTGCCGGTGACATAGAGTCCGATGACCAGGGCCGTCGCGAACTGCCAGCCTCCCAGGTAACCCGAGGGAAGGCGATCCTGCAGAATGTTGGCCAGGCGATCCCCGATGACCGCATGATTCCGCACGCCGCGGAACACGATCCGCATGATTTCGAAGGCAACCAGATCCGCGAGCACGAGTACGCCGACCCGCCGAAATCCGCGAACTACATGTCGCCGGAAATTCTTCGCGGCTCGCTCCTGTAGCGCCAGACGAACATCCAGCGGGGTGTCCAATCGGGACCCCCGGGAGGGCGAGCTGCGGGAAAACCCTGGAAGTCCGCGGGGTTGGCCTCCCGGCCCGGCCGCGGTTTCGGAATCCTGCTCCTTGGGGATGGTCGTAGCTATGGGTCGTCCAGTCATCGAAAAGGGAACTCCCGCCGCCCGCACCGATCCATAAACCTAGCAGAATGAGCGACTTCCGGCACTATCTCGTCGACCAGAGCGAAAGACGCTCCACCGGCTCACCCAGGCACAAGGGGGAGGACGATGGCTCCCTGTGGTCGGAGGCGCTGTGATGCCTTACCCGACACTCTCCCGCACCAGCCGTTCATAGAGACCCAGATGCTCGTTGACCATCCGTCGGCGACTGAAGAACCGCTCGGCTCGGAGCCGACCTGCCTCCCCCATCCTCGCGCGAAGCCCCGTGTTGTGCGCCAGGTTATCCAATGCGTCGGCAAGAGCGTCTACATCCCGGAGGGGGACCTCGAGGCCGGTCTCGCCGGCTACGTTGACTTCCCGGACGCCGCTGGGGAGTGCCGTCGTAATCACCGGCCGGCTCGCGGCCATGGCTTCGATGACCACCAGGCCGAACATTTCCTCCACCGTGACCGACGGCAACACCAGGAAATGGGCTTCAGCCATTCGGCGGGTCAGGTCCTCGTCCGGGTATTCACCAAACCAGCGAATGCGATCGGTGATCGCCAGCGCCCGGGCCAGCGTCTTGAGCCGGGATGACTCGGGGCCAGACCCGACGATATCGAGGCTGAGATCGGGAACCCGTTCGAGGGCGCGGAGCAGAATGTCCACCCCTTTATATCGGACCAGCCGGCCGATAAAAATGGCTTTTGGTGGGCCCGGGGGCGGGACGGGTACGGTGATCCACCGTTCGATATCGACCCCAAAAGGGATGACCTCGACTTTGCTTTCGTGACCGACCAGCTCGGTCGACATCGCCACATGGGCTCGGCTTGGCACCACGATCGCCGCCGCCCGGGCCAGCGCGGCCCGGGCCAGCATCCGGCGGAAGCCGCGACGGTGGGTGTCGTCGTGCTGGGTAATGACGAGCGGGGCTTTGCGGCTGCGGCTCAGAGACGCAAAATCCGCGAGCGTATGCGGGTGATGGAGGTGGACGATGTCGGCCCGCCGCCGGGCGGCGGTCAGATATCCCGGAGCGATCTCCTGGGCCCCGACGGCCCCCAGGGAAAAGACCCGGGTCACGTGGGAGCGGGAGCGTCGACCGTCCCGCTTGCCCCCGCTCTCGTACGCCACCACCTCGACCTCGTGACCCAGGGTTGCGGCGCCTTCGGCAAGGTCCTGCACCACCCGTTCCATTCCCCCTGAGTGGGGCCAGTAATATTTCGCCAGATGGAGGATGCGCATGGAGGCAAGTTGACGGGGGTTTCCCAGAAGTCAACTGCGCAACCTGTCGGCATTTGGAACCGACGACCAGTGCGACCATCTTACACTGCTATGCTGGCCATTACCCCCTGCTACGGAACCCGGCCCCAGGTAACTACAGCAGGCATGGTGCGGCATTCGCGTCGCTCCACGGGCCGATGGTCGTGGATATGGGGCAGCTCTCTGACCTCGGCTTGAATGGGCTCCTCAATCAGGAGCTGGGAGACGCGCCTGCGGTCATTTTACTGGAGTGGGATCAGCCAGTCACGCCGTCCAGACCGATTGATGATTCCTCACCACCTGCCGCTGCCGGCCGTCGCAAGTCCGAGGAGTCGGAACAATGACCGGTCGGAGGACGGAGCAGGCATGGCGACTGACGGTGGCAGCCGCCAACAAATCCTGGCTTTCGTGAACTCAGGTATATCTTCGGCGATTCAAAAGCAGCACCGTTGACCCCAGCTCGTCCTCAACCCTTGAGTCTATGCGCGTTGTCGTAATCTCCCGCA
>JBDTRF010000304.1:0-4188 GCA_039931815.1 Gemmatimonadota bacterium
GGTGGAGCCGCGGCCGCAGCTGGGTGATCGTTTCCAGGAAGGCCAGGTAGCGGGCTTCAAGCCGGCCGGACACGTCATCAGTCATCGAGGCTCCTCATGGTCAGGTTCACGGTGGTTCCCGTCATCCCGGCCGCTTTATCGAACGCCATGACGGCCGCGACGTTCGCCACCTCCGTCAGCGTCAGGAGGCGCCGCGGATGAGTCGTGCTGGCGAGACCGTCGGCGCCGTAAATCACCGCACCCTTGTCCGGTAACATCATTCTGGTTTCCTCTTCAATAGTAGCCGGACGGTCGGCGGGAGTTGTGATACCAGGAGTACGCATGCGGACGGGGGGAGGATACGTCAGGGGCCTCATGCGCCAGCCAGTTTACACGGGCTTGACGAACCCGTGACAAAAGCGGCCCTCGACGTACTGGGCTCGATAGCCCATTTTGACCGAAGGCCGGCTTTCACCTGCGGTGTCGAACCACCTCCATCCTCTCCCCATCGGAGAGGCTGGCGCAACACGGCAGCCCGGCCAATCATTTATCACGCAGCACCGTAACCTGACCAAGGAGTACCACCATGAGCCAGACAAGCCAGGCAGCATCCGGTGTCAGTACCGCCGCTATCGCACACGAGCTGACCGATCTCTGCCGCGAAGGCCGCAACATGGAAGCGATCGAGCGGCTCTATTCGCCGGACATCGTGAGTGTCGAGTCCATGGGCAACGAACAGATGCCGGCGGAGATGCGGGGAATCGATGCCATCAGGGGGAAAAACCAGTGGTGGTTCGACAACTTCGAGGTGATCTCAGCCAACGTCGGCGGACCGTTCGTCGGCGAGGACCAGTTCGCCGTACAGCACCAGTACAAGACGAAGGAAAAAGCATCGGGTAAGGAAATGGACATGACGGAGATGGCGCTGTACACGGTCAAGAACGGGAAGATCGTGCGGGAAGAGTTTTTCTACAATCCCAATCCGAAGTAAGGCGGCTGGCGCAGGATTCTTCTTTACGACGATGGATGTCGGAGGGGTCGATCTCAGATCGACCCCTTGTTTTTGCTGGACCGATGGACAGCGGAAAGGCTGCCTCGTGCACTCAACAGCGTGCACTCTCTTCCCGCTGCCTCGCGCGATGGCTTCACCGCCTGCCATGAACCAACCCGAGAGAACGCAGACGAACAACACCAGCTTTCCCCTGCGATCCCTCAGTTGACTCGGCCTATGTCGAGGTAGCGCAACAACGCTATCCACCACGATGTCCGCCTATCGGCCCTCCCGAGAGACGGGGCGGCAACTCTCAACCCCGCCTTTCGGGAGCACCAGGTTAGCAACCTGGATCGGCCGCCATGATCGTGAAGGGCGCACCCACCGGAATGTTGAATCGCGTGACCAGGACCACCGCTGAGTCCACACTGGTCACCACCGCCCGGTGGACCTGGTCGGCCTCCTCAAAATATGCGTTGCCGGGACCATATACCGGGGTTTCAGTGCATCCACCTTTCCGGGTAAAGCGATCGAGCTTGATTTCGCCCTGAAGAACATAGACAAAGCTGGGCCCGGGATGGGTATGCCATACTCCCGCGCCGGGGGCGAACAGGGACTGCTGGATGACAATGTCCTTTCTTCCTTCGGAACGTATCTCGAAGCCCGGCTGCTGGATGCGAAATGGATCAAGAGGAGCGCGGAAGGTGAAGGGTGTCAGGTCGAGCGCGCTGACATCCGTGGTTATCGCGCTACTCATGTGGTCGGCAGCGGCCGGAGCACTCCCCCGGTGGTCGGCACCGTTCGGTGCCGCGGGGGACTGGTCCGAGCAGGCGGCAAACCCGCCGATCGTGAGAATCGTAACAACTGCACTGGTGAGCATGCGACGTGACATGAGTACCTCCTGCAATGGTTGGAAAATCCGCTCCAGCTCTGCTTGCCAGTGAGCGGTGGTGCCTTAGGTTTGGGCAATCTCTTCGACCCACGTCACCCAGCAGTCGTCCGGCCGTCACCGCCGGGTGACGCCTCCGCGGGACCGCCACGATGATCGAGCTGCGTACTCTGGGTGCCCTGGAACTGACCTCGGCTGATAGCGGTACCGTCAGCTCCGTTCTCGCCCAGCCCCGGCGTACGGCACTTCTCTGCTATCTCGCCCTCGCCATCCCCCGCGGATTCCACCGCCGCGACACTCTCCTGTCCCTTTTCTGGCCGGACGATGACACCGAGCAGGCCCGTCACGCCCTCCGCCAGTCGGTGTATTTCCTCCGCCGTGCGCTGGGGCCAGATGCAATCCTGTCACGGGGCGACGAGGAGCTGGGGCTCGAGCCCGAACAGATTCATTGTGACGTCTGGGGGTTCGATGCGGCGGTAGACCAGGCACGCCCGGCCGAGGCCCTCCTCCTGTATCGGGGAGAATTGCTCGCGGGCTTTCACATTTCAGCCGCGCCCGATTTTGAGCACTGGCTTGACGGGGAGCGTGATCGTCTGAAGAAAAGGGCTGGAGAGGCGGCCTGGGCGCTGGCAGCGGAGCGGGAACAGGCGGGCGATACGGTCGCTGCAGCGGACGCGGCCCGCCGAGCGCTTTCCTACGCTCCCACCGACGAGACCGCGGTTCGCCGCCTGATGCTCCTGATGGAGCGCCTGGGAGATGGGTCAGCCGCGGTGCGCGCCTACGAGAGCTTTGCCTGGAAACTCGAGGAAGAGTTCGAGCTGCAACCCTCTGGAGAGACGCGAAACCTGGTGGCGCGCATTCGCGCTGGGGCCGGCCCGACGCAACCATCTGACTCGGCGACCGGATCTGACAATTCCTCCCCATTGGTTTCCCTGCCCCAACCGGGTTTCATCCCGCACGACCCGGCGGACGGTCAAGTCCTCCGTCCGGGGAAGGCGGCCGGACGACAGCGGGTGCTGGCTCTCCTGGGCGCGATCGTCCTGCTCCTTGCAGGTTGGTGGGCGATACGCGTGCAGCTCCGAACCCCCAGCGTCACCGGTCAAGCCATCGGACCACCGCACTCGATCGCCGTCCTCCCCTTCCGGAACCTGCGGGGAGACTCGTCCGGCGATTACCTCAGCGACGGTATCACGGAGGAGATCCTGCATGCCCTGGTGCAGATTCCCGAGCTGCGGGTCGCCGCACGGACGTCCGCCTTTCAATTCAAAGGTCAGACGATCGACGCCCGGGAAGCAGGACGGCGACTGGGTGTAGCGTCGATCCTGGAGGGAAGTATTCAGCGGGAGGGGAACGAGGTTCGGATTACCGCCCGGCTCACGGACACGCGGACGGGCTACCAGGTCTGGTCTGGCAAGTTCGACCGTCATCTCTCCGATCTCTTCCGGGTGGAGGACGAGATTTCCCAGGCACTGGCGGAGCGGCTCAAAGTTCCGCTTGGTCTCGCCCCTCGCCCCGTAACTGGCGCGGTCCCGCTCGAAGCGCACGACCTCTACCTGCGTGGACTCTCACTGCTGGCGCTGCGGGGGCCCGCGCTTCAGCAGACCATCGTCGCCTTCGAGCGCGCAATCAAAATCGACTCGACCTTCGCGGCCGCCTGGGCGGGGCTCGCCGCCGCGCATGAGCTGCTGCCGGCCTATGGTTTATCGCCCTATGGGGTAGAGCTTCCCCGGGCGGAGCAGGCGGCCCGGCGGGCGATTGCGCTCGACAGCATGCTGGGACCAGCGTACGCGGTCCTGGGAAGTGTGTACCGCGATCAGGCGCGATGGACCGACGCTGAGCGGGCCTATGCCCGCGCGCTGCAGCTGGCACCGAACGATGCGGAGGCGATCGAACAGTACGGCCAGTTCCTGCTCTGGACCGGCCAGGCAGGCGATGCCATTCCCTGGATGGAACGCGCGAGCAAGCTCGACCCCCTGGCGCCCATTCCCGCGACCACCATCGGTACCGCTCATCTCTTTATCCATCAGTACGACTCGGCTGCCACACTGCTGCGCCGCGCGTCGGACCTCGCCCCTGCACTGCATCTCCCCTGGATGTGGCGGATGTGGACCGAACTGCTCGCCCGGCGATACGACCTCGCGGAGCAGGCGGGGAGACGGCTGGCCCTGGTCAGTGGCGTCGATCCGGATATTTATTCCGGATTGATTCGGGGCGTCGCCGATTCTGCCCATCGCAGTGAGGCATTGGCGCTGCTCGCCCGCACACCGGCGAGTGCTCCGTGGGCCCTCAACGACGAATACCGGGCGAACTGGTTCATGCTGCTCGGGGA
>JBDTRF010000305.1:0-4178 GCA_039931815.1 Gemmatimonadota bacterium
TCTATCTCACCAGTCGCCAGGACCGGGCGTTGCTGCGCGAAGTCGAGGATTTACGGAACCGTGTCGGGCGCCAGCGGCGGGAAGTCGTGCAGGTGCAGGGGGAATTCAGTCGGCGACGGGAGGAGCGCGAGATCGAGCTGCAGCGTTACGGCGTCCTGGCCAACGAGGGTGCCCAGCGGCTGCGCCAGGCCCGACGCAGTGCGCGGAACACCGACCAGCGCCTGAGTGACCTCGAGCGGGACGAAAGCCGGCTGAACGATCTTCTCGCGACGCTGGAACGAAACCGGCGCGCCGGGGAGGCCGGTCGAAACGCACCGGCGACCGCATCCCTCACAACGGCGGATATCGGCAAGCTCGATTGGCCGGTCGATGGAACCATTCTCTACCCGTTTGGCCGGGCGACCTTGCCCAGTGGCGGCATTATCCGGCGAAACGGGATCGGGATTTCCTCACCGCCAGGCACACCGGTCAAGGCCGTCGAATCGGGCACCGTGGAGTACATCCAGCGATTGAGCACGTACGGGCTCACGCTGGTTGTTCAGCATGGCAACGGTTACCGATCACTCTATATGCACCTTGGGGAGACCCGAGTCGCGGTCGGGGCGTCGGTCACCCGCGGCCAGGCGATCGCCACCGTGGGTGAGGCGACAGCCGACGAGGGTCCGCATCTGTATTTCGAGATCAGGGGCGAGAACGGTATTGCGCTGGACCCGGCGGACTGGCTTCGGCGACGCCGATAGAGGAGTGGAAGAAGCACGTGACACGAAAACGAAAAAGTGACGGGTGAAAAAGCGGGAACAACAGCAATCGGTAACCCGGATCGATTTTCCTCTCCTTCCCCCTGTCACTCGTTACTGGTCAGTTTCAGTCAGGCCGCCACTGATTCCGCCGTTCCGATCCGCTCTTCCTTCTGCGCCTTGCCTCGAAGCAACGCCGCCTCCACCAGGGCAAAAAGATCCTCGGTCTGCAGGGCTGACGGATGAGGGAACGAGACGATGCCGGCTGATATACGCGGTCGATCGTCGGGGGTCAGATCGGGAAACGGGTGAGTCGAGATCTTATTGCGCACCCGACCAACCGAGCGGCGGGCGCCGTCCAGATCGGTCTCGGGGAGGATCAGGGCGAATTCGTCACCCCCGTAGCGGGACACAAAATCCGGCGCACGCAGTTCCCGCTGGAGGATGGTTCCCAACTCGACCAGTACCCGGTCACCCGTGGTGGTGCCGAAGCGTTCGTTTACGGTTCGGAGCGCATCGACGTCGAGCAGGATGAGGCTGAAGCTCAGGGCGTAGCGGCGGGCCCGCTCAAACTCCTCGCGGATTCGTCGATCGAGGGCGTCGAGACTCCCGCACCCGGTGAGCGGATCAGTCGCCCCCGCCTGCATCTGCCGGCGATAGATTCCCGCCCGGCGCTCCTCGGTTTCCAGCAGGCGGCCGGCGGCCTTGCTCAGGGAGCCGGCAAATTCCAGCTGCTGCTCCGAGAGGATCGCATCGTTGGCCCCGGTCCGGAGCAGGAAGACCCCTGACGTGCGACCATGCAGATTAACCGGAAGCGCCACGACGCTCCGCACGTTTACCTGCAGCTGCTGTTCCGACCAGCGTTCGCGAACTCCCCGGAAGAGAGGATGCTCCTGTACATCCGGAATGAAAACCGGCTTCTCGGTGCGGACCGCTTCGAGAATCTCGGGATATCGATTGAGGTCGACCTGGATGTCACGGACGGTCGGATTCTCAAACACCGCCATGACGCGGCCCATCTGTTCGCCGGCCGGCGTCAGCACGAACGAACAGCGCGCGAGGTTCAGCGCTTCCCCGACGCGACGCACGAGGGTCTGGACGATTTCGTCCGGCCGGAGGGCGCCGGAGGCTTCCTGGAAAATATCGAAGAGGAGTTCCTGCTGTTCCGAGGACTCGCGCATGCCGACCACATCCGTCCGGCCACGAATCCGGGCGTGGACCCGGGCGATCACCTCGGGAAGGTGGAGCGGACCCAGCATGACGTCGGCGGCACCCATGCCCAGCACCTTGGTCGCCGACTCGGCGTCACCATGACTCACGAGGACCATGGAAGGCACACCGACCCAGTGCTTCCCGCTCAGGCGACCCAGCTCTTCGAGGAGCGGGGTGTCAACGGAACTCCCGGTGATCAGTATGAAATCGGGGAGCGCGCCACTGGGGCGAGCGGTCGCGACGTGATCGGCCTCAGTGACCTGGAAACCACCCCGCACCAGGGCGCGCTCGATTCCCTCGGGGCGAGCCGCTGGGTCGCCGAGGAGAAGCACACGAGGCCGTGCGGATTCAGTCACAGGCAGTTTCGGGGTAAAGGCCGGGGGAACGTATGCATAACCTCACTGCTGTCAAGCATGAGAGTGGCTGACACCCGGGCCGGGGCCACACCGGGGAGCCGAACAGGGCACCTCGAGCGACACCCTGGCCGCCGACCGTGACGCCATCCGAGCCAAGGACGCACGAGCGCCTTGGCGCGCACGTCTCCACCCAGGGCGGAGTCCAGCACGCACCGGGACGGGGCGTGGCGATCGGGGCAACCGCGATTCAGATCTTTACGAAAACGCCAAGTCAATGGCGCGAGCCCGAGATCAGCCAGACGATATGTGAAGCGTTTCAGGACGCGCTGGAAACGAGCGGTCTCCGCACCGTACTTTCGCACGATTCGTACCTCATAAACCTGGCATCCCCTGACCCTGCCCTAAACGAGCGCTCTGTAAGGTCTTTGGTAGCTGAAATGGAGCGCTGCCAAGCCCTGGGAATCACCGCGCTGGTGTCGCATCCGGGCAACTATATCGAGGATCGGAAACGAGGAATTCGACGCAATGCAGAACGTTACACACGATGCCTGGAAATCGTCGGAAAAGTAAGAATTCTGATCGAGACGACGGCCGGCTGTGGCACGGCCCTGGGTGGGAATTTCGAGGAACTGGCTGAACTCCGATCAATGATTCCCAGTTCACTTCGCGACCGGGTTGGTTTCTGCGTCGATACCTGTCACATCTTTTCAGCCGGCTATGACCTGGTCCATGAATTCGACCGGGTGTGGGATCACTGGGAGAACAGGATCGGCCTCGAGCACCTCGAGTGTTTCCATCTCAACGATTCAAAAACACCTTTTCACTCCTGTCGCGACCGCCATGAACTGATCGGTGAAGGCTCGCTCGGCCCGGAGCCTTTTCGACGGATCATGACCGACCCGCGATTTCGAGATGCGATCAAGATCCTGGAAACGCCGAAAGGCGATGACCCAGTCGCGGCGGACCGGAAGATGTTGCGGCGGCTTCGGGCCTACGCGCGAGGGCGGAAGACCCGAAAGTGCCCCTGATTGGTGATGGTGAAAGATTGATGGTGAATACAGATACAGGAATGCAGCCTCGGCGAACCCCATTGCCAATGAGCCGGTTCCGATCCAAATGAGCGAGGCGGGCGCACGACATGATGCTGATTGTGATTGCTGAGTTTCCGATAGTGAATGCAACAACAGGGAGGGAACATCCACAGATTCTCATTCACCATTCAAGAGCCGGATTCACCAACCTGGAATCGTTTCTGCCGGCCCGCTGAGCAGAAACCAGAGCGTCGGCTCCCGGCGTCGCCGTGCGTTGACCCCCGACACGTTCGTCCCCATCTTCCGCCCATGCGAACCCTTGCTCTCTTCGCCCTTCTCGGCTTCACGGCAACCAGCGCCGGCAACGCGCAGATACGGGCGAGCGCCCGAGTCGGCGCCACCTGGTCGTCCACGCTGATCTCGGATCAGATCATTCAGCCCATTGATGTCAAAGCCGGTATCGCGCCGACGCTGAGTCTCGGGATTTCCATCCCCTCCGGCAAGAAATACCGGCTCGGACTGGAAGCGGTATTTTCCTCCGGATCGGTAAAGGCCAGCGAGAACGGCAGCGACACCGACCTCGGGTCCATCCGGACCGCTACCGTACTCCTGGGGGCGGAGGGGCCGCTCATGATCCGCAATTTGTACTGGCGTGCGGGCGTTGGACTTATGAAGTACTTCCCGTCCGAGAAAGAAGGCCTCTTCCGCCAGGGCGGCCCCACACGACTGACAGGCAACTTTACGGCGGAATATCGTCGACCGCTGTCACCGGGGTGGGAAGCCGTCGCGGCACTGCGTTACGGCTATCACCAGTTCATCACCAGGGAACTTGAAGCCGCCGG
>JBDTRF010000306.1:0-4166 GCA_039931815.1 Gemmatimonadota bacterium
TACGTCTCGGCCCACCTGTGGGACTTTCCCGAAGACCTGAAGTTGCGCGCGGTGCCTGGGGGGTTTGGGGGACAGATAAACCTGCCGCGACTGCGATGAATGATCGTCCGGTCGGCATCTTCGATTCCGGTATTGGCGGGCTGACGGTGGCCCGGTCGATTTACGATCATCTCCCATGGGAATCCACCATTTACTTCGGTGACACCGCCCGGGTTCCTTACGGGCCCAAGTCCCCCGAAACGGTGCGTCGCTACAGCCTCGAGATTCTTCACTGGCTCCTGGGAGAGGGAGTCAAGGCGGTCGTCATCGCCTGCAACACCAGTACGGCACACGCCCTCGACGCCCTCCGCGCGGCCTCGCCGGTCCCGGTGATCGGTGTGATCGAGCCGGGGGCGCGTGCCGCCGTCAACGCCGCTGGATCCGGTGCGATCGGCGTCATCGGAACCGCCGGCACCATTCACAGCAACGCGTACGCGCGGGCCATTCATGCGATTGCGCCCGGAACTCGCGTCGAGCAGCAGGCATGCGCCCTGTTCGTGCCGCTGGTGGAAGAAGGGTGGTTTGCCCATCCTGCCGCCGAGTTGATCGCGGAGGAGTATCTCAAGCCGGTTCGCGATGCCGAGGTCGGCACCTTGGTGCTGGGATGCACGCACTATCCGCTGCTCAAGCCGCTGATCCGTCGTGTCATGGGGGAGGCCGTGTCGCTGATCGACAGTGGGGAACAGACGGCGCTGGAGCTGGAGCGAGTACTCAAAGCGGGGGGACTGGAAGCGCCCTCGGGCCGGCCGGCAACGCATCGTTTTGCGGTGAGCGACGATGAACCCCGTTTTCGCCAGGTGGGTTCGCGCTTTATCGGGGAGCGACTATCCGGGGCTGAGGTTGTCCAACTGACCTGAAAGCAAGCAATTGAAGGTAGAAACAGGTAACTGAAAGCAGGAGAGAGGAACTGACAAAAACGGCAAGGAAATGAACCTAGAACCTGGGAACGAAACGAAGGACAAAGGAACTGAAAGTTGAACAAGGCAGCCAGAAAAAAGGTACCGACATTCGAGGTGATGTTCGAATGCTTTCGGTTTCCTTTTTCTTCTTTGGGTACTTCCTCTCTTCCTTTTTTACTGTGGCAGAAGTCCTCGATCGGTGAGGTCCCTCGCAACCTCACTGCCCAACTTGGCCCCCCAGCGCTGTCCGGCAATCATCGCATCCCGGGTAATTCGCGGCTGTGCTTCCAGCATTTTCCTTCCCAGCGGACTCTGATAGAACACCATCAGGCCGCGTAAATCCTCGATGGTAAACTCACGATCGTACACCGGCACGAGCATTTCGACCAGCTCGGACACGCTGCTCTTGGCCCGTTCGACAAACTCGGTCCAGAACGCCTCGGGCACCTGCGGGCTGGCTTTTTTCTGGGCATCGAGAGCGTTTTCGATTCCTGCCAGGATCTGTTCGGCCGCATGGGAGGTACGGAGAAGCTCTCGAACCACGGCCAGCTTGGTCGAGTCGCCGGGAGCCTGCTGCGCGGCGAGTGGCGTAGCCAGCACCATCCCGAGACCCATCAGCCCGGCAAGTCGAGTTAATCGAAGCACGGTGAACTCTCCTGGGAGAAAAGGGCTTATCGGATATCACGGGTGCAATCTGATTTGCGGTCGTCCTGGAACGCCGCACCGACCATGGGGCATCGCTTATGACGAATGGCGGGGTGAAGCGCGAACATCGGCCCGCCTTCCGTCACGTTAGGAGCCAAACCGGCGGAGGCTTCCCGTCGATCCGTCCGCCACCGCATAGGCCAGTCCGTCCAGCCAGGCGCCCGGGTTGAGATATTGGCGATCCGGGGCGACGTCCACCAGGGCCGGCCGATGGGTATGCCCCATCACGATGAGGCCCAGCTCCGGAGTCTCCCGCAGTTTCCGCTCAGCCCAGTCCCTCTGCCGCACCGCCGCGCGGTCCAACACCGTCGGGTCGTGGGTGGAGTTTCCCAGTCCATGGCTCATCCGATCTGCCAGCCAGAAGCCGACCGTCGGATGCATCGCCCGCCAGGCCCCGACGATGACCTTGCTCTTGGTCAAATGGTACATCATGGTGGCGGACCAGTGTTGCTCGGTCAGTCCATCGCCATGGACGGCGAGGACCTCCCGCTGACCAATCGTGAAGCGGGTGCTCACCGGGTGAAACGGAATGTTCAGGTCTTCCCGCCAGAACGCTCCACCCCAGCGGTCATGGTTGCCGCCGACCATGACAATGGGAATCTTCTTTCGGAGCGCAGCCAGGCCCGCGACGACGCGGAACCCCGTGCGGGGAATCACGCGGCGGTATTCGAACCAGAAGTCGAAGAGATCGCCGTTGACAAGGAGAGCATCGCCCAGGGCAGGGACCGACTCCAGGAATGCAAGTAGCGCCTCCTCGACTGGAGGTGGCGTCGCGCCGAGGTGGGCGTCGGAGAGGATGACCAGCTGGTGGCCAAGCACAGCTCTAATACTAGAGTATCCGTGGGGCTATGGACAGGGAACCGGGACTTGGGATGGGCCGTGAACGAGCGAATGGCGGAGCGGTAGAAGTAACGCAGAGGCACCGCGAAGGTGCCAGGCGATGGGGAATCTTGTTCCCTGGGATCGGCGATTCGGTCAACCGACCCGAGGCCGGGCAGAGATGCGTCGGCTGCGTCACTCTTTCGCGATGATCCTGTTCGTAACCAGGTCCCCAGTCCCCCATTTCGCTGACCTAAGTATTATTCCCATGTGGCTCTTAAGCCCCCCTGAATCGTCTACATCTGGTGCGGTGGACCCAGCCAACGTGAGGCAGAGTGCCCAGTCCCGCCGACGTCGTATCAGAAATCGTTGTTCGCGTCAACTACTCCGAGACCGACCAGATGGGCGTGGTGTACCACGCGCGATACGTCGTGTGGCTCGATATGGCCCGGACTGAACACCTCCGCTCAGCCGGCATGAGCTACAAAGACGTGGAGGCGATGGGCGTTCGGCTCGCGGTTGGCGAGTTGACCGTTCGCTATCGTCAGGCTGCGCATTACGACGATCTGGTTCGGATCCGATGCTGGGTGCGGGAGCTGGCGTCACGCCGAATCCTGTTTGGCTATGCCATCGATCATGCCGAAACGGGGCAACTCCTGGCGACCGCTTCGACGGCGATGTTCTCCGTCAGCAATGACCATCGCCCCATCCGGCTGCCATTGGAGGTTACCGGGCTGCTCTCGGTGGCACCTGATCCAGTCCGTCTCTAAGTTAGTTTTTCCTGAAAGACGCCGGCATCTTCTGTTCGCCCTTTGCGCGTGTCGAGGCCAATGATTCTGAAGCATCCATTGCAGACCGTCCTTCTCGGCGCGGTGCTGATGAGCGCGCCGGTAACGTCTCTCCGTGCGCAGCAGGAAGGTACGGTGGAGGCGGTGGCGCCCATTCTCAAGGCGGAGGATGCCCGGGAGTGGTCGCCCGATGTATTTCGACGGGGCCTCGAATATCCCGATCCCATGGTTCGCCGCACGGCGGCCACGGCGATCGGACGATTGCGCGACACCCGGGGAAGTGAGCTGCTTCTCGCCCATCTGCGTGATCCCGATTCCACCGTCCAGGCCCAGATCATGTTCGCCTACGGGCTCCTGGGTGATACCTCCAACGTCGCCGCAATTATTGCCCGATACTCGGATCAGCCTCACCTCTGGCGCGATGCGGCGACCGAAGGAATCACGGCCCTCGCCAAGACGGGCGGCCCTGCCGTCGCCACATTTTTCTCCGGGATCCTGCGCGGCACCGTCGCGATGACGGTGGATTCGGTTCCCCCGGTCCGACTTGCCGTGGCCCGTGAATTGTGGCGCCTGGGCCCATCCGCCCCGGCGGTGGACCTGCTTCCATTTCTCCGGGATTCGATGATCGAAGTGCGACAGGCGGCGGTCTACAGTGCCGGCCGCCTTCGCGCCAAGGGAGCTGGTGAACCGCTGTTACTTGCTCTCCGCGACGAAATCAGCCTGATCCGAGCCTGGGCGGCGCGCGCGCTTACCAAGTCGTATACGGCCTCGGAGGGACTGACTCCCGATGCCGTGGTTGGCGGGCTTCGCCGTCTCCTGGCGGATGACGACCCCGGCGTGCGCATCAATGCGATTCGCTCACTCGGGTCCTTTGCCCGTCCGGATCTTTCCGAGGTGATTGCTCCACTGCTGGATG
>JBDTRF010000307.1:0-4153 GCA_039931815.1 Gemmatimonadota bacterium
CCGTGATGGCAGCGGTCCTTGCCCTCGGCTGCGGCAAGGGTACCGAACCCGATGCCGGCCTATCGGCATCCCAGGCGCAGGACGTTGCTGACGTCATTGTCACCGACGCCGATGCGATGCTGGACGCCGGGCAGGTGGATCCCAACACCGGGATCGCTGTTGCGCCCTCGATCGGCCGATCGGCGCCGCCACCCTGCACCCCGGTCATTTCACCCAATCCTCCGATCAACAGTGATGCTGACGCGGTCCCCGATTCTGCTCGATTTGATTTCACTGGCTGTTCCTTCAGTCGGGGCAATTACGCATTTGTTCTCTCAGGGGTGATCGATATCCTCGATCCGACCGGCGCCGGATCCGGTTTCGGAATTCGCGCGATTTTTACCGGATTCACCAGTGTTCGTACCTTTGTTCCCACCTCGCGAACCGTTACCACCGAGTTCAATGGTATCCGACAGCTCACCGGGGATGCGAACGGGTTGAGCGAACTGATTACTGACTTTCACACCGACATCACCCTGCCGGCCCGGGGAACGATTTCACATATCAAGAACTGGAACGCCAGCTTTACAGCCGATACGCCTGGCTCCATTCAACCCGCCAGCCCCCTTCCAAGCGGTATCCTGAACGTTGCGGGGACATCCACATGGGCCCGGGGGAATGACGAGAGGTTCTCCCTCACCCTGACGACGAGCGGGCTTCATTTCAACGCATCCTGCACGGTGGCCCCCCGGTTCGATGCCGGTTCGAGTACGGCGGTCGTCACCCGCGGGGATCAGACGACCACCGTTCTCATCGAGCACACCGCGTGCGGTCAGTATCGGGTCACGCGTACCAATACATAGCGCAATCGGACGCCCAAACCGGACATGGCCCCCTGAAACAGGGGGCCTATTCCACTGGTGGCAGCCAATTTGGATGCGAATCGCACATTCATTTTCTGCAACGTTTGACGGGTTCCGCGCGTAGTTGCCGGTCATCAAGGTCTCCTTCTCAAAGCAATTTCCGGGGTACCCATGAGTGTTTTCAGCCTGTTGCCCGTCGCGGCGATCCTGTTCGCGTCCTCATCTCGCCCCTTGCCGGTTGCCGCCTGGCCGGTTGATACCTCCGAAACGGTCTGGCAGATTGATCCGGGTCACTCGGATGTCTCCTTTCGGATCCGCCATTTCATGAGTAAGGTGAGAGGCACATTCAAGGAGTGGAATGGAACGATCCGAGCCGACTCCGCCGATTGGAGCAAGGGTTCCGTGAATGTGGCAATTACAACCTCCAGCATCGACACTGGAAATGAGCGCCGGGACAATGACCTTCGATCGGCCAATTTCTTTGACGCCGCGATCTTTCCCTCGATCACCTTCACCAGTCGAAAGGTCGAGGTGAACGGGCGCAATCTTCGAGTCTCGGGCGATCTTTCGATGCACGGGGTCACCAAACCGGTCGTGCTCGAGGGCAGTTTCCTGGGTATCCAGCCCGGGCCCCAGGGAAGCGAGCGTATCGGGTTCGAGGTTCGCACCACGATCAATCGATTGGACTACGGCGTAACCTGGAACCGTGCAGTGGAAGGTGGCGGGGTTATGCTGGGAGATGAGGTTGAAATCGACATTTCAGTCGAAGGAGTGCGTCGATCCTGAACCTCGTGTGTCTTTCCCCTCCATTTTCATAATCAAGGCTCTGTGAGTCAGCCAATTCTGCAATCCAATCGTCTGGTGCTACGACCTTTCGAGGCAGGAGATGCCCTTGAGGTTCAGCGCCTCGCAGGGGACCGGGATGTCGCCTCAACCACCCTCAATATTCCCCATCCCTATCAGGATGGCATGGCGGAAAGCTGGATTTATGGCCTTCCTGATGCCTTTGTCCGGGGTGAGTCCGCCACTTTCGCGATGGAGGATGCGACGACCTCAGCCCTGATTGGGTCGATCGGCCTTCGGTTCACCGCACTCCACGCAAGGGGAGAGGTCGGATACTGGATCGGGAGGCCGTACTGGGGTCAGGGGTACTGTACCGAGGCGTTGCGGCTCGTCCTCACGTATGGATTCGAGGTCTGCGGCCTGGTGCGGGTTTATGCCCACCACCTCACGAGGAATCCCGCCTCCGGGCGCGTCATGCAAAAAGTGGGGATGACGCACGAGGGGACCCTGCGAAAGCACTTTCACAAGTGGGGAGTCTTCGAGGATGTCGAGTTGTACGGCCAGCTACGGGAAGAGTGGGACAGCAAGACGGGGTAACGCGCGACGAATAGTCGCAGTGTCTGCGGTTGGGATGACCAGGCGATTTTCAGGGGGTTACGCTGAGTTCTCCCAGGTAGAGCATGGTTCGATCGCGGTCCAGCGAGGCCCAGCGAAGCAGGGTGTCAACGCTCTTCGGAACCAGGCCCTCGAACGAAACCTTTCCGTTGGTGATGACCGTGATGGGCTGGTCCAGGTTGAACTGGCTGGGAGAAAGAAGCAGAGTAAAGCGTCGTACGCCGTGGGTCTTCACCTCAACCTGGTTGCCGGTCCTGATCAGCTCAACCCTCCCAGTCGGCCGGGGTCGCGGGAAGGCCAGGACGGGCCCGACCGCCGTCGTGTCGGGGCGAGGGCCCAGTACGACGATGATCCTCCGCTGAGTCCCCCCTCTCTCGAACGTGACGTGCATGGAGTCGTCCCACCCGAGCCCCTGGCTAGCCTCCAGCAGCGCTCGGAGGGTTGGCGTGGCGGTGCCGTTAACCCCAACGATGCGGTCGCCCGCGAGAAGCCCAGCCGCGCCCGCCAGGGAGCCCAGTTCCACGGAGAGCAAGCGGACTCCGTCCCGGCTGGTCGGATCGGCGCGAACGCCCAACGACGGTTCCGGTCTGAGTGGCACCACGCTGTCCAGCGCGGGGAAGTTCGTCTCTCCTTCCGTCGGGCCCAGGCTATCAATCGTAAGCCAGAACGCGCGGTTAAACCGGTCAGTTCGCTCCGTCTCCCAGCTGATGCGGTCAGGGAAAGGGTTTCGTGGATGGGCGGCAACGAAACTATCGATCGAAGCACTCTCCTCCGCCCACCATCGCAGATCATGGCCGGTTTCCGCCCGGGGATGGAACGTCACATTGACTCCGGCCTGGCGATACAGGGCGACGTATGGGGCTACATCGCGCACGGAGTACAGCGGATCCAGTGCTCCGTTGACCATGAATAGTGGTGCGTTCCGAAGATTGGGCACGTAAAACGGGCCCTCGGCGCCGAGACGCGGATTGACCAGGACGGCAGCACTGCCGATGAGCGGGAGAAAACTGGCGAAAGGCGTTGGCGTCTTGAAGGCGAGGAAAAAGGCCCCGGTTCCTCCATCCGAAACGCCGATCACATGAATCCGGTTCTCATCGACATTATAGGTTCGCTTGAGATCTTCGATGATGCCGAGAATATTTTCCAGCTGGTTCGCCCGCCACCACATCGCGCCGCGCCACGCGGAGGGGTACACGGCAATCCCGTCGGGCGAGGCGAAACGATCGAAGTCCCATCGCGCGCCGATATTTTTATCCTCGGTCTCGACACCGCCATGGAGATAAATACGAAGGGAAGAAGGCACGGCAGGGTTGTAGGTCGAGGGCACGACAAGGATGTAATGATGATCCTCCCCATCCTGTGTGCGATGGTCCAGGTTAAGCCGTCCTTTGGAGACCCGGGGTGAGAACGCGGACCCCTGGGACATTCGCTGCCAGACCGAATCTGGGTTCGATTCCAGCGAGGCAATATCCGACTTCGCTGAGCGGAGCTCCCTGTTGTCTTTCGCCTCGTAGAAAGCACGAATGGCATGATCGAGCGCGGAATTGCCGCTGCCCTGCCCTCCCTGGGCCGACGCCGCTCTCCCGGCGACGAGCCCAATGACTAACAGAATGGAGGTCCGGTAACGGATCAAGAAATCCTCGGGTTTGTCGGGAACAGGTCCGATAGGGTCCCGGGTGCAATATCGCCCAGGGGCAGCCTTGGTTCCAACCCTCATCACATGTTTCAGTGTGACGCGTGGGCCCGTTCTGACGTCGCTGCAGCTTTCCGCACTCGAGGGCGGTGGGTCCGATGGCCGGGGCCCCGTCCAGGCAGGTATCTTTTGGTTCCCTGGCGTCTGACCGGAATCCAGATTGGTCGGAAGGGATGGCGATTGTCTGGAACTGAAGTCGCGGCTGGATCGTAAGATCAAC
>JBDTRF010000308.1:0-4098 GCA_039931815.1 Gemmatimonadota bacterium
GTCTCGGTGTTCTCTCCGGGTATGACGACGATTCTCTCAGGCTAAAGCTGCGCACCAGGAACCCCGCCATTCATCGCAAAGTCCTCATGCTACCATCTGATGGGCGAGAAGAATGTTGTCAGCGTGCCACCCCGATCCTTTCGCAAGAACTTCATTCGGCACGGTCCGCTATACAGCCCACTCATGGCCTGCCTCGATGTTTCAATCATATTATCCTGCTTCCGCGGACCATTGTGCAGCCTCTTGCGGTATAGGCTGTGGCAAGTCTGATTCCCGATTGAGGGAGAGGCATGCCGCAGAACATCGAGCAGCGTACCATAACCGTTGTCCGGTTAACTTGGATCGGCCTTATTTTGGCTGGCGCCTTTCAGCTCCTCCGTGGCACCAGGGTTTGCGGGAGTTAGACCAGGCGGAGCGGATGCGATTGCTCCTTCAAACGAGCGAATGAGATGTATGGGAGTGACCAGCGACGGAATTTTCGGAGAGGCCGAGTCGGAGCCGGCAACGGCAGGGTCTTATGGCGAGCCCCCAAACGGCTTTCGACTGCCTTCAGGGACCCGACTCGGACCCGTCCGTCTGCGGGTCGCCGATGCGGGCCGGTCAGTGGCATTTTATGAAAGTGTCCTCGGCCTGCGAGTTCTCGATCGATCGGCTTCCCAGGTGATGCTGGGGACCCAGGGCGACGATGTCCCGCTGGTGGAACTGCACGAGAAACACGGCATCCGCCCATCGCCCCATCAAAGCCATCTCGGGCTGTATCACTTTGCGATCCTTCTGCCCGATCGCCCTTCGCTTGGAAGGTTCTTGCGCCATCTTGGCGAGATTGACGCCCGGGCGGGAGCAGCCGACCACCTGGTGAGCGAATCGCTCTATCTCCAGGATCCGGACAATCTCGGCATTGAGATCTATGCCGACCGGCCGCGTTCCCGGTGGAGGCGCATCGGGAAGCAGCTGAAGATGGCAACTGATCCACTAGACGTTCCCGGTATCATTCGAGAGGCAGGCGACACTGCGTGGGGCGGAATGCCACCGGGCAGCGTGATGGGCCATCTTCATCTTCACGTCGGTGATCTTGCCCGGGCCGGGTTGTTTTACTCGGAAGGGATCGGCCTCGACCGGACGGTCTGGCAATATCCAGGGGCATTATTCATGGCCGCCGATGGGTATCATCATCACCTCGGCACCAACACCTGGGCTGGCCCGGATGCACACGCGCCCGGTCCGGACACCGCCCAGCTGCTGGAGTGGACCATGGTGCTTCCCGATTCCCGGAGCCTTGATGCCGTCGCCGAGAACCTGAATCGCGGAAAGCATGCGGTCGAGCGTGACAACAACAGTGCGCACGGTGACTCACTCCGGGTAAAGGATCCCTGGGGGACGGCCCTTCGCATTCAACTCTAACGTTGAAACAATCATGGAGATCCATGACCCCGGAACACGACGAAGTTCGCTATCCGCTCAACTCTGTCCTTGGCGTTCTGGATACCGCGGATGAAGCCAGCTGCGCGGTGAGCGCACTCACCGGGCCGTTTCTCGATACGGAGATCAAGGCCATGTGCGGTCAGAAAGAAGCCGAACGCCTTCGGTCCGGCACTGGCCGTACCGGCTGCTTGGTTGGCCACGCTCAGGAATTCGAGTCTGGCCTGGTGGCCGGCCAGTCTTGTCTCCAGGCTTCCTGATCCGTCGTCATCCCATGGCGAACCTGCACCGGCATGACGGCCAGGCGGTCGGCAAGATCAGCATCAGCCCGAATCGGCCACCAATCATAGAGAAATATTTCGAGCGGCCTCCACAGGGCAACCCATCCGCCGATTTCCAGGCTCTCTCGAAAGATCTCCCCTCCGCCACCATGGATCCACCGACCACTGGATCGGGATCGAGACAACCTGGAGGGCAGGTGATCAGTAGCTCCGCACATCCCCTGAAACCGAGGCTTCCGTCATGACCAGGCACAAGGTAGGCTATTTCGTCGGCAGTCTTTCCAAAGCGTCTATTAACCGGAAACTCGCGCACGCGCTGATCCGGCTTGCACCAGCGGACCTGGAACTGACAGAAATCCATTTCCGGGATCTTCCCCTCTATTGCTACGACGAGGACAGCCACTATCCGCCCATCGCGCAGGCGCTCAAGGACGCGATCGCGGAAGTGGACGCAATTCTCTTTGTCACCCCGGAGTACAATCGGTCCATACCGGGCGGCCTCAAGAATGCTATTGACTGGGCCAGCCGGCCATATGGCAAGAACTCGTTCAACCGCAAACCCACTGCCATCATCGGCACATCACCGGGAAAGATCGGGACGGCAGTCGCGCAAACCCACCTTCGAAGTATTCTGGCTTTCTGTAATGCACCCCTGATGAATTCCATCGAGGCGTACATCCAGTTTGAAAAGGGATTGATTACAGACGATGGGGTGGTGACCAACGATACAACAAAGGAGTTCCTGGCGATGTTCATGAAGGAATTCCACAACTTTATCGTCCGGGTGTACACGGCTATTCCTCGAAACGCCTAGGCTCCATCGGAATATCGGCATCCTCCGTATTGGCTGGATCTTCGGCGTGTTCCCCGAGCGATGCGGTGATCGCGCCCACCCAGATGCGATGGTCGAGGATTGGCGTGTCCGTCCACGGGGTGTTTCCCCAGACCCGCCTGGTTCGCGAACCTTGGGACGCCGTGCTCAACATCGCACTATGCCGGCTGCTTCTGGTATCAGGCCAGGTCCGGATCAATCGCTCAACCCGGGGGAGCGGCGCTGGTCATCGACGATCGACACCGGCCCACAGGTTCGGCGTGGTGATCTCGGGCGCGGACGTTGCTTTGACGTAGAGAAATAACTGCATCTTGTACGCGGTGAGCCACTTGGCGGGGCCATTCATTACCGCCTCTCCCAGGGGCAGCATCAACCCGCCCGGAAGCGGAGCGATATCGGTCTCCAGCGTTTGCTCACTTACAGAATCAAAGAATGTCGCAATTCCACTTTTCTGCCGGTCCATGGCTTCGGGAAAATCTTCTGCTTTCAGCTCCCTGGCATGGGCATAGAGTCCAGCGAAGAGTTTCCAGTCTTTCTCGGTCATGCAGCGGAGGCCAATGGTGACGCAGATCGCGAGATACTGCAATAGCTCGAGGGTCGTGCGCTGCCCCGGCGAGGGGCGATAGTCATACGCGTCGGGGCTGAGCTTGCTGAACAGGTGTGCGACTATATCACAGTCGCGCTGCATGCTGGCGGAAAGCTGCTGTTTGGTGATCATATATCCTGGTTGTGGAATAGTGAACAATTAACAACCGCCAGCTCCCTTGCGCTGCCTTCTGCTGTCACCACTTCCGCTCGGTGTGCGAGGCATCCGTGATCAGGCAGCAGTTTTCTGCCTCTTTATCGCTGGTCCCACGTCACTTCCCTGGTCACTGTCCTGGCGACGAGTACCCGGCCCAGCATGACACCGAGCAATATTCCCCACAATGGAAGCGCCAAGTTGGCGGTGTGACTGACGACCAATACGCCGCCCGTCGCAGCGATCAATCCGAGTGCAGTTCCCGCTTTTATCCTGGCGCTCTCGAGGGGACGTTTCGTCGCATCGCTCAGGGAAATGAAGCCATTTGTCTTGAGAATAACCGCCGCGAAGCCGACGCCAATTATCAGCTCCGCCCAACCGAGGATCGGGTTGAACGTGAACGAATCGACCAACCACGGCCGATGGGTGGCAAGGTAGAATACCACGATCATCATTGAAATCGCAGCGAACATCCATTGACGCCGAAGCGCAGGCGCCAGCGTCGCATCGAGACCAAACGCGAGACTGGCCAGTACGGCCGGTAGTACCGAGCCGGTGCTCACAGTGCACCATGCCGTCAGCAGCAACACGGCGATAGAATCGGTGACCCTGGCCGGCAGCCCGACGGTACGATTTACGATGCGAACAAGCATCAGGGTCGTGATGACGAACAGTACACTGGTGTCGCCCGAGGCAAGAGAAGCGCCCAGGGCGGCACCCATGCTCAGAAAAGCACCAATCTCATCGTCCGGAGAGAGCTCGCGCGCGAGCGCCCAGCCGCCGAACGCCATTCCGGCGGCACTCGCCGCTGACCCGACGAGTGACCA
>JBDTRF010000309.1:0-4096 GCA_039931815.1 Gemmatimonadota bacterium
CGGGGCCCAGTTCAGGCGAGAAGAGGAGATCGACGGCCACCGATTCGCGACGGGCCGCGAAACGGACACCCAGCGGGTTCTGCGCGATGAACGAGCCCATATCCTTTGTCCGTTCATCCACAATGAGCCCGAACCGGCTATCCGGGATTTCCATATCGTCGCTGAAATCGTGCAGGTCCGTGGCCACTGAATAAACCAGTGCTCCTGCCTCGGGATCATATGCCAGGCCACCCGTGGGAAGCTCCACCGCATAGGTGGGGAACATCCGGGCACGCATTCGAGTAACGAACGATGGCAGCGTCTCAAACTCCTGGTCCCACTGTGGCAAACTATCCATCGCCGCCCAGACGGACTGGAACGCGGATCCCTGGAACCGCTCAGGGAACTGCCCGGCGTAGGCGAATGAATCGGGGAGAGCTGTCGCGGAAGCGACTGCCTGGCCCGACAACGGACCAGGCAGCAGTATCAGCAGAAAGGCGAGGGATGCGGGGCACCGCAGTTTCATAGACCAACTAGCGTGGACGCAACGTCACTCCCGTCAAGGTCAGCGAATTCCAACCAGGCCTCGCGACGCTTCGATCATCTTCGCCGAATCGTACCCCAGTCCATCCTTGAAGACCGTTTCGACGTTGCGAATCGCCGCCGGAGTCCTGATCGGATCCCCATTGATGACGACCAGGTCCGCGAGCTTGCCGACGGCAATGGAGCCATACTGGGCGTCGACTCCGAGAACGGTGGCACCATTCAGCGTCATGATCCGGATTGTCTCGACCGGAGTAAATCCTGCCTCGACCAGCAGTTCGTAGTTCCGCTGATCGCCAAAGCCGGGGAGCGCTCCACCATTTCCGGTTGGGTCCACGCCGGCCGCCAGCAGGCCGCCAGCACGGGCGAACGCGATCTCGAAGTCCTGGGCCTTGCGAAACGTCGCCGGCGAAATGGCGAAGGCACCGGGCTCCACCAGCCGGGCGCGGGAAGTGAGGTACTCGGCCCTGGTCTCCGGGCTCATCGCATCAAGTACCCGCTGATCCAGCGGAGGACGATTCGGAACGAACAGTTCGAACACCGCCAGCGTGGACGTCATGGCGACATGCTTTGCCACCATCTCCTTGAACGTGGCCTGGACCGGAGCGCTGGTAAGGTCCAGACTGGCCAGCTTGCTCGCCGCGTCACTGGGACATTCATCGGGCTTCTTCTCGGGATCGTACTCGGTATCGACGAAGAGCCCGTGTTCGAGGTTATCGATCCCCAGCGCGACCGCCTCCCGGAACCCGACCGAGCAGAGATGGCCGGTCACCTTGAGCCCTCGCTTGTGGGCCTCTTCGATCGCCGCGCGCATCACTTCCCGGCTCGGCGTTGTATAGAATTTGAGCCAGGTCGCTCCTTCTTCCGCCCAATAATCCACCGAGCGCCGAGCAGCCTCTGGAGTGAGCAGCGAGAGCATGTGACTGCTCCCGGTTTCCCCGGTGAGGTAGGGTCCGGTGATAAACATCCGGGGACCGGTGGCCAGTCCCTTTTCGATATTTCGCTTGAGGTTGATTTCGCTGTAGGGAGAAGCACTTCCCGTTGTGCGTACGGTGGTGACACCGCTGGCCAGGTACAGTCGCGGGCCGGTCGTGTTCATCTGCACGGTGCGATTGCTGGTGGTATAGAACGTGTGATCGTGGAGGCCGACGATTCCGGGAATGACGGTGCGTCCCGTCAGGTCCAGCACCCTTGCACCAGCCGGAACCACGGTGGAGGCGGCCGGGCCGACCGCCGTGATTTTGTCTCCGGTGATGATGATCGTCTGGTCCAGGGAGGGCGCGGCGCCGGTACCATCGACCACTTGCACGTGAGTCAGGGCCACGATGGGTGCATCGACTTTGATCCAATTTCGCTGGGCGGGTGTGGCTCGGCCTGCGTACGGGGCCTGGGCCTGGGCGAAGAGTGGCAAGAGCGCGAGCGCGGTCACCGTCAGGGCAGAGCGCATGGGCAGACCCGGGTCGGGGTGGAATTGGTGCAGGGAGCGAAATACCTGGTGCCAGGGTGCAAACAGACGGTGCCGCGTGCTGCCCTCAAGATACGTGGTCCAGCCCTGTTGTCATCCCGCTCGAGTGGCCTCGGGCTCCCGGCGGGCCGGTCCATCAATCGCTGTACGATATAAAGTGTGTATCACCTGTCACTTCCATATCACCTCTCGCTTGTCACTCTCACCATTGCGTGCATTCCCGCCTCCAGGTGCTCGGCGATATGACAATGGATCATCCAATCGCCCACGTTGGCGAAGTCGACCAGGAGATCCAGTGTCCCGCCTGCCGGAACGAGCGCCGTGTCCTTCCAGACCAGGTTGCTAGTGGGGACATCGTTCTGTGCCAGCACCAGGAAACGCTGACCATGAAGGTGAATCGGGTGCTGCATGGCATGCAGCGTGTGTCGATCATTCACCAGGCGCACGCGGACCAGGGATCCCCGCCGGACGCGCCAGTCGATGTCCATGTTCTCCTTCCCCGTCGCGAGGTCACGAATGATCCATTGCACTTCACCAGTCGTGGTGAGCCAGTCCATCATTGGCATGGTTCCGGTCCATTCGACCGGGTTGATGTAGGCGGTATCGAGCCGCATGGACTGAATCAGGCCGAACGGAAGGCGGGGTTCATTGACCCGCACGGTGAGCAGAAGCGTTTTCGCGGGAGTCGTGCGAAGCGAATCCCTGAGCCCTGCCGGGACGTCACGCGTGGTTCGGAGGCGATCAAATTCGGCATTGGGGGCGGCCGGGGCGCCCCCGACGATTATTGTGCCCAGCGTATCGACTTCGGGAAGGTAGACACCCGTCTGGTGATCGAGCGCCTGGACCCGATTCAGCAAGTAGAACGATCCCCCATGCTCAAAGCGGACGTCGACGATATAGCGCTCAGCCGGCGCCAGCACGACGTGATCCACCCACTCTTCCCGCTCGAATCGGCTCACATCGCCGGCGACTACTTTCATCCGGGCACCCGGTAATGAAAGGTTCCACGTCCTGGCGTTGGCAACGTTGGTGAAGAAATACCGGACGACATCACCCGCATTCACCTCCTGCTGATAACTCGGCTCGCCATTGATAAGTGGCAGGTTTCCAAAGCGTCCCATAAAGGCATGCGTCGCGCGTTCGGTACCGTAGGGCACCAGCCCGTCCTGGCCTATCAACAGGTCGTCGAACATGAGCATCTCTTCCCTCGCGGCGGACTCATAGTAGTCCGGCTCCTCCGACCGGACGAGCACGTTGCCATAGAGGCCGAGGTCCTGCTGCATCTCTTCGCGAACGTGGGGATGGTACCAGTAGATACCCGCATCGGGAAAATGGATGCGATAGGTGAAGCTCTGGCCCGGCGCCACGGCGGCCTGGGTCATGCCCGGCACACCGTCGAACCGGTTCAGGACCCGGATACCGTGCCAATGCACACTCGATGGCTGATCCAGGTGATTGTGAAACCGGATGACAGCCGTTGCGTTCCGGCCGACTTCAATCAGCGGGCCCGGGTACTGCCCGTTGAACCCGTACATGACGAATGAGCGGCCCGCAATCGATCGCCGCACCAGGCCGGCAGTCAGATCGAGAGTGTCGAGATTGCCCAACCGGACGACTTCACGCGGGCGCGCCAGCTCGACTGGGCTCGAACCTGCCCTCGGCAGAAACGGTGCAGCACGAGGACGCATTCGCTCGAGTCCAGGTATCATGCGAGAGACGCCGGGATAGACTGGGGGCATGACCCAGCCATCGGAAAGTTGATGATCGTGCGGAAGGCTCGCTTGCGGCGGCAGCATGTTGACACCGTGCGGGAGCATGATCGTTCCGGGAGAACCTCCACGAAGCACCAATCGGCCGCGACGTTCGGAGACCGTATCGGAAACCTCGGCACTGACCAGGACGAGGAACTTGTTGAGTGCTACTTCTCCCAATCGCCGGGTGCCCGATTGCACCGGACCCAGCTTGATCAGCGTATCGAAAGTTGGCGACGTTACCCAGGCGATGAAAACGTGATATGGACCCAGGTCTTCCGCCCGGGGCAGACCTTTAATCGTGAGAGAGAGGTCGAACCGGAGGACTCCGGCCGGGGTGACGGCGACTCCGAATGGG
>JBDTRF010000310.1:0-4023 GCA_039931815.1 Gemmatimonadota bacterium
CGTCCCCGCGCTCGCCGAGGTATTTGAGCAGGACGTTCCCGCCGAGGGAAAAGCCGAGCGCACCGAGGTGCCCGGGGGCGACGGATTGAGCCAGGTGATCGAGGACCAGCCCGAGATCTTCCGTCTCGCCTGAGTGGTAAAATCGGGCCGCCCGATTCATCTCTCCCCCGCAGGATCGGAAGTTGAGACCAACCGACCGAACCCCCCGCCGTGCCAGTGCCCGGGCCAGTTGAACCGAGTAGCCGGAATGTGCGCTGCCTTCCAGTCCATGAAGCGTGAGCACCAGCGGTGCGGTATCCGGGAGTTGCAGGTGCTCCACCGCCGAATACTCGAGGTCGAGAAAGTCTCCGTCTGGAGTGTCCAGCCGCTCGCGGCGGAACGTCACCCCGGCGGTGCTCCGAAGCAGCCGTCCTCCGATGGTCTGCGCGTGAGCACGGCGAATCCAGAGTGGCGCGACAAAGGCGGAGGTCTTCACGGAAACGCGCGATCCTGAATGGGCGGACTCGTGCGCGGCCTGCGAAACAGGAGAACCCATCCTCCGACTATCGCAATCAGGGCGAAGGAAAACCATTGAATCGCGTAGCTGAGATGCGGACCGTTGGTGAGGGCCGGTGGTTCCTGCCTCATTGGGCGTCGAGGAAGCGAGCTATCGGGGTTCTGCAGGAGATAGACGTCCAGGATGGGATAGGGGATTCTCGCGCGGAGCTCTGCGAGATCCAGCCGGCGGTAGGTGAGCTTGCCGCCGGCTTCGAGTGGGCCGCCGCGATCGTTTGACACCGGGATTGCCGCCGCGAGACCTTGCACCTGAATGGTTCCAGGCTCATTCAATGTGTCGAGGGAGGCGGTCACCGCATCGGGGGACGGAACGAACCCGCGGTTCACCAGGATTGCCGTGTCACGACCCTCGATCTGGAATGGTGTCACGACCTCCACCCCGGGAATTTCCAGGTACACGTGACCCCGGAGAACTATCTCCTGGCTTCGGTCATAGTGTCCCCGAGCCACGACCCAGCGATTGGTGAGGCCACCTTCATCTCTCCAGGTGTTGAGATCAACCGGGGGCGCGTTTCTTCCTTTCAATGCCTCGGCGTTGGCGACCTGACGAGCGTGAAGCCGGCTCAGTTGCCAGAACCCGAGTCGGGTGAAGAGCGCGGCCAGAAGGAGAAGGAGAGTAAAGAGAACGTGGCGGGATCGACGGACCATCTTGCTCGTAAGTTCGAGTGATAAGTATGGAAGGAAAGGTACTGTGACCGGTCTCAGGTTGGGACCTCCCAAGCGCCCCGGGGTCCATTTTATCGGTGGGGGGGCCTAGCCGACCGCCTTGAAATCGCTACATTCTTTCTCCCCACTCCGTCGGAGCAAGTGTCCCGGTGGGAATCGTGCACCTTTAATTGTGATACAAGACGTTATAGTTCAACGGTTTACGCTCGCCATCCGCAGCCTGTCATGCTCCTGGCGCAGTTGCCGCTGAGCCGCCTTGCACCACGCGGTCCTTCAGCCTGTATGAGTGGTATGGTCGCCAATCCGTCCGCGCCGTCCTGGGTTCCACGGTTTTCGTGAGCACCTATCGACGGTTTTTCAAAAGCCTTCCCGCCGCCTTGCTGGCGGTTGCCTCCGTGACGTGCGGCGGAGACAATCTTGTCCTTCCCAAGGAAGGCGAGCCAGCCAATGCCGTTGTGATCCACGGCAATAATCAAAACGGCACCGTTGGAATGGTCCTCGCCGAAAGTCTTATCGTCCGCATCACGGATACCAAGACTCGACCGGTGGTGGGAGCCAGGGTGCTTTTCTCGCTGGGGACCAATCCTACCGGCGCTGATCTGGTTCCCGACACGGCCATTACCGACGCGGACGGTCAGGCACGGGCACGCTGGTTCCTGGGGACGGTGTCTGGCGTTCAGACGGTGCAGGCCCGGGTCATCGGGTTCAATCAGGTTACCGCCACAATTACCGCGACTGCCGCAGCCGGTCCCGCCGATACGCTCGTCGTGGTGAATGGAGCAGGGCAATCAGGAACGGTTGGACAATCCCTGGCGGAGTCGCTGGTGGTGCGGGTCAACGATGCGTTTGGCAACCCAGTGAGTGGCGTGTCGGTCGGCTGGACGGTGAGTGGCGGGGGATCCGTCAGCCCCATCACCGTGGTTACCGGAACCAACGGGCAAGCCGCCACTGAGCGGGTACTTGGTGTCAGTGCCGGGCCGCAATCGGCCACGGCGACGGTGGCCGGGCTCAACGGTTCTCCGATCGTCTTCGCGCACACCGCGGTCGCCGGCGGCCCGACAGCGCTCCTCAAGATTGCCGGCGACAATCAGACCGCCCCGGCGGGAACTTTTCTCGCGGAATCCCTGCAGGTTCGTCTCGTGGATGGTTCCGGCAACGGAGTGTCAGGCCGGTCCGTTTCCTTCACTCCATCTCCCAGCAATGGTACGACCTCGCCGACCTCGGTGGTCACCGATGTCAACGGATTCGCCTCGTCCCGATGGACGCTGGGTGCTACGGCAACCGGCCAGTCCCTCATCACGGCGGCGGTGGGATTCTCCGCCACGTTCAACGCGACTGCCACCTCGGATGTCCCTACCGCGATCGCGATCAACGGCGGTAACAATCAGACCGCGACGGCAGGAACCGCGGTTGCGATTGATCCTTCAGTCCGGGTCCGCGATGCGAACAACAACGGTGTGGGCAACGTCTCGGTCACCTTTACCGTGACGGCCGGTGGCGGCACGGTGACTGGGCCTTCTGGCTCGGGTTCGTCCACGATTGTTGCTTCCAATAGCCAGGGCATTGCGACTCTTACCTCGTGGGTGCTGGGCGGCACGGCAGGGACCAATACGCTGACTGCGACAGCCACAGGTCCGGGCGGCGTTCTTCAGGGTAGCCCACTCACATTTACCGCCACGGGAAACCCGGGTTCGGCTTCCCAGCTTACCATCACGACTCAACCACCCGCTACCGCCGCGAGTGGGGCCACATTTGGCACGACGCCGGTGGTGCAGGTCAGGGATGCGGGCGGCAATCCGGTCAACACCGCCGGCATCAACGTGACCGTCTCGCTGGGCACGGGCACTGGTACGCTCAACGGTACCAGGACCGTCCCCACCAACGCGAGTGGACAGGCCCTGTTCGGTGGCCTCTCGATCACTGGGCTGGCCGGAGCCTATACCCTGGATTTCACGAGTGGCGCGCTCACCGGTGCGACTTCGTCGACGATCAATCTGACGGCGGGTGCCGCCACCAGGCTTGCGTTGACGACCCAGCCATCCAGCTCTGCGCAAAGTGGCGTCGCATTCCCCCAGCAGCCGGTGGTGCAGCTCGAGGATGCCGCAGGGAATAACGTCAGTCAGAGCGGTGTCGTGGTGACCGCGTTGATCGCGACGGGCGGCGGAACGTTGAACGGCACTCTCACCGCGACGACAAACGGCAGTGGCGCGGCGAGCTTCACCAACCTGGCGATTACGGGAGCGGCTGGTGGCCGGACCCTCGACTTCACGGCGAGCGGGCTGACCAAGGCGACGAGCGTGGTGGTGACGATCGGGGCCGGCGGTGCCACCAGGCTGGCGTTGGGTGCTCAGCCCACTACGACGGCGGCGGGAGCAGTGATCTCGCCAGCCGTAACCGTCCTGGTCCAGGATGCCTCGGGAAACACGGTCGCCGGCGCGAACAACTCAATTACCATCGCGCTGGCGGCAAATTCGGGAGGCTCTATCCTGGCGGGAACGCTGACGGTGAATGCGGTGAATGGCGTTGCCACCTTCGCTGACCTGAGTCTCGACAAGGTGGGAACCGGATATACCCTGGCCGCAACCGCAACCGGCCTTACCGGTGCTACCAGCAATGCTTTCAACGTGACGCCCAGACTCAGCAGTCCATCGGGCGACGATTCGGGTTGCGCGCTTAGCTCAGTGGTAGAGCATTACGTTCACACGGTTTTTAAAATCTCATAAGTCGTTTATTTGCAATCATGTATGCATCAGATGTAGCAAGTAATTGTAGCATTACGATGTTTTTTTGAAGTCATTTGCT
>JBDTRF010000311.1:0-4005 GCA_039931815.1 Gemmatimonadota bacterium
CCCCCGGCCCAGGGATCGACGTGGTCCGAGCCCCAGCCCAACAGACGATAGATCGCCAGGATCAGCCCGTGAAAGAATCCCCAGATTACGAAATTCCAGGCGGCACCGTGCCACAGGCCCCCGAGAATCATCGTCAGCATGAGATTGCGATAGGTATACCAGCCTCCCAGCCGGTTCCCGCCGAGCGGAATGTAAAGATGCTCCCGGAGCCACACGGACAGCGATATGTGCCAGCGGGACCAGAAATCACTCGGGTTGGTCGCGAAGTATGGCAATTTGAAATTGATGACCAGCTCGAAGCCCATGAGCTTGGCCAGTCCGCGGGCAATGTCGCTGTAGCCTGCGAAGTCACAGAAGATCTGAAAAGTAAATGCCAGGACGCCAATCAGAATATCCAGGCCGTGGTAGCGCGTGTAGTTGTCGAACACCCGGTTTGCCACCAGTGCCAGGTTGTCGGCCACGACCATTTTCTGGAAATAGCCCCATACAATCAGGAATAGCCCCGCATTGACCTGTGCCAGGCTGATCCGGCGAGGGCGAAGCACCTGCGGCAACAGGTTGTACGCCATCGAGATCGGACCGGCGATCATCTGGGGGAAGAACGAGATGAAAAGGCAGAAATCGAGAAAATGCGTCGTGGGTTTGAGCCGGCCGCGGTAGACGTCGATGGTGTAGCCCATCGCCTGGAAGGTATGAAAGGAAATTCCCAGCGGCAGGATCAGCTTGAGCGTGATTGGATCGGCATGAAGTCCAACGCTTCCCAGGATATGAACCGCGGTGTCGGCGAAGAAGTTGAAATATTTGAAAAACCCCAGGACGGCCAGGTCAATGGAAATGGCCGCAATCAGAATCGCCTTGCGGCGAGCCGCGGAGGCACTCCGATCGATCCAGAGAGCAGCGGTGTAATCGTTGATGCAGGTAAACAGGATGAGGAACAGGAACCACTTGTTCCAGTACCCGTAGAACCAGGCGCTGGCAAGGAGGAGAAGCGTGTTCTGGGCGCGATGGTGCCGCTGAATGACCAGGTACAGGGCATAGACCAGCAGGAAGAATCCGACGAAGACATACGAGTTGAACAGCATCGGTCGCTCGCCCCTGTGAGCGGGGGAGCCTACGGCGTCGGTCCCCCCGCGTTACCTGATGTTTTCTTCGGTTTCCCTTTTCGAATCCGGACGGGCGGTTCCGACCGGGGCAGCGCCGGCGGCTCCTTCCCGGCCACCGGCAGTACATCCTTCTCCGCCATTTTCTCCGGCACCCCCCGGAAAACCAGGGTCGCCAGCGGCGGAAGAGTAACACTGATCGATTGGGGATATCCGTGATGCGCGACCGGTTCCGCCTCGACCCCGCCCAAGTTGCCGACGCCGCTCCCGCCGTACTCGGGGGCGTCGCTGTTAAGGACTTCCAGCCACCGGCCATGAAACGGTACGCCGATCCGATATGCCGGCCGAGGAACCGGGGTAAAATTCATGGCGAAAAGCAGGGCCGGATCTTCCGGGCCGGCGCGCCGGAGCAGCGTAAGGACGCTCTGCTCATCGTCGTTGCAGTCGATCCAGGCGAAGCCGCCCGGTTCGCAATCGAGCAGGTGGAGGGCCGGCTCTCGGGCATAGAGAGCGTTCAGGTCCGCCACCCAATGCTGGACTCCACGGTGCAAGGGATCCTCGAGGAGATCCCAGTCAATCGTGCCGTCGTGATTCCACTCAGCCAGTACCCCGATCTCTCCGCCCATGAAGAGCAGTTTCTTGCCGGGCTGGCTGAACATGTTCCCAAACAGCAAACGGAGGTTGGCGAACTTGCGCCAGGGATCCCCCGGCATCTTGCCCAGCAGGGATCCCTTGAGATGGACCACCTCATCGTGACTCAAGGGGAGGACAAAGTTCTCGGAAAAGGCGTACATTCCGCGAAATGTCAGCTCATTGTGATGATGCCGCCGATGAATCGGATCGAGCGCCATGTATTTGAGTGTGTCGTGCATCCAGCCCATGTCCCACTTGAGATCAAACCCAAGCCCGCCGATGTACGTCGGCCGGGAAACCATCGGCCAGGACGTGGACTCCTCCGCGATGGTCAGCACGTCGGGGAATTCCTGGTGCACGACTTCATTCAACTTCTTGAGGAAGTCGATCGCCTCGAGATTCTCCCGACCGCCATACTTGTTGGGGATCCATTCGCCCGGTTGCCGCGAGTAATCGAGGTACAACATGGACGCCACCGCATCGACCCGGAGACCGTCGGCGTGGTAGCGGTCGAGCCAGAAGAGGGCGCTGCTCAAGAGGAAGCTTCGGACTTCCGGCCGCCCATAATTAAAAATCAAGGTCTGCCAGTCGGGGTGAAACCCCTGGCGGGGATCGGCATGCTCGTAGAGGTGCTGCCCGTCGAAATAGCCGAGCGAGTGTTCATCGGTGGGGAAATGCGATGGTACCCAGTCGAGGATGACGCCGATTCCTGACCGGTGGAGATGATCGATCAGGAACATCAGGTCCTGCGGCTCACCGAATCGACTGGTCGGAGCGAAATAGCTGGTGGTCTGGTAGCCCCAGGAACCAAAGAACGGATGTTCCATGATGGGGAGGAGCTGCACGTGGGTGAATCCATTCGCCTTCACGTAGGCGGCCAGCGGCTCGGCGACGGCCCGATACGACAGGGAGTTGCCCTGGTCGTCCCTCCGCCAGGAGCCAAGGTGTACCTCGTAAATCGAGATGGGTGCCTTGATGGAGTTGTGTGGCTGGCGACTGGCCATCCACTCGTCGTCTTCCCACCGATGGCCGAGCGGCCAGATGATGGAACCGGTCTGCGGCGGGTGCTCGGTGGCAAAGGCGAGCGGGTCGGCTTTATCGACTTCGTAACCTGGCCGGTTCGAGACGATATGGTACTTGTACACGTCACCCTTTTCGACTCCAGGGACAAACCCTTCCCAGATCCCTGATTCTTCTCGGGCAATCAGGGGATGGCGGCTGGGGTTCCATTCATTAAACTGGCCGATCACCGATACGCTCTTCGCGGCTGGCGCCCAAACCGCGAAATAGGTTCCCTTCTCCCCGTTCATCGTGGAGAGGTGCGCACCGAGGTGATCGTACAGGCGAAGGTGCGTCCCTTCGTTGAAGAGGTAGATATCCTGCTCGGAGAGCAGCGACGTGACCGCGGTCGGTGGGGCCTTGGCCGCCCTGGACGATGCGGGAGTCTTGCGAGGAGGCATCGTGTTCGTTCAGGCCTTGGGGGAGAAGCGCTCCAGCGTTTCAAGCTCGCTGGGAGTGAGGCTGGCGATACCGGTCGCGCTGATCTTATCGAGGATTCGATTCACTTCGTCGCGATTGACCTCGTGCATCCGGTCCCGGGGAATCTGGGACCAGCGCGCCAGGTCCTTCGAGTGGTCCCGCAGGACGGCGCGTTTGGGCACAGCTGCACTGGTGCGGGCCCGGAAATTCCGGGCGGGACTCCGAAACTCGATGTACCTGAGGTACAAATATCCGCCAAGGAACCCGCCGAGGTGAGCGAAGTGCGCGATGCCCCCCCCGGTACCGGCATTCCTGGCGCCATAGAGCGACATGGCCGTGAGGATGATGACGAGCCAGCGCGCCTCGATCGGTAGAATGCCCCAGATATAGATCTGGTCCCGAGGCCAATACCGAGCGAAGGCCAGGGTAACTCCGAAAATGGCGCCGGAAGCGCCGACGATGGGGACGTTGGGGTAAACCAGTGAAAGCAATGCCCCACCAATCCCCGCGGCGAAATACAGCCCCAGGAAATTCTTGCCACCCAGCCGACTCTCGACTCGAGGGCCAAAGAAGAACAGGCCGATCATGTTGAAGAGAATGTGCGTACCGCTGGCGTGCAGGAAAAGGTACGTTATCGGCGTCCAGGGATATCGCAGTATTTCGGCAGGGACGAGGACCAGCATGTTATACAGCTGGGGGGAAAAGCTGGCAATGAAAAACATCGCCACATTGGCGACGATGAGACGGAGCACCCAGGGAGTCATAGCCCGGAAAGTAGGGGGTACAGCCTATG
>JBDTRF010000312.1:0-3943 GCA_039931815.1 Gemmatimonadota bacterium
GCCGGGATGTCGACGTGGCGATCGCGACGGCGGCGGAGTTGCGGGACGCGATGAGCTGAAGTTCCAAGAAAATCACAATGGGGCGCCCTTTGAGGCGCCCTTTTTGTTGGAAGCGGGGCAAAATCGAAATCGACGGCTGAAGCCGCCACTCGACACCGGGTCGCTCAAGCGACCGAACTGAAAAACCTAAGCGACGCTTCTGACCCTTCCTCAAAACGACATCAGGCGACGTCTCGTACCCCCATCGATATTGGTGCGCCCGTTCTTTCAGTCCCGGTGTCGGCGCTCCCGGCAAACATGCGCTCATCGAAAGAAATCGAATTCGAGGGTGAAGCCGCCACTCGGCATCGGGTCGCTCAAGCGACCTGACTGATAGACGTCAGTCCCGCGATCGTGAACAATCTATTGATAAAAATCCTGCCGGCATCGGACATAGAGCGGCGCTCTACTGCCAGTTGCCTCCCAGACCCGTCACGCAGAATGTATCGTAGGTCGGCGTCGCCGGATCCACCGTCACCAGCACCTCGCCAAACCCATCCGCGCTCGGCAACATGTTCGGCCCGACAGTACAGATCGCCGTAGCACCCCGGAGAGCGCCGCTTCCCGTCCCCGTGCCGGAAGAAATAGTGAACACCTGCCCGTTTCCGATATCCGTGCTCACGAGGAATACCATCCCGTCGGTGGGGAGTGGCCCGAAGTCCTTCGCCACGCTTGAACCCGTCTTGATCGTCACGAACACATTGGCGGCGTGAAGGTTGTTGTCGAATTGCAGGTCGGTACAGTTGTTGGTGCACGAGAGATAGACGTTGCCGTTGGAATTGATGCCGGCGGCTTTGCTGCTGCTGCAGCCAGCTTCGACCAGCGATAGGTTCAGAACAATGACGACGAACCGTACCAGCTGCACAGAGCGGGGAGACATGGCGCCTCGGCCGAAAGGGATCGGGATAAAGTGCAGACAAGGCGGCGAGACGGCAAGCGGTTGGGCAGGGCGGCAGGCGACATCCGGGAAACCGGGCATCATACGGAGTCATGGCGAGCCGTCGCGGCGAAGCAACCTTGCCTCGCTTCACCCGAACCTGGAACAGATTGCGTCGGTCGCTTCGCTCCCTCGCAATACACTCCGCGTCTCTGCAATCACATTGCGATAAACGATACGTCGTACGGCCTAGGAGCGACCGGCCCCGCAAGGACCAAGTGCTATCGCAACTGCCCAAACGGCGTTAACGTAGCCACGACCAAACCCAATCCCCCAAGCTCTCTCCATCGCGGAACGCCCATGAATGCGGACGAACGGCTTGATCGGCTGGAGCATCGGCTTGCAGTCCTTGAGCGGCTGGTTCGGCAGATTCTCCCCCTGGTCAGCGGCAAGCCACCGCTGGTGATGCCGGACGCGGAGGTTGAAGAGGCCGCTCCGCCGCCTCCGCCAAGGCCTCCAAGACCGGCGCCGCGGCAAATGCCGGATCCCTTCACCGGTGCTGGAACCACGCCCCCTCGGCCATCTTCTCGGCCGGCCAGAGCGCCGCGGGTCGCCGAGCCGGCGCCCATCGATTCAGAGCAGTGGTTCGGCCAGCGAGGACTGCTCGGTGTTGGCGTCGTGTTCATCATTCTCGCCGCGGGATACCTGCTCAAACTTTCCTTTGATCGTGGCTGGATCTCGCCGGCGACGCGCTGCGCTGGCGGTGCCATCGCGGGAATCGTGGTCGGAGCACTGGGCTGGCGACTCAACGCCAGGGGACTTCGGACGTACGGCGCTTCGCTGATCGGCGCCGGTGCCGCCATCATCTACCTCGCGGTCTGGGCCGCATCTCGCCTCTACCAGTTCTTCCCGCCCACCAGCGGCATCGCGGCGCTGGCACTCGTATCGCTCTCTCTCGCCGTCATCGCCTTTGCCATCGATATCGAAGCGCTGGGCACGACGGCCGCCCTGGGAGCCTTCTTTGCCCCACTCGTCCTGGGCATGGTGCCATCCAATGGAAACGCGCTGCTGCTTTACCTGGGATGCATCGGCATCAGCATGGGATGGGTCGCCGCGAATCGCCGCTGGCGGCTGACCATGCTGGTGGTTGGGCTCAGCTTCTTCGGGTTCGCCTCCAATAGTTCCTACGAGCAGGCCAACCCGTACGGCGTACTTATCTACGCGCTCGTCGGTGGATCCGGCGGACTGTATATCGGTCTCCGCGAAGGATGGTGGGAGACGCGCATCCTTTCCTTCGGTGGTGGATGGGGGCTCCTCTTCCTCGCCAACCAGCACCTGGCAACGCGCTGGCCCGTTCTCCTGGGAGCAATCGTCCTGGCAGCCCCCGTGTGGTGGCGCTCACTCCGGTCTCCGGTCGTGCTGCCCCCAATCGGCGATGTTCCCAGTGACAAGGACGCGCTCTCGCTGGGAGAGGCGCTGTACTTCTACCTGACGCCTTTCCTGCTTGCGTGGGCGGTGTACGCGCAGGCGGAGCACGCGTTCGACCGGAATCCCGGACTCCTGCCCGTCATCATTTCTCTGCCGTATCTCCTGGCAGGATTCACCGCAGTGCGAAAGCCGTTCGCCCAGGTCGGGACGACCGCGTTGCTGATCGCGGCGCTGCTGCAGTGGAAAGGGCTCGAGGCAAGTTGGGCGTTGCTGGCACTCGCCATACTCTGGACCGGGACTGACCATCTTCTTCGTCGAACCGACGGGCGGTGGTACGGTGTGCTCGCACTCTCCGCCGGAGTGCTCCATCTGGTCGCTCGGCTCTCAGAGCGGCCCGGGGCTGATCCCGCGTTCGTGGGAGCCTGGCCGCTGACACTCTGGGCCTGTGCCGCTGTGTTCGCCCTATATGCCGCGGGACTCTGGCGAAAGGTCGACGATGATATCCAGGCGATGGGGAGCACGGCGCTCTTCTGGTCGCTCTCCGGACTGATCGTGCTGTTTGGCGTGACCGGCGAGATTTACCAGCATTACGATCAGAGCGGCTTGTCAGAAGTCACCGCGAACCTGGCGCGAGGGCTGGTCGTGAGCGCCTGGTGGATGCTCTTTTCCGCAGGCCTTATCATCCTGGGATTCCGCCGCGGAATAAAGCCGGTGCGCGTCGCGGGTCTCCTCGTGTCCGGGATGACGGTGCTCAAGGTGGTGCTGTTTGATCTGTCAACTCTCGATGCGCTGTACCGGGTTGGCTCGGTGCTCTGCCTCGGAGTGGTGTCACTCGGGCTGGCGTACATGTACAACAAGCGGGCGCGCGACACCAGGTAATTCTGGTGTCACCGCTTTCCGTCCGTGCACGATCCACCCTCGCGAAAACCTCGTCACCTGGATTCGGGGTAAGCGCATCGGCTCAGGGCGATGCAGGTTGCCCCGGCTTCTTCCCAATTCCGAACGACGACCAGAGCGCCACACCCGCCACGATCGCATTTGCCACGATCACCGGCATCGCGTGGATCAACACTCCATACGTCAACCAGAGGAGTGCCGCCACCGATTGAATCCGGCGTAACGTGGCCGCCCGTTTTGACAGGTAGGATGCCACGAAGAACGCGGTCGCGAGGTATCCGATTAGGTCAATCATGCACTGATCGATTGGAAGGGTTGGATTTTGTGCTTACCGGTTTACCTTGGGGGCCGGTCGGCTTCACCTACCGGTCGCCGACACCGACACCACGCAGCAATTTACCAGAGACCATCACGAGAAGCACGATGACTGTTGAAGCCGAAGTACTCAAGGCCGAACGGGAATTCTTTGACGCCCTGCTGGCGGGAAGCGGGCCGGGACTTGACCGGATCCTCGCTGACGACTTTCAGTTGATCGACGTCATGACCGGATCGGAGATACCGAGAGCGGTCCTGATCGACCTGGTGGGATCAGGCCAACTCAAGTTTCTCGACGTAAACCTGGTGGAATCTCGCGTTCGGTCCTACGACAAGACGGCGATCGTGACTGGTCGCACGCGCATGACCGGCTCCTACGGCGATCAG
>JBDTRF010000313.1:0-3941 GCA_039931815.1 Gemmatimonadota bacterium
GGCCCGTATGTCGAAGGAACCGATCGATCCATGAGACGGAGATAGACCGTCAACTGGCTTCGGTGATGGGCGGTGTGGAGCACTCGGCGCCAGAAGATCCAGATGCGCTGACGCTCGACATCAAAAAAAGGGACCGGTTCGAGCCACCACGGCTCCGGTTGGGCCGCGAGAAACCCAAGGCGGGCGCGGGCCAGGTCGACCAGTCGCTGAATGAAGGATTCCACCTCGGGCGTGGGGACGACGTCGCTCGCCCCGGGTTCCGGCGTACCGAGGAACTCCCCGAAAAAACGGCGTTCGGACAGCAATTGGTGCCTGATGATATCCAGGACTGAGGTGGCCCGAGGATGCGGACGGTAGGTCAGGTCGTCCGGGCCGAACTGGGCCCAGGTACTCACGACTTTATTCGTTTCCCCCGCATAGGTCTCGACAATGTGGCGGGCGAAGGGAAAGGTGACGTGCGGAATCTCATCATCGGAAATTCCGGTCCGTGGATAGGTCATCGACATCGACATTCACCAATGAAAAGGTCCCCGCGTCGCCGGCGCCCCGGGTCAGGGGTGAGCTGCGACCGTCTCCAGTTGTTCCCAGCGCGCGGTGGCCACGGCAATTTCCTGCTCGATTGCCCCCAACCGCGCCCGGGCTTCCGCTACCGCGTTCCCGTCTCGGAGAATGGCGGGATCGATCAGCGCTCCGAACAGTTTTTCGCGTGCTTTCTCCAGCTGGTCGATCCGTTCCGGCAACGCGGATAACTCGCTGTTCTCCTTGAAGGTAAGTCGCCGTTTCTTCTCCTCCTTTGTCGTCGGTCGATTCGATGATGGCGGATCGCGTCGCGAAGTCGGGATGATCGCCTGGGTGGCCTGGCCGCGCTGGCTTACCCAGTCCGAGTATCCCCCGACATATTCTCCCACCACTCCACCGCCTTCCATCACGAGCGTGCTGGTCACGACGTGATCGAGGAAGTCCCGGTCGTGACTGACGACCAGCAGGGTTCCCGCAAATTCCAGGAGCAGTTCCTCCAGCAGGTCCAGCGTTTCGATGTCGAGATCGTTGGTCGGCTCATCCATCGCCAGCAAATTAAAAGACCGGGTGAACAGGCGGGCGAGAAGCAGGCGATTTCGTTCGCCACCAGACAAGGCTCGTACCGGGGTGCGGGCTCGATCCGGGGGAAAGAGAAAATCCTGGAGATAGCCCAGGACATGTTTTCGATTGTCCCCGATTTCGACGAAATCATTTCCATCCGCGATACTGTCGAAGACAGTTCGATCGGGATTGAGCTCCTCGCGGAGCTGATCGAAATAGGCGATTTCGAGCCCGGTTCCGTGACGCAGCGCGCCGCGGTCGGGTGGCAACTCGCCCAGCAGCAATCGGAGCAGGGTGGTCTTGCCCGATCCGTTGGGGCCGATCAGGCCGACCTTGTCCCCTCGCGTGATCGTAGTAGTGAGCCCCCGGATGATGGTCCGCTCTCCGTGGGCGAAATCGACATCCCGCGCTTCGATCACGAGACGACCCGACCGCTCGGCCTCCTGCGCCTGCAGTCGGACGGTGCCGGCCCGCTCCCGTCGAGCGCCCCGCTCTTCCCGGAGCCGTTCCAGCGAACGCACTCGACCCTCGTTGCGAGTGCGACGGGCCTTGATCCCCTGGCGAATCCAGGCTTCTTCCTTCGCCAGTTTCTTGTCGAACTCAGCCCATTCCCGCTGTTCTGACGCCAGGGATGATTCCTTTCGCTCAAGGTAGGTATCGTAGTCGCCACTCCAATCCACCAGTTTCCCGCGATCCAACTCGATGATTCGTGTGGCCACCCGGCGAAGAAACGCGCGATCGTGGGTCACGAAGAGCAGCGTGGCCCCGCGCCCGATCAGAAAATCCTCCATCCACTCGATCGCGGCAATATCAAAATGGTTGGTCGGCTCGTCGAGGAGCAGGACGTCCGGTTCGCGGACGAGGGCCCGGGCCAGCAGTGTCTGGCGCTTCCGCCCGCCGGAGGAACGGGCGAACGGCACATCAGGATCGAGCCCCAGGTGGGAAAGAACGGTTTCGACCCGCGTTTCCAGTTCCCACGCCCCCGCGGCCTCGAGCGCGTGGTGCAGGCGATCCAGTTCACGCAGGGCTGACTCGTCCCCGTCGCCCACCCGGAGACTGGCCGCATGGTAGCGCGTAATGAGTGTACCGGCGTCACCCAGCCCCGCAGCCACGACGTCGAACGTGGTGCCTTCAATGGTGTCCGGAATGTCCTGCTCCAGCCTGGCAACCGTGAGTCCCGTCTGACGGATGACTTCACCCTGGTCCGGATTGATGGTTCCATCGAGCAGCTTCATCAACGTGCTCTTCCCCGCCCCATTGCGACCAAGGAGACAAACCCGCTCTCCCCGGTCAATGGAAAACCCCGCCCGTTCCAGCACCGGCGGGCCGCCAAAGGCGATCGTGACATCACGCATTCCCAGCAGAGCCATGCTACTCCTGTCGAATTCGATAAAGGTCGCCTTACCAGGTGCCTGACCGCCGCTGGTCCTGCGGGATATCAAACCTCTTCACCGGACCGTCAACAGCGGAGCGAAAACCCGAAACCAAAACGACCATCGCAGGAAGGTGAGTGATCAACCAACCTTCTGCCCACGTTGGCCGCTCCTCTATCCCTCGGTTACCCCCGCCTGACAATTCCAGGGCCTCATCACAGGGCCGAAAGCTAAGCAGTTTCAGCCACTCTGCTGCCACAGGGCGGTGAAATGATCAGGACGCCCGGCGGAGAGAGCCGGGCGCCCTGGAACCGTCCAGCGCGGTTGCTGACCAGGTCTCGATGCATCACCGCGATCGGTGCTACACGCCGGGCGACGAGCGGGTGCATCCATTCAACAGGAGAGCGGCCAGTGCTGCACGGCCGGACATGGCGGATCGAGGGAGATTCCAGATGGAAGGGTAAGGGCTGGACGAGGTGCAGGTCGGTTGATGGGGGAGCTACCTGCTTCCGAGAAGCTCCCGTACGCGCACCAGCAGCTCCTGGGCATCAAAGGGCTTCCGCAACAGGGGAATTCCGTGAGAGCCGGAATCCAGATCATAACCCGACATGTACAGAATCGGTAAGCCGAGGCATTGATCCGTGATATGCTGGCCAAGTTGCCACCCATCCATTCCCGGCATCCGGATATCGGTAATCACCAGGTCAAAGCCAGTTGGATCGGCCTGCAATATCTCCAGGGCCTCGATACCACCCAGGGCGACAGTGACCTTGTGCCCTGCCTCCTCCAGCAGGCGACTGACCACCGACCGAACAAATGGCTCGTCATCGACAACCAGGAGCCGGGCGTTTGCCACGAAGTCGCGGTGATCTTCCTGCGCTTCAGGATCCGGACGCCATGGAGATGGTTCGCTGTCCCGGGAGCCTGCATCGTACAGGAGGGAGATCGTATCGCGCATTACGGTTCTCAGAGGGATAAAGGCGGCCATGTGATCGGGGAATACCTGAGGGCTAAGTATTCATCGGCCCGTCGTCGGCGTCAAGCGAGATAAGGACGTCGCGACCGTTCAAGCTTCACCCAGGCTCCGGGCCCGCCGCCAGCGCCCGCAATACAGGCGAAAAAATCCATTTTTGAGCGACGGATGGTTCGTTCAGGGAAGCCTGAACTGGCTGATTGCCGGGGGAAGGGAGGCCAGTAAACGGGTAACAACCCGCCGCGGTGCACGGCTGACAGGGAACACGTCCGCATCGACCGGCGCCTTGAGTAATGAATCGGCCTCGAGTTTAAGAGCGGAATAACGTTCGGCCTCCGAGGCGCTTTCGAACACCAGCCGATTGCCATCGACCTGAAACCGGGTCGAGGCCGAATCGAGGAGGATGACCGCCGCTTTCATGACACCGAGGACCTCATCAATGCGGCTGGACTCATTAAACGGTTCCAGCCAGGGGTCGGTACCTCTGTGCGCTCCATCCATCAGGCGCCAGGCAT
>JBDTRF010000314.1:0-3940 GCA_039931815.1 Gemmatimonadota bacterium
CACCCTGCACCCTGCACCCTGCACCCTGCACCCTGCACCCTGCACCCTGCACCCCGCGCCCCGTTCCCTGTTCCCCGCCGCTACTCCTTTCTATAGTAATGGATGGCCAAACAGTCCGGCTCCATCCAGATACTCGATATCGACGGGCTCGATCCTGCCTCTCGGCAGTCGCTTAAGGCGCGGGTAGAAACTCATATCCGTCGGGCCATTCTCACCGGCAACTTCCTTCCAGGCGCCCGGCTTCCATCATCGCGTGTTCTCGCCCATGATCTGAATGTCTCGCGCCACACGGTCGAGTGGGCGTTTGATCAGCTCCAGTCCGAGGGGTTCCTGGTCCGGCGGAAAGGCTCTGGGACATTCGTGTCCAGCCAGGTCCCTGAGCGGGAGCGTCCCCCGGAGACTGGAGTCGGCACTCGATCTCGGATCGCTGCACCGCCGGCGCCGCTTTCAAGGCGGGGTGAGGTCTTCGCGGGATATCCCGGCCAGCTCACGCCAACGGTGGGCACCGCGTTCACGCCTTCGATACCCGCCATCGAATTGTTCCCGCGGCGAGTGTGGGAGCGATTGCTCTCGCGATCTGTGCGGCGATCGGGCACCGAGTACTGGGCCTATGGAGCGAGTGCCGGTCTTCCCGAGTTGCGGCAGGCAATCGCCGCCCACGTCGCCGGTTCCCGTGCCGTCGCGTGCTCACCGGACCAGGTCATCGTCATGAGTAGCGCGCAACAGGCCGTGGACCTCGTGAGCCGAGTCCTGATTGACCCGGGCGAAGCCGCGTGGATCGAAGATCCGTGTTACCCGCCCACAATGCACCTCCTCCGGGCGGCGGGCGCGGTGGTCGTACCCATTCCCGTCGATCTGAACGGCCTCGATGTGAGTGCGGCGCTCGCGGTGGAACCGGCCGCTCGCCTGGCCTACGTGACTCCGTCGCACCAGTACCCCAGCGGCGGTCTCATGTCGCTCGAGCGGCGGCAGGCGTTGCTGGCGTGGGCGCAACGGGCGGACGGATGGGTTATTGAAGACGACTACGATGGCGACCTCCGCTATGCGGGCCGACCGCTGGCGTCGCTGCAGGCTCTCGATCCCGCAGGGCGGGTGATCTACATCGGGACCTTCAGCAAGATGATGTTTTCATCGCTTCGAATTGCCTTTCTCGTGGCACCAGTCTCCCTGGTGGATGCATTCATCAACGCCAAGCATCTCATGGATGGCCATGCCCCGGGGCACACACAGGCGGCCCTCGCAGCATTTATCGGTGAGGGACACCTGGCCGCCCACCTTCGCGCGGTATTACCGGAGTATGATCTTCGGCGACTGGCGGTTCTCAAGGAGCTCGCACTCCTGTCGGATGAGCTTGAGATTGGTCCCTCCGATGCTGGGCTTCATCTGTCGGTGTATCTGCGACGCCAGGGCGATGACAGGCGCATCGCCTCCATGTGTGCCGAGAAGGGGGTCGATTTGCATCCGCTTTCGAGATTCTATGCTGGAGCGCCCCGCGCGGGATTTGTCATGGGCTTCGCGTGCTCCCGGCCGGTACGGACGCACGCCGCGATGCGAGTGGTAGGGCAGGTGCTTGGCGGGAAGCGCCCCGTCGCCGGCAAAGTGGTTCGATAGAAACGTCTGAAGTGGTCCGTTCCTCTCAGGGAAGAAGCGCCTAACTTGGCACGCTCACCCTCCTGAAGAGACGACCAATGGTTCGGCCGATGACCGCAGGCATATCTGCAGCTTTCATTCTGTTTTTCTCCTCCCCAGCGCTTCCCACTGACATCCGGGCCGAGGCGTCAGCGCCTGAGTCGGCGATTGTCGCCGATACGGACGCGGTGGATGGTTCTCATGACTTCGACTTCCTGGTCGGCACGTGGAACGTGACGAACCGCCGCCTCAAGCAGCGCTGGGTGGGAAGTACTGAGTGGGACGAATTTCCCTGTGTATCCGTGAGCACCCCTCTTCTGGATGGGACGGGTAACCTGGAGCAGATGAGTTTTCCCACCAGGGGGTTTTCCGGGATTTCTCTCAGCCTGTTTGACCAGGCGAAAAAAGAGTGGTCGCAATACTGGGTGAGCAGCCGGGAAGGGATCATGACCCCGCCTGGCGTGGGCCGGTTTCACAATGGGAGGGGGGAGTTCTACGCCGACGACACTGACGACGGCAAACCGATCAAGGTGATGATGGTCTGGTCCGATATTACTGAGTCCTCGATCCACTGGGAGCAGGCGTTTTCCGCCGATGGCGGCAAGACCTGGGAGACCAACTGGACGATGAGCTTTTCCCGAGTGACACCGGCGCTCGGAGCCTCGAAGCCATGACCCACGTTCCCTCGAGACCTGAAGCCAACTCCACCGAGCTGGTCATCCCCGGAAAAGCGAGCGATTGGGATTTCCTGGTCGGGCGCTGGAGCGTCCGCCACCGTCGTCTCAAGGCGCGCCTGGCCGGCAGCGTCGAGTGGGAAGAGTTCGCCGGCACCTGTGTGAACTGGCCTGTCATGGGTGGGCTGGGCAACGTCGATGACAATCTGCTGGAAATGCCAGGCCACACCTATCACGCGGTCAGCATCCGGGCTTTCGAGCCGAGCACCCGGCAGTGGTCGATCTGGTGGCTTGACGCCCGGACGTCCACCATTGACCCGCCAGTTCGTGGCGGCTTTCAGGATGGTGTCGGCACTTTTATCGGAGACGACATCTTCAACGGGCGACCGATCAGAGTGCGTTTCCGCTGGTCCGGGATCACAGCTGAGTCCGGCCTTTGGGAGCAGGCATTTTCTCCCGATGGAGGTGCCACCTGGGAGACCAACTGGTACATGGAATTCACCCGTGTCTCCAGCTGAGAGGAATCGCGTGAACGTTCGGGTCTTGTTAAAAACGTCGCGGCTGAGGGATCGGTGAGGCACATTGTGTCGACTGCCGGGCCAGGGACCGCCGGATGATCCGAGGTGATTGTGTCTGGCTTCAGGTCGAAATCCCGGCGATTCGGGACCTGAGGCTGACGACGGAGGAGTCACCCGTGTGCTGGGAGGTCGTTCAGCAGGCACGAACAGGAAACCGCTTGATAAAACGCACGTTTCGCGTTGGGCGGATTGGCGTCCGCGCACTCTCAATGGCTCGGCGCCCCCTGGTTGGTGCGCCTGGACGCCAGAGATGGTGTGATGGACCTTGCTGTCGACTTTCATGCCGTGTGAATTCCTTATGCGAAGAACCCTGGCCGCAGTCGCCTGCCTGCTCATGACAATCGCTTCCGCCGAGGCCCAGTCGGCAGGTCCGCCTGCCTCGAATCACGTTGAGGTGCTCGGTGACTTTCCGGTCGTCGAGTTTCGCCGTTACACCATCAAGCCGGGCGAACGCGTGCACTTTGCGCAGTACTTCGAGAGCTATTTTCCGGAATCCTTCCAGCAGCTGGGGTCGATCGCGGCGGGCGAGTTTCTCGAACGTGGCCACGCGAATGGATTTACCTGGATCCGGGGATATCACACCATCGAGGCTCGCGGGGTCATCAACGCCGCTTTCTACTATGGTCCGGTCTGGCGAGAACACCGGACGACGCTCAACAATCTCATCGATGACTCGGATAACGTCCTGCTGCTTCGGGCGCTGACACCCGAACGGTCGGTGTCCGTGCTTCCGGCAGTCGATCCGCTCACCGAGCCGAATGGCGCCAGGGGAATTGTCGTCGCCCAGGTGTTTCAGCTTGATTCAGGCGCTGTCGATGCGTTCGCGCGACTGGTCGAGCCCGCCTTTGCCCGGTACCGCGGGGCCGGCGCCCGCGAGGCTGGAGTGCTGGTGACACTCGATGTGCCCAACAATTTTCCCCAGCTTCCGGTCCGCACCGACGGCCCCTACCTTGTCTGGCTGGGAATTCTTCCGGACAGCGCCGCACTTGAACGGTTGACATCGGTGGTGGAACAATCGCTGGCCCCGTTAACGGCGAGCGGGATGATGAAGACGGCGCC
>JBDTRF010000315.1:0-3912 GCA_039931815.1 Gemmatimonadota bacterium
GTGGCCTGGACGCCCTGGCTGATCTGCAGAATGAAGAAGACGGCGCGATCGGCGGGGCACCCACAACCAGGATGCATCAGAAATTCGCCGGGATGGATCGCTGGCTGATCCTGGAGCAGATATTATCGGGGGAATGAGCGGGAATGGATATACCGCGAAGGCGCAAAGGAAGCGACCTGTTCCAGCGTCATCGGTGGCGGGAAATCTCTCTGCGAGTGCGCTGAAATGGGAATCGGAGAGCCGGGTGGGGAATGCCTCACTCCATCCGCCAGGAGCGCTAGCGATGCAATGTCGCTAAAGAGCATTTTTCCAAAAAGGCGCCAATGGCGCCTTTGCAGTTTGTGCCCCTCGTCGCTCCATTCCCTGGATTTTCTTTTGAGCTAACTGGTTCTACCTTGAGTGACCGGGTTCTTCTTTCAGTTACTCGGTTCATCTTTTAGTTACTTAATTTGTTTTCAGTCACTTTTCCTATTTCACTTCAACCCCGATACTGCGCAACCGGTCCGCCTCACCAGGGTTGAGACGAACACGAAGTTGAAACACGCCATCCACCTGCTCTCGTGACACGACTTCTCCGATTCGATACAACTCGGCCAGCCGCGCCCCATCGCCCACGGGAATGCTGATAGATACCGCTGGTCTCTCCCGGCGGGCGAGCGTGCGGAGTCGCGCCTTCAACTCATCCAGTCCGCCGGGACGGATGGCGCTCGCCATGATGGCGTCAGGGTAGAGCTCCCGGACCCGGGCCTCGACCTCCGCTGCATTGACGACCGAATCCATCTTGTTGAACACCGGAATGGTTGGCCTCTCCCCCACGCCCAGCTCGGCCAGCACCTCGACCACGATCTCCATCTGCTCTTCCCACTGGGGATGACTCGCGTCCACCACGTGGAGAAGGACATCGCCTTCACGTACCTCCTCCAGCGTCGCCCGGAAACTGGCCACCAGGTGGTGAGGAAGTTTCCGGATGAACCCCACGGTATCGGTCACCCGCACCCGCACATTTTCACCCAGGTCCACCTCACGGGTGAGGGTGTCGAGCGTGGCGAAGAGCCGGTCCTCCACGAAGACATCGGATTGAGGGGAGAGACCACGCAGGACGCTCGACTTCCCGGCGTTGGTATAGCCGACCAGCGCCATGGAGAGGAGTGGACTGCGGCCAGCTCGCACGGTCTCCCGGTGACGTTCAACGTCCTGTAGCTTGGAACGGAGAAGCGAGATCTTCTGCCGGATCATCCGCCGGTCAGTTTCGAGCTGCGTTTCGCCGGGGCCACGCAGGCCGATGCCACCGCGAATACGCGACAAGTGGGTCCACATTCGCGTGAGGCGAGGCAGCATGTACTGCAATTGGGCCAGCTCGACCTGCAGCTTGGCTTCGTGACTGCGTGCCCGGGTTGAAAAGATATCGAGGATGACCTCGGCCCGATCCATCACCCGAACCTTAAGCTCCTTCTCGAGGTTAAATCCCTGCACTGGCGTCAGCTCGTCGTCGAAGATCGCCATGGTGGCGCCCGCGGCCGTGATCTGATCGAGGAGTTCCTGGACCTTCCCTTCCCCGATCAGCGTCGCCGGACTGCGGGAGGCAATCTGTTGCGAGAGGGTTCCGACAACCTGGGCGCCCGCGGTATCCACCAGCCGCCCCAGCTCTTCCAGGTGCTCTCCCATGAAGGTGACGTCCGTCGAGCCCTTCCGCGGAGCGGCGACCAGGATGGCGCGCTCAAGCGGGGGCTGAACGGTTATGAGTGTGCGAATGAGAGCCTCTCGTTCACTGATTGGGTGTGGGAGCCGCGGTGCCGGGACGGGTGCCATTGAGCGCGACCGAGCCGGACCGGGCAAAGGGCACGCGTTCCAGCCCGAACGGCGTCTGGAGGCTGGCGGTTCCCTTGAGATCGTACTTCACTGTTCCGTAACTCATGGCCGATCGTGCGGCGGCGCCAACTCCCGCCCACTGGAAGGTGAGCGGAACGACAACCGTGGTGTTCTTTCCTTTGGGAAGGTTGAAAGCATCGTTCAGTTGCACATCACCGAAATGGGTGCCTTCGACATCCAGTCCCAGGTCCAGCCGCGTTCCCTTGAGATCGAAATTGTTGGGATTGTTCACATCGAGCATGAGATCGAGCGACCCACCGGTAATGCCAATCCCCCGGACAACGACAGCGGTGAGTTCGAGCGTGGGTTCCTGGAACTTGTTCATCCCCAGCCCGGCGCATCCCCCGGCCAGCGCGATAGCCATGAAACCTGCGGCGAAACGTGTCATTCGCATTTCATTGTCCCGGTAAAGAGAAAACAATCATCGGTCGCCAGTCTATTCCGGCGTGCCCTGCCCTTTGTCCTTGAGCCCAGTCCACCACGCAATGCGTTCGGCAATTTTCTTCTCAAACCCGAGATCGCCGGGCTGGTAGAATACCTTTCCGGTCAATTCCTCGGGCAGATACTCCTGCGGTACATACGCCTCGGCGTAGTCGTGCGCGTAGCGGTAGTCCTTACCATATCCCATCGCCTTCATCAGGCCGGTAGGCGCATTTCGAATGTGCAGCGGCACGGGCGCCGCCGGGCTCTCCCGCGCGGCGTTGAGCGCCTCCCCCCAGGCCACGTAGACCCGGTTGGACTTAGGGGCAGTCGCGAGGTACACGACCGCTTGCGCGATCGCCAGTTCTCCCTCGGGAGATCCCAGGAAGTGGTAGGTATCCTTTGCGGCGAGGGCGAGGGAAAGCGCCTGCGGATCCGCGAGCCCGATATCCTCAGCCGCCATGCGAACGACCCGCCGCGTGATGAAGAGAGGATCTTCGCCCCCTTCAATCATGCGCGCCAGCCAGTAGAGCGCGCCCTGGGGATCACTGCCGCGCACTGCCTTGTGCAGGGCGGAGATCAGGTTGTAATGCCCTTCACCGCTCTTGTCATACGCGGGCAGCCGCCGCGCGAGTACCTGGGCAAGGAGCTCGCGGGTGATCGCACCACCCTTGCCCACCTGTTGCCCCGCCGCCTCGAGGACCGAAAGCGCGCGTCGAGCGTCCCCATCGGCCTGTTCCGCGAGGAACTCCACGGCGTCCGTCGGCAACGACAACTCGAGCGAGCCAAGGCCGTGATCACGATCCGTGAGCGCACGGGAAATCACCATGGCGATATCCCCCGAACGGAGCGGTTCCAGCACATAGACTCGCGCCCGGGAAAGGAGCGCGGCGTTCAGCTCGAAACTCGGATTCTCGGTGGTGGCGCCAATCAGCGTGATGACGCCATTCTCGACGCTGGGAAGAAATGCGTCCTGCTGCGCCCGGTTGAAACGGTGGATTTCATCGCAGAAGAGAATGGTCCCCCGCCCACTCGTATCTCGCCGCTGTTCCGCCTCCCGGATGATCTCCCGTACTCTCGCAATCCCCTCGGTCACGGCGCTGAACGCGACAAACTCTCGCTCGGTGTAGTGCGCAATCAGACCAGCGAGAGTGGTCTTCCCCGAACCAGGCGGCCCCCAGAAAATGAGGCTCCCGACATCGCCCCGACGAATCGCATCGCCGAGCGGCTTCCCGGGAGCCAGGATCTGTTCCTGCCCGACGAATTCATCCAGCGTTTGTGGACGCAACCGTACGGCAAGCGGCTCTGACGGGGCGAAAAGTGAGGGGGCGGATCGTGCCATGCATGAATCTAGTCGGGCGGGAAGGCCGGGGCAGTAGCAATTGGGGTGGGCGTGACCGGGGTCACACGTGAATGGGATCGACGGCCCAGGCCGAATCTCTGCATGGTTCTCATGGAAGATTTACGAGTGATGACTGAGGAAGGCGTGGCAGGAGACTGCTTTCACCAGAATACAATCAACACGATCGGCGATCAACACTCATGAAACAGAAATGAGCTATCGCAATCCGCTCAGGTCAGCCCCACCCCTTCGAGCAACATCCGGGTAACCAGATACGCCGC
>JBDTRF010000316.1:0-3901 GCA_039931815.1 Gemmatimonadota bacterium
CATAACACGCGCTTGGAGCGGTCAACCGCGCCGGCGTCCCAGGCGACCGGCTACCATATTGTAAGCGCGGATTGCCGCTCAAGCGCAAACCGTTAGACCGATTGAGAACATCCACACACAAAACGAGGCATCCGTGCCATCAACCGCTCCTGAATGTCGTGAATGTCGCGTCCCCATGGACGCCGGACTGATGCTTGACCGAACGCATGGCGGATCGGAACAACCCATGTGGATGATGGGCACCGCTGACAAGGGGATCTTCGGTTTGATCAAGGAGCGCGATCGAGAACGGTTCCCTGTGGTCACCTTTCGATGCCCCCAATGTGGACGCCTTGAGTCGTTCGCGCAGACGGTCTAACAGGCAATTGTTGCTGGCGGCGCGTTTGATTTCGGTAGCGGCTCGCGCGCTGCGCGCGCGTGCCGCATTCTGTTGGAATGCCCCGCAGCAGAATTGCGGACGTCAGGTGGCTGCTCTGGATCCTATGGTGTCATGACTGAGGCAACATTTTACCGCTGGTCTTTGCTCTTGCCGGTGGCCGTTCCGGCCGCGGTGCTTCCGGCTGGCTTCATCCCGGGTGTCCAGGACATCGTGCGGCCGCCGTTGCAACTACTCCTGATGGGTAGCTATTACGGCGGAGCGCCATACGCCGTGTTCGCCGTGGCCATTCTGCTATGGTCCCTGAAACGGCCCAGTGCCGACATTCGCCGATTTGTGCTGTATAGTCCATTCGTATTCTCCCCGGTCGCCGCTGTAGGATTGCTTGTTCAATATCCATACGGATGGTCGGCACAATGGGTGTTCGAGGTGACGCTCATTGGCGCATGCGCCGGCATCGCTTACGGGTACTTCTACGTGGCGGTCGCTGAGCTACTGAGACGGGCCCTGGTGAGAAGGGGACGATTGCGTTCCGAGGTTCCACTCGCAGCCGCCACATGACACTCCCGTGGAGCCGTTGAACGCGCTGGTGTTCCAGGGTTCATTTACAGGTGCCGCGCGCATTCGGTTCTCATGCGGCAGCCGTTACGCAGCAGGTGATCATGGAGCGAAGTCTAAAAGTACTCCTTGCTGTTGTCTTTCTGCCCCTTTAGCTGGGTGCCAAGTAAAAGCCAGGGTCGGCTAGCTGATGGAAAGGTTTACTGCGTTTTCAATACTGCCTGGGGACAGGACATTAGTGATCCGGAGCTCCACATCTCTACGAATGTGAGCCCGGCCCTGAACGGTGCCGCCATTGACTTCTTTTTCACTATCGAGGTTGTCGCCATGGTGGACCCTGAAACCCACGGCATTCTTTTCGACCGCACTTTGGCCTGAAGGGCCGAATAACAAGCGGGTGAAAGCAGTCGAGCGAACCAATGTTCCAGGGTTCACGTTCATATCCTGAGCGTTCCGCTGCAAGCGCGAGTCCGTGGACGGCCTAACCAGGAGATTCGATGCCGAACGAAGGCTCGCCCAAGACTCGCCTCTATGTGTTTTGCGGGGTGTGCTTCGTCATGGCATTTGTGTACGGGCTCCTCGGCGCAACCCCCAATCCGGGACTCGGTGTCCTTCTCTCGGTTGGACCGCCCATCGCTGTCACCATGTGGCTCGTTCGCGATAGCAGGCTGCAGCGGATCGCGACGGTTCACGATGCTGGTCTCCTGTTCTATGTCACCTGGCCCCTGCTCATGCCCTGGTATGCCCTCAAGACACGGGGGCGGGCGGGCTGGGCCCTGGTGGGTCAACTCTATGCTCTCGCGCTGGCCGGATTCGCAGGTATCATCTGCGGCGGGCTGATTGGTCTGATCTGGCAGTCTTAGTCACGTTGGAGCGGACAACCGCGCCGAGTCACCAGGTGGCCGACCGACTCTCATAGTGTGAGGGCGGGTTGCCGGTCCTGCGTAGCCGCCAGGTGAAGGTGTTCATCAACTCGTATGTTATGCATCGCTATCGAAGGGTCTGCCATGGCCAGCACTCACGTCCTCAGAACATTCGGACTCATCTTCTGCCTTCCCATCATGCCGCTCGGCAGCCTGCGAGCTCAAGTACAAGAAACTGCCGGACACGATCACTTGACCGAAGTCGCCTGCGTCGATGTTGCGCCCGGCCAGAAGCGGCCGGAGTTTGGCTGCTTCAACGTCGGCGTCGCGACCGGGCTTCATTTCAGCCAGGATTCCGTCTTCTGGCATTTGCGGTCGTTTCCAAACAGAAAGGCTGCGGAAGCGGCCAGGAGTGCGACCGGAATCGTGGTGGAGGAAGGCGGGAGGGTATGGCTCTCGGAATTCGGACCTAGAAGTGCAACCCCAGACGGAGGAGAAGCCGTCGCCATTGTCGGACCTCTGGAACTATCACGGGCAACGAGCTATACCGCCGTCCTCTCGTATGCCGTCATGCGGCCGGGTGACAAATCGAGAGTGCACACCCATTCGAGCCCCGAAGGCTGGTACGTTCTTGCGGGGGAACAATGCCTGGAGACACCAGGTGGCGCGGTCAGGGCGCGGGCCGGAGGAACGATGACGGTGCGGCCCGGTCTTCCGATGGAACTGAACGTCACTGGCACGAAACTCCGGAAAGCCTTCGCCCTGGTTATCCACGACTCGACGCAGGAGAGAGGCACGCCCTCCGAGTGGAAACCGACCGGCTCCTGTCGCCGCTAAGACTCCCATAGTCCGCAAGAAGATCGCCGTTCGCCCGAGGACGGTCCTCTTCGCGCTGACCCCTATGGTGACCCTTTGTTCACGATGGAATCTCGAGGTACTATGACCAGACATCGACTCACCACTCTATTGATTATCGGCGTCGCCCTCCCGCCCGGCCTCAATGGCCAGTCCCGTGCAATGCCGGCGCATGTGACGGCCTGTTCTCTGAGTGATAGTCTGCTGGGGAACCGGCCGCCGGATGGTCATATTGTTGGAGAGTATAATCCATCGTCCAATATGACATCCCTGGGCACCGAACCCGAGCGGATTATGCAACCTGGATTCGGCCTCCGGGGTATCGAAGGTATCGCGCGTTTCGAAGGACGAGAACCGTCCACTGCCGTGGTTGTGCAACTGGATCTAAGGCTGATCGAACCCTCGGACGCGCGATAGACCAGCGACAGTTGTCGTTAGTGTTCGATGATTCAATTCATATTGATCTGGGAAGCATGGGCACGAATCCGCAGCGGTTTCCCAATTCTCCTGGTGTGACGCAGAGCATGTATATCATTCTGCCGGCGGACCAGTTCTTTGCCCTGGCGCGAGCGAATATGGTGCGGGGGACGATCGGCTCAACCAACATCACATTTTCCGACGACGAGCACCGCGACCTTCGCACGCTGTTCATCGCCACTGTGTGCGGCGTCTCGAATTGACAGCAGGTGATAAGAACTCAGATGAAACTATTTCCTGTGGCGCCCGGATGGCCACGGTACCTGTCGCGGAAAGGAATGGTCGTCCGGTCGCGCGAGCCGGGTCGGGTACTTGATTTCGTTGACCGTGACGGAGCGGTCACCGCGACCGCAAATAGCGAACTCTGAAACTGACAACGATTGCTTGTATCGTTACGGTTCTGACGCAACCCTTGTGAATTATCTTCGGAGCCTGTCCCTGGTGGTGCGCCATGGTAAGGACTGACGATGAACGACGACCTGCCCCCTGAACCTCCGGTGTGGTTCACGGTCCCAGTCACCGGGCCGCAACCGCGATGGCCAGGTCCAGGACGGCCTCCCCACGAACATCACCCGCGATGCCCTCGACAATCTGAGAGCGCTCACTCTTCGGCAGTGCAGGCCCGGCCGTGATTCCATTGACCGTACAACGAACGTGAACACGTCCAGGACCCGTCGACTGCGCAACATCGCACTCGTTACCGCGGTGGGCGGCGGAGGCTTTGCGGCCGCGGTATGGAATCAACCATCCGGCCCGCCCACCGGGTGGATGG
>JBDTRF010000317.1:0-3899 GCA_039931815.1 Gemmatimonadota bacterium
AGAGATCGGAGCCGCTGCCGTTGAGTCGCGACCCACTCATCAAACTCCGGGGCGGCGCCGGAGACGAAAAAGCCGGCGAGGAAGTCTCCGGCGTAACTGTCCAATACGGTCTCCGCCCGTCCCGTAACGATCCCCTCCTCGAAGGCGATGGCGTCGCAGCCCAACGCTTCGCGATTGACTGCCAGCTCCTCGTCCCCCCGGCTCACGATGACGTTCCGCCCCAGCGCCTTCCGGAAAATGTAGATGGCCTGGCGAAGTGATTGACGCGCGCGCGCCGTGTCCATTTCGGGCCAGAACATCGCCAGCAAGGTGTCACGTCGATGAAAGCCACGCGGCTCCGCCAGAGTCAGGTAGACCAGTAACCCGGCTCGTTTCGGCTGACCGATGACCTGAGACGATATCTCCGTGGGTACACCACCGAGGTCGAGTCTTCCCAGGGTTCGAAGCTGGATCATGAAGCGGGGATTGGAGTTGGTTGACGCTGTCATCCACCAGTTGACGGTGCCACGATCGTCAATTGACGGGGTGACGATATCGTGCTGACCAACGTACCGCTCCAGACAGCGGGAAGCAAACCGGGAGTTGACCTGGAGGCTGATTGAACCGAGCGAGACTAATCCTCCGAGCGACTGTCTGCTTGCTCATTGCCGGGGCCTGTCGAGGCGAAACGGGATCAACACGGGAGCGGATCAGTGACACGGCGGAGCCAGCCATGACGGTCATCGATTCCACGGACGTCGAAGCGTATCGCTCCGGGGTGGCCGCCGAGATCGGGTTGCGGCGCGAGGCGGATCGCCTGGGGTTCCTGGTGCCGGCAGAATTGGTGGACTCCGCGACGGCGGCAGCGGCGGGGATCCCGGTTCCCCGGTACCGAATCGTCGCCGGGATGGTTGAGACCTTGCTCGCCCATGGGCCGAATGGCGAGACGGTATTGAAGCCTCACCTGTCACCGCAAGCCGCTCCCATGTGGCGTCGCGAACAGTTTGCGCTCGACTCGCTCCGGCTCGAGGTGGTGGTGTTGAGAGCCAGGACAAGTAGCTGAGGGACGACCGCTGACGTGAACTTTCTCAAGGAATGATCCATGAATGCCTGCATCACTGGTCGGACCCTCTTCATCCTGGCCGGTCTGACGCAATTCGGCCGGACGGCGGAAGCACAAAAGCTGTCGCTCAGTCCCCAGGTCGGCGTCTATATCCCGACAACGGAACTGGTGAAGGCGGCGGCCGGGCAGTCATTCAAGCAGGAGGTCAGCATATCGGTGGGCGCTCGAGCGGCGCTCTGGTTCGGTCGTCGCGTGGGGCTCGAGGTCTCGGGAGACTATGCGCCAAGCGAGCTCAAGTTCTCGACCACTGCAACTTCGACCACCGCCAGCTCCAGGATCATCAGCGGGAGCGGTCGACTCATCTTTTTCGTGATTCCTCCGACCAGCTTCCTCTCCCTCCGCCTGAGTGCCGGCGGCAGTGGTGTCCGTCGATCGGGCGATGCATTTCCCACCGAACAGACGGATGTGGGCGGTGTGGTTGGCGCGATCCTCGGGTTCCGGCTCGGCCCCATCAATCTGCAGCTCACCGCCGACGACTATGTCTACTCGGCCACCTTCAGTGGTAACACCCAGACGTCCAGCACGGTCCAGCACGATATCCATCTCGGAGTAGGGTATGGCGCTGGATTTTAGGTACCGCCCGCGTCATCACCGCGTGGCTCCTCGTCAATGGAGAACCGATATGAACACCGCATCCCGTCTTGTCGTCTCGACCCTGCTTTGCGCTCTCGTTGCCTGCAACGCAGAGCTGGCGGCACCAATCCCACCCGCGGGCGATATCCCATCCGGGCTCGACGCCATGGCGATCCGGCTGGAGGTTGACCTGGTGCATGGTCGAGTCAGCGTGGTTGCTCCTCCAGCGCCGGCGGGGACCGGGAGCGGACCCAGCTTCTCCCTGCTGGGCACCAATGAAGTCACCGCGACAACCAGCAATCTGACCCGTTCGGCACCGGCCAATAACAAGGTGGCGGTGACGTTCGACCTGGCCATCACCAACCGACTCACCTCCGCCAGCCTGGTCCCGTCCACCTTTCCGGGAACGACGACGGGCAGCGGAATCCTGGCGTTTCCCTTCAGGATCACTCAAGTGCTCGGGGGCGCCGCCTCACAGGTAACAACCAACCTCGAGTGGAATGGTGATGGCTCGGCGGGAAGCGGCACACCCCGCAATTTCTTTAACGACTTCGGATGCTCGACCAGTGGAATCACGTCGGACTGCTTCCGCTGGGAGCAGTTCCCGGCGCCCCTCGGTCCGGGTGAGACCACGGTCGCGCAGAAGGTCGGGTTCACCCTGCCCAGGAGTGTCACATCTTTCCAGGTCCTCGTGGTGATTGCCGCGGATATCTCCAACGATCTGCCCGCCGTCGCCAGCCTGGCTGTAACACCGCCCGGGTACACGATGGCCGATGGCTACTCCGCATCCTTCTCAGCGGTGGCCTACGATGTTGGCGGCCATCCACTTCCCTGGGTCACCATCCGGTGGACGGCCGCGGATAGCACAGCGGCGGAATTCCAGGATGGCTCCGCGCTGGTGGGGGCGATCACGGGTTCCAGCGTAGTGGTACACGGCCGCCAGGTGGGGCAGACGTCCTTTACTGTGAGCTCGGGTGGTGTCTCGGTGATTGTTCCGCTCGATGTGCAGGTCAACACGATCGTTCTCGTGCAGGCGTATGCCCCGGACTCGAGTTTGACGGTGGGGGACCAGGTGCAGGCCGTCGCGTCGGTGAAAGACAATTCTGGGAACATCGTGCCCAATTTTCCTCCCGTCTGGAGTACGAGCGATCCGGCAGTCGCAACGGTAGATGCCGCGAGCGGACTCATCACGGTGGTGGGGCTCGGCCAGTGCGACATTATCGCTACTGCGGCCGCGGCCAGCGGGTCGATCCCGATTACGGTGACTGGTGGAATCAGTGGCAACATCAGTGGGACCGTCGTGGATCGATGATGTCGCAATGAACGCTGACAACCTGCGCATCGCCGGCTTCTACCTTGACGGTACAACCTCCCATAAACCGGAGATACCAGACAGGCGGGGCGAGTGCGCCACGGGTTTTCTCTAAGTGTCCTGGTGTAAAGCTCATGGCCGTTCCTGATGGGTTCGTTGGTTGATGGGAGATGGCAGGACGCCATCCACAGGGTCCGGATCTCCCATCGGGCTTCGTCCAGGAGAAGTCAGGGCAGCACGACCATGAAGCTGACTACCGCCATTTTACCGCCACTCCTATGGCAGAATATCTGAAATGCGGAGAATCTCAATGCGATTGTCAATCGTCTCAACTGGACTCTTCGTCCTCGCGCTCGGCTGCACGAGCGAACCGGCCGCCGACCCCCGTAACCCGTCGGATACTCCAGCCCGCGCACCGAGGCCGAGCTACACAATCGAGGACATCAGCACTGGCCCGGCGGACGATTCTTATGCCTGGTCGATCAACAGCGCCAGCCAGGTTGCCGGCTGGTCCAGCACCATCACCGGCCAGCGTGGCTGGGTCTGGATACTTCGCACGGTGACCTGGCTGCCGATGCCTCGCGGTGCGATCGGAAGCCACGCCTGGGGAATTTCCTCGGAAGGACAGATCGCCGGGTCGATTTTATACTCCGGCAGCACCTCGACCGCGGCATTCTGGGCAACCCGCAGTTCGTCTCCCCGGCTGATCCCAACGATTGGTGGGTCGGTGAATTATGCTTTGGCGGTCAACGCCAGCGGCCGAGTCGCGGGAATGGTGATGGATGCAACCGGGGCCCGCCAGGCGTTTGTCTGGGAGGCCGGCACCGGGAGCTTCACGCTGCTGGGTACGCTGGGTGGAGCAAATAGTGAGGCAATAGATGTGAACGAAGCGGGGACTGTGACCGGGTGCGC
>JBDTRF010000318.1:0-3889 GCA_039931815.1 Gemmatimonadota bacterium
AGGGTGGCTTCGCCCGAAGCGAGATCTCCCAACTCGGCCTGGCACTGACCGAGCTGCATCAGGGCAACGCCGAGAGTCGGATCGATCTCCGCGAGTTCGTGTCCCCGGAGTGCCACCATGCTCCGAACCAGGGGAAGCGCCTCCCGGCATCGACCCGACTCTACCATGGAAGAGGTCTGCATGCGAAGCGAGGAAAGCGTCGCCGGATTGGTGGGACCAAATTCGCGTTCATTGATCGTCGTAGCGCGGCGCGCCACGGACTCGGCTTCCGCGTATTTCTCATTCAGAATGAGCGTGCCGGCCAGCGGTTGAAGCGCCGAGGCCACCCGTGGATCATCAAGCCCGCGAGACTGTTCGAAGAGGTGCACCGCCTCTCGCAGCACCGGCTCGGCCTCGACCGAGCGGCCAAGTTGCGCCAGGGCCGTCCCCCGGTTCGCCCGGGTTACACCACGAAGCTCGACGTCATCCGGCTTCAGTCGATCGAGTGCCCGTGCGACGGTGTCATAGAGCGCGGCGGCTTCATTCAGCTTGCCCTGGTTCAGCATCGCCTCGGCGACGTTGCTCCACCCCTCATAGATATCGGCCGAGTCAGGATCGGGCTGACGCCCCAGCATTCCAAGCGATACCCGGTAGAGTGATTCGGCTCTCCCGGCATCACCGACCTGGGCTTCGATGTTGGCCAGGTCGAACAGTGCATCGGCCTGGTCTTTCGAGGGAACAGGGCCATCGATGACGTGGCGGATCTGATAGGCGTCCGCCAGGAGTGGTCGGGCACGCTCGTAGAGAAACATGTCGTTGAGCGTGGCACCGAGCGTGAGCTTGATGGCGGCGCGAAGATCGGGATCGGCGGAAAATGATGAATCGATGCGAGCGATGGATGAATCGATCGCTTCGACGACCGTTACTGCCCTGCCCTCCCGCTGGGGCCGGGCCGACGCCAGCACGTCCTGGAAGAACGCCGTCACCTGGCTGGTTCGTTTTGCCTCTCGAACCGCGTGGTCTCGCTCCCGGCGGGCAACCCGCGCCTGGTAGAGACTGATCATGGTTCCGCCGGCGAGCGCGATGACGGCCAACGCTCCCGCTAGAACGGCCACGCTGTGTCGGCGAATGAACTTGGATGCACGGTAGCCCAATGCGCCCGATTGCGCAGTCACGGGCAGGCCCTGGAGAAACCGCTCCACATCATCGGCGAATTGCTGAACTGACCGGTAACGCTTGTCCGGCTCCGGACGAAGCGCCTTCAGGACGATGCTGTCGATTTCTCCGCTGAGGGAGCGACGAAGGCGACGGAGATCGCTTCCATTCGAGGTTGTCGCCGCGGCGGTTTCGGTTACGGCCCGGCTCGGCGGAACTGGCGCGCGATCGAAGGAGTCGGCCGGCATCGTTCCATGGGGGCGACTGCCAGTCAGCAACTCATACAGGACGACTCCCAGTGAATAGATATCGCTCGCGGTCGCGACCGGTTGACCGCGCCGTTGCTCCGGGCTGGCATACGCCGCGGTCATGGGGAGCGCGCCGGTAAGCGTGAGCGACGCATCGTCGGATTGCGCCGGATCCACCACCTTGGCGATGCCGAAGTCGAGCAACTTGACGGTCCCGTCGTCCGTGACCAGGATGTTCCGCGGTTTGAGGTCCCGGTGGATAACGAGTTGCTCATGGGCGTACTGCACGGCGGAACACACTTGCCGGAAGATCGATAGCCGGTCGTTGACGGTTGATCGATGGCCTCGACACCACTCATCGAGTGGTGTCCCCTCAACAAACTCCATGACGAAGTAGGGTTGTCCATCTGGCGTCAGGCCGCCATCGAGGAGGCTGGCAATATTGGGGTGTTCCAGGCGGGCCAGGATCTGCCGCTCATGGCGAAACCGGCGAAGCAGTGAATCGGAGGCACGGCCAGCCGCGATGGTCTTGATCGCGACTCTCTTGGTGTACTGGTCGTCCACCCGATGCGCTTCGTAGACGGCCCCCATCCCACCCTGCCCGATTTCACGGACGATATGCCATGCGCCGATCGTCTGCCCGGTTAATCCGATCTCGGTGAATGCCAGACCGGTGGCGACCGCGGCACCGTGTTCGAACCGATCACCCAGGCTGTCGGATGCCTCGAGCAGGCCGGCCAGCTCACGGTAAATCAGCGGATCGCTGACGGCCAGGCTGGACAGTCGTTCGACCCGCGCGGGCGATTCGAGAGCAGCCAGTTCCTCGAACATGGACTTTACGATATCCCATTGTGTCGCGTCGAGATGCATGCGATTGCCCGTTAGTGAATTGAAGGCCGAGCGGAACAGCTATGCGGGATTCCATTCATGGCCCGGGAGCTCGCCGTGACTCATCCGGCCTCACGTGTCAACCGGGTTCAGCTCGCGCTGTAACCATGCGCGGGCGAAGGACCAGTCTCGCTTCACCGTCGCTGGAGAGATTTCCATAAGCTCCGCGGTCTCTTCAATCGAAAACCCGGCGAAATACCTGAGCTCCACCAGCTTGGCCTGGCGCGGATCGATCACGGCGAGCCGCTCCAGCGCCTCATCAACCGCCAGCACTTCTTCCGAGGCTGCGGTGTCCGCCAGCCCCGCGTCGGTTTCGAGGGTCACCTGGAGATGTTGCCCACGTTTTCCAGCCATTCGGCGGCGGGCGTGATCGACGAGGATTCGGCGCATGGCTTGGGCCGCGACCCCAAAGAAGTGGGACCGGCCTTGCCACGAAACGCTTCGCTGGTCGACAAGGCGGAAGAACGCCTCATGCACCAGCGCGGTCGGCCCCAGGGTGTGTTCACCTCGCTCACCACGCAGCTGGCTTGACGCGAGAATCTTGAGCTCGTCATAGACCAGCGGAATGAGCAGATCCATCGCGCCAGGCTGGCCGCTGGATAGCTGGAGGAGCAATCGAGTGACGTCGGAGGCAGGTTCCACGAATCGATCGGTCGGGGAACACGCATAGTGCACCCTGTAAGGCCCGATCGTCAACCTCGCATCCTCTGCCCTATCCACTACGCGCAGATCACCCCTGATTTGGCTCACGGTCGTCGCACCCTGATTGTGAGCCACTTTTCCCCGGTTCTGCGCGTGTTAAGGCAGGGAAACATCGCCCCCCCACAGGCCTTCAACTCACTGCAACGGGAGATTCTCCATGGCAATCGCGCGGAAACTGTTGAGTCTTCTGACTTTGACCGGGGTTGTCTCGTGTGGGAGTAGCGGGAATGGCGGCAATGGTGGGGGAGGCCAGGTCATCCAGGTCGGAAACAACCTGGACTTTGCACCAACCAATGGGATTGCCTGCCAGGACGGGTTTCCAGTTCAGATCAACGCCAGCTTCCCCCAGCCGTTCACGGGCCAGGGCGCGCCGTCGTGTCTGCTCATCACGTTCTTCAATGGCGCGTATACCGGTACCGGTGGGACCGTTGTCTCCGCCAACATAAGGATCGGACCGGTCACCGGACCCATGCGGTTTGTCAAAGCCCGCATCCTGTATCAGAGTGCCACCGGCCAGGCTTGCTGCTCAGTCCAGCAATACGGGCCCATTTTTACTCCCCAGGCGAACGCAACGACCACCGTCGACCTCAACTTCCAGATGACCGAGGACCATGTCCCCGCACCGACCGATCCCACGATCGTCGCCAACGACCTGGTCGCACTGGAAATCCTGGCACCCGATGTCCCGATTCCCGGCGTGTGGACCAACAACGGCGGTTCGGACCTCGGGTTGCCGAACTACCTCTACCTGCCGGCCATGACCACGCGGGGTTTGAATGCGCCCACGCAGAATCTCCGCTCAGATGGGAGCTTCAGCGGATTTCTGCCATCATACAACCTGAATTACCGCGTGGCCCGGGCCGGGAGCTCGATCACTTCTCCTGAGGAGTAGCTGACAGAAGGCCTGAAGCAGGTTC
>JBDTRF010000319.1:0-3857 GCA_039931815.1 Gemmatimonadota bacterium
GAGTGGAGAGAAAATGTTGGGTCATCTGCCTTACGGCTCGCGCTTGAGCAGCGAACGCGCTCAGCATATGAAAGTGAATCCTGGAACCCTGCGCGTTCAACTGCTCCAAGCGCTTGTTAGCCAGCGCTTCTCTGGCGTTAAGGCGTTAACATCTCAAGGCGCCGCCACCGGAACCCACCAGTTAGCAAGCCCGCCTCACGGACCTTGAACCTAAATGAATCGCGGGAGAGTCCTGGCTGGTTCGCCAGGGCCTCAAGGTCAGTGGTGAGTGGGACATCGGCGTAGGCGACGATCGACGAATCATTCGTTAGCACTAGGAGCATGATGTTATCGTCAAGACTGATCGACGACGATCCCTGCCATTCCATGCCGGTACTGTCTGCTATCATGGAGTCCGTGGCATATGGCTGAAACACGTAGGCCCGCCGCCACTCCTTCTGGCCGATCGCTCTGAGGTCGACAACGGAGTCTCCTGCCGAATCGACCGCGGATGCAATTTGCGCAGCCAAGCGAGTGTCCGGCGGCAAATGATGCTCGCAGGATGCAAACACTAGCGGGACGAGCAAAAGCGTAAGGAATCTCACCGAACCTCGGATAGCGCTGGCTAACTGCAATTGGGGTCAGCATAACAATAGAGACTGGCACGAAGTCCGATATGTCCTCCGTCGGCCCCACTTCGCCCAGTGCCAATGACCGCCCAACCCTTCCATCCATTCGTCTGCACCATGATGACCTATCGTTTGAACACCTCGCCAAAGTTGCGGGCCAGGTAGATGTCGCTGTGCTTCTCATTCGACAGCATGAGCACCCGGCGCCCGTCCGTGGAGAACCGGTAATCGGCTGGATATCGCGGGGGCGCTCCAACTCTCACTGCGGGCCCGCCTCCGGCGGGAATTCGATACCACACCAGGTTCCAGGTGGTTTCCCCGATAGCCACAAGGATCGATCCATCGCTGAGCCAGCGCACCTGCTCGGCATTCTCGCCGTAGAAAGTTCCCAGGCGCCGAACGGTTCCGTCGACCAGGGAAACGCGGTGCACCAGGATGGAATCGAAGCTGGGGTCCCACCCAATGGAGACGAATGCGCGCCCATCGGGGGATGGATCAATGGAAGAAAGGGTGCCCGCCTCAAACGGCATCTCCCACGTTGAATCGGCCAGCCCCGGCGCACCGACTCGGCGGAAGCTACGCAGTGAGGTGATCAGCACGTACCCACCTCCCGGTATTGTCTCGACCGCGACGTAATCGGTCCGGGGATAGGTGGCCAGCAACCGGGATCGATCCGAGGCGGCGTCCTGTTCCATCATTGCGATGCTGTCACCCTGGCGAACTCCGATGAGAATAGACCGGCCATCCTGGGCCCAGTCCTTGTCATAAATATCTCGAGGAGGACCGAGTGATATCTCGGGTCCACTGTCGAAGGGAATCACCGAGAGCTGGACCAGCAGCCGATCGCCGACCCGGACGTTCCTCCAGAGCAGGGCCCGGTCACCAGCGGACGAAAGCGTACCGATGGTAGTCGCGGTGCCTCCCGCCAACCGGCGTTCCCGAAATCGCAAGCTGGTAGCGGATTCCCGCGAGAGCGCTGATACCGAATACTCGATCGGCCCGTATCCGTAGACCATCATTCCGCCCGACGAGGCATCAACCCCGGCGTTCGCGCTCCATTGGCGGACAACAGTATCCGGCCGACTCTCTATCCTGCCGTTCCGGTCGATAGGAAATCGGATAATATCGGCTTCGAAGGCACGGGCGTGTCCCGCCTGGATAAGCAGTGACTTGCCATCGGGTGCTACCTGGAGGAGGCTTTGATACTGGGAGAGCGGCATCGAATCGAGGCGCGTTCCCTGTCGATCGGTCCTGACGAGCTGGGACTCACCACGACCGGCGTATTCCAGCAGGATATGCCGGCCATCCGGCAACTGCCTGGCGGAGACCGCTCCCTCCTTATCCGCTGGAATTGAAATGCTGTCCCGTGCGATACCGTCGCTGATGGTGACCCAGCGCAGGCGAACCAGCGAATCCGTACCCGGCACAAATCCCATTAACAGGGCCGTGTCGGACGCATTCACCATGTTACCGCCGCAGCAGCCCAGGTAACGCGGCTCCCCGCCGAGTGCCGAAAGGCTGAAAACACCCCAATGATCCCGGTAGGAACCAGTCATGATCAGAAAGCGGCCGTCGGCGGTCCAGTCCAGGCCCCATATGGCCGTAACTCCCTTGAGGATGACGGCCGAGCCGGCGCCGGCAACATCCTGGACGACGATGTCGTTGGCACAACGACCCGACGCGTCGCACTGCCGGGTGGCGTAGGCGACACGCTGACCATCTCCCGACACGGTCGGGTTGAACGCGTTGCCGGTGAAGGTGAGCTGGGTACGCTCCAGCTGGACTGGCGGCAGGCGAGTCGAGGATCGGTGGCCCCACAGCACCCAGGCGGTACCCAGCGCGAGGACGCCCACGAGCGCCGCACCGGGAATCAGCCAGCGGCGTTTCCCCGGCGCGCGATATCCTGCGATCGGTCGCGTGGAGGTCGGGGTCATTCCTGCGCTCGGCGTCACCAGCGGCTCCAGTTGAGTCAGCAGCTCGTCGGCGCTCTGCCACCGATCCGCCGGGCGCTTGGCCAGGCAACGCATGATCGCCTGCTCCAGCGCCGGAGAAATTCCAGGCCGGTATTTGGAGACGGGATCCGGAGCTTCAGTGACGTGCGCCGCCAGTACCTGCTGAGGCGAGCCGCCGACAAAAGGCGGCCGACCCGCGAGCAGCTCGTACGCCATCACACCGACGGCGTAGATATCGACACGATGATCGAGATGGGGATCGGCGGCGGCCTGTTCGGGTGCCATGTAGGCCGGAGTGCCGAGTGCCACACCCGCCGTCGTGAGCTGGTTGCGCCCGCTCGCCTCGCTCACCGCCTTGGCCACGCCGAAATCCATGACCAGCGCGTGACGACCCGAGATCATCACGTTGTCCGGTTTGACATCACGATGGACAACACCGCGACCATGCGCGTAACTCAGCGCGTCCACGACTTCACTGACCAGCTTGACGGCTTCATGCACCGGCAACTCCCCCTGCCTGGTCAGCCGCTCGCGCAGGGACTGGCCATCGACGAAGGGCATCACATAGTAGAGGAAGCCATCCGCTTCTCCGGACTCGAGCAGTGGCAGGATGTGGGGGTGCTGGAGCTGCGCGGCGATGCGAATTTCGCGGAGAAACCGCTCAGGGCCGATGGTGGCCGCGAGTTCGGGCCGCAGTACCTTGACCGCAACCTTGCGCTCGTGCCGGAGGTCGTCGGCCAGGTAGACCGTGGCCATACCACCAGCGCCGAGCTCCCGCTCGATGCGGTACCGGTCGGCCAGGGCTTCCGCCAATCGAGCACCGCTCATCGTTTGAACGCTTCGCCGAAATTCCGCATCAGGTAGACGTCACTCTTCTGATCCTGCAGAATCATCAACACCCGGCGGCCATCCTGGGAGATTCGGTATTCGGCGGGAAAGCGAGGCGGAGATCCCAGGCGTACCGGTGAACCGCCGGAGGCCCCGATCCGGTACCAGGTCAGCGTCCGGGAGGTTTCCAGGATCGCTATGACGAAGCTGCCATCCGCCAACCATCGCGGGGGCGCCGCATCCTCGCCCGCAAAAACGGCCAGCCGCTCAACGCTGCCATCCACCAGCGAGACCCGGTTGGCCACGAGCGAGTCGCCGCTCTCACTCCAGCCGACCTCGACGAAGGCACGACCATCCGGCGAGGGATCGAGGCTGGCGATCAACCCGGCCTCGATCGGCAGCTCGTAGGTGGTGTCCTTGATCCCGCTGGCGCCAACCGGCCGAAACTTCCTGCCCGAAACGATCAAGA
>JBDTRF010000320.1:0-3855 GCA_039931815.1 Gemmatimonadota bacterium
ATGCGGTCTCCGGTTTCATCCCGTACACTTCGTAATACAACTCCATGTTTGCGCTTTGCCGGAATGTCCCGAGTGGATTGAAATAGACGGTATCACTGGGCGTGGGCATCCAGGTGAGGCTCGAGCTCCTGCTCCCCAGGACCAGGTCACTGATTGCCAGGGAATCTGCCCCAAACCCGAAGCGGCCCACCTGGAGGAGGCCACTGGGAAATACTCCGCCCAGCGAGTCACCCTGCTGAATGGCCAGGCGGAACGGCCGCAGGCCGGGGGAAATGGTGAGAGTCTCCCGCCCGGTGAGGAACTCGCCGCGAGGAAGCGGCCCATCGGTGCGATAGTGACGGGTGACGTCCGACGTGGTGAGGACTTCGCCCGAAGGCGTCGTCACCAGGATGCGCATCCGGACTGGGTAGGAGATCACGCCATCAGTCGTGTCGGGACGGAGCGAATCCCCCCGCAGCGCAAAGGTGAAGTGCACCAGCGATCCGCCTTCACCACGACCTACCGACAGGATCTGGGCCACCGCCGGCAACCGCCGGGGGAAGGTCAGCTCGAATCGATCGGTGGAAACGCCTTCCTTGATGGCATCCATGCCGGCCCATTCCTGTTCCTTGCGATGCCGCTCGAACGAGTTGGGACCGGAGTTTACCAGGCGCGCGTACTGGGGCCCCCACTTGAACACCGGAGAGATCCAGAGACTTTCCGGACTGCAGATATCGAGGATACTCGACTCCAGCCGATAGTCCTGCGATCCCCGTTCGCCAACCGAAGCAAAGTGGAAATGGAGGTCGCCGTCGGCCCTCGCGTACCGCCAGGATACGCTACAGAGCCCCGGGAAATCCACCCGTTCGGTGGGTTCTCCATGACGGACGTAGATCTCCCCCCGAGCATCGAATTCGTTCTGGTTCTGATGATAGTCCTCAAAACCCTGGATGCGGCGGCGTGAGGGCACGCGGCGAAAAAAATGCCGGGCGTAGAAGAGGCGACGATAGTGCTCGTCGAGGCGCTCGCCGTTCTTGCGCATTTCCGCGCGGTCACGACGAGTCCAGAATCGGAATAGATAGGCACTGCGGGCGGTGCCGGAGGTCGAATCAAACATGGCCAGTCCCGAGTCGCCGGCGATAAGCGAGAAGTCATGACGCAGCGTAGCGGCAATCGTGGAGTCGTCCGTTTCGGCGGATTCGTAATACAGGCTCTGCCCCTCGGGATCTCCCATGGCGAGAAGAGTCCTGGCCAGCTCGAATCGGCCCAGTGCCTGGTTTCCTCCGCGTTCCAGGTAATGCCGATAGGCCGCTGCGGCCGAGTCGCTGTATCCCATGTCGCGCTCGAGACTGGCCCGCGCAAAAATGAACTCGGGGCTTTGCCCCGCCGCGGTTTTCGCGGCCCGCCGCACAATGGCAAGGGTCTCCCTGGGGTCGGCGTTGAGGCGCTGCCGCGAAACCACCGAGACGAGTGCCGTCAGACCCGGGACAAATGCAGAATCGACCTGGGTGGAACGACGCATCGCCTCGGCCGCGAGCGTAAGGGGGTCAGCGCCGAACATCGCCGTGAACCTGGTCTTGAGCCCGTAGGTCGAGTCGGCCATGCCGGCCTCCGCTTTCCCGAGCCCGAGCCAGGGATAGGGCCAGTCGGGGCGCAGCTCCGCCGCCCATTCAAACTCGGAACCGGCGTCTTCGAGTCGGGACCGGCTGCCAAGCTCTCCCATCCGGAGCGCGAGATAGCCCAGGCGGAGATGAAGCACCGGGTTGTCGCGATCGAGTTTGGCCTCATCGATCAGGCGGGATTCGAGACGGACCAGGCTGGCGCTATCGGAAATAGCAGAGAGTGAATCACGGAAATGTTCGAGGTCGGCCCGCTGCGCGGAATCCTGGGCATGTGCCTGGGGAGCGCCCGGGAGGAGCAGGCAAACAAGAATGAACAGAGATGGACGTTGCATGCGCGCGTTTATGACGACTCGAACGGGGAGACGGCGCGAAACGTGGGTTCGCACGGGAGCGAGGGGGCAAAGCTACGGCCCCATAACCCGCGAGCAGGTTCGCGGGGGCGACGGTACAGCTGCACTATCGGGACAACAGGGACCCGCAGGTACGTCTGAAGAGTTGTCTCTCTAGTTGGAAGCAGTTTCCTTGTCACGAGAAACCTGGAAAGCGGCACGACGCTCCTCCCGCCTGCCGTCGGGGCCGGTGATAATCAGGTGCATGAAGTAATCGCCCTGTTTCACCCGCTCCAGCACGACCTGGCGATGACTGCGCGTCACCGTTGAATCGGCTTGTTCCTCGTACTTGAGAGCGATCAGGGGCCGACCTCCGCCGCGCTTACCAACCTGGAGCTCGACCTGGTACTTTGTCCCCGGCGCCAACCCATACACCTCGTAATACAATTCCATCTTTGCGTTTTGTCGATAAATCCCGGTGGGGTTCAGGAATACGGTATCGCCAGGAACTGGAAACCAGCGAAGGTTCGCATTTCTCCAGCCGAGCACGACCGAGCTGATGGTAAACTGGGACCCATCAAACTGCCCGACGTTGATCGAATCGGTTGGCATCACGATGCCGCGCTCGCCCTGTTGCTCCACGGCGATATGATAATGAAGCATTCCCGCGGGCACCGGAATGGCGACCCGGTCGACGAGGTTCTCCTGGTCGGGAATCCGGCTGCCGCTCAGGAAATACTTGGTTGTATCGATGGAGCCGACAGTCTTGCCCTGCCCGTCTTTAATCGCGACGCGAATGCGCACCGGATACACAAACCCACGGTCATTGGGAATCGCCTTGAGCACGGCACCGGGCACCGCCCAGGTGAACTGGAGCAGGTTGCCTTCCCGGGCGTGACCGACCGCCATGACATCGGTCCGGGCGTGGAGATTGTCCGGATATCGCAGCTCGTAACTGTCAAAGGTCGTCCCCGTCGCAATACTTCGCTCCCCCCAGCCGCGCTCCTGGGTGATCAAAGCGACGAGGCCTGCCCGCCCTGCGCCCCTGAGTCGGCTGTAGAGAGGATCGATTCTCTCCCGGCTCTCGAGCAACCGCTCGACCGTCTGGCTGTTCGTGGAATCGCCGGCCTGGGTTTGCAATGATTGGGCAAAACCGAGAACATCGTAGAGCGACGCGACCAGCTTGTAGTCCTGGACGTCTTCCTTGGCGACAAAATGGAAGACCAGGTCTCCATTGGCTCGGGAGTATTTCCAGGTTTCGTTCAGCTCAAGGCCCGGGAGTCCCAATGTCGCGCGGTCCGAGGGTTCGCCGTGCCGAATGTAAATTATGCCTCGATCGTCGAATTCCTTGCTGCCCGACCGATAGCGCTCGATAATGTCATAGTGCCGCTTGGTACTGACCAGGGCGAAGTTCCGCCGGGAGTAATGAAGCCGGCGATAGTGCTCGCGCAACCGCTCATTGTCCTTCCTGAGGTCGGTGCGATCCCGCTCGCCCCAGAACTTCCGGAGGAATTCCGTCCGGGTGGTGCCCCTGCTCGCGTCGAACGCGACGAGATCGCTATCCGCCGCGATGTACGCCAGATCCTTCCGGTACTCGGCGACACCGAGGGAATCGTCGAGAACGGCGCCTTCATAGTAGGCTGGCGACCCCTCTTCGCGGTCGGAAGCGAACTGGGCCCGAGCCAGCTCAACCAGACCGACTTGCCGATTAATGCCCTCGGAAGCCACGTAGGCCTTGAACGCGGCGACGGCCGTGTCAACATCACCGGCCTCACGCTCCACCCGGCCCCGCCAGAGCAGGACCTCGGGATTCCTACCCGCACCCGTGGTCGTCGCAATCCGAAGCGCTTCCCGGGCCAGGTCGAGCTTCACGTTAATTCGCTGACGGAGAGCGGTGTTGGCCAGTTCGGTCAGGCCCTTCACAA
>JBDTRF010000321.1:0-3837 GCA_039931815.1 Gemmatimonadota bacterium
GGGGAGATCCCCACATCGCCGAACGGCCCAACAACCACTACCGGAACAGCACGGAAATTCTAATCCGTGAGCGGTTTAGAGTCAATTATGCGGGCGGCCCGGTGGGAAGGTGCGTGACGTTATCCAGAATCTGCCGCTTGTCCCTTGCGACTCGCTACGGGCAGAGCCCCAGGTATGCGACCATCCTCCCGTCCTTCCCACCGGACGCCCGGTGGCTGAAGAAGTCCTTCCGATCATGGGCGGAGCACAGGCTCGAAATCGAAACCCGGGAGATCCCCAGCGCCCTGGCCTGATCGACGAGAACCGCCCGGATATCCGCGTGCCAGGGGCCCGCGCCTGAAGCCGCGAGACCCAGGCCTGCCATCACCTCAGAACCAACTTCATAACACATACCGCAAATGGCTACACCACAATGCATTACAATATTCGACGGAAGGCAATTCGACCCCGTTGAGAGTGCCTCAACTGCTCGTCCCAGGATGCCAGCGGCCGTGCCCCGCCAGCCGGCGTGCACCAGGGCGATGGCCTTCGCAACCGGGTCCACCAGGAATACCGGCGTACAGTCGGCGACTGTCACGTAGAGCATGAGCCCGGCTTGCCGAGTCGCATGGCCGTCGACACCCTCAATGATGGTCCACCCTTCCTGGAGCCGATCGTGCCAGACCACCCGGTCCTGATGAACCTGATTGCCGAGGACGTGGCCCTGGTATTCGCTCTCGGCGTGTCGAAGAGAACGCCAGCGTGCCATGACCTCACCGACGGGCCTGGTCGTCCAGAGACCAAGGTCGAACGGCACTTCCCCTGCCCCACGGCCGGTAATACCGGCCACGACACCGAAACGCTGGCGCCAACCGGGGATTTCAAATCGGGGGATATGGCCTGCGGTTGCTGCCTCAGTGACGAGGGAGGGGCTCATTGGCAGAAGAACGTACCTGGTAGGCTTTTGGAGGGTTCGATGGAATCAGAAGGAATCACATAAATGGAAGGGAGGCACCTGACGATTCGCCTCAATCATCCAGTCGTTGAATATCCGCGCCCAGGGCCTGCAGGCGGGTGTCGATAGACTCGTAGCCCCGCTCAATCTGTCCGATGTTGAAAATGGTGCTGGTGCCTTCGGCCGCGAGGGCCGCGACCAGCATCGCCATCCCGGCCCGGATATCCGGAGACTCCACGGTACCACCGCGCAGGGGCGATGGTCCGGAGATCACGACCCGATGGGGATCACACAACACAATCCTCGCTCCCATCCCAATCAGCTTGTCCACGAAAAAAAGTCGGCTTTCGAACATCTTTTCGAACACGAGGATCATCCCGGTACACTGGGTCGCGACGACGATGGCAATCGACATTGCATCGGCGGGAAAGGCCGGCCAGGGGCCATCTTCCAGTTTGGGCACGTGTCCGCCCATATCGGGACGGATCCGGCGCTCCTGCGCCGTGTCCACGTGGAGCACCTTCTGGTCGAGCCGGGGACGAACACCCAGCCGCTCGAAGCCGAAGAGGGTACTGCGAAGATCATCACCCCGCACCGGCTCGATACTGATCGCCCCATTGGTGGCGGCGGCGAGCCCGATGAAGCTCGCGATTTCGATATGATCGGGGCCGATTTCGTAGGTGGCACCGTGCAGCGGTCCACCGCCTTCGATGGTGTAGACATTGGTACCGATCCCATCGATCTTGGCGCCCATCGCCACCAGCGCCCGGGCGAGATCCTGCACATGCGGCTCCGCCGCCGCATTGCGAAGGATGGTGCGTCCTTTCGCGGCCACGGCGGCCATCAACGCATTTTCGGTCCCGGTGACGCTTGGCTCATCGAGGAAGATGTCGGCGCCCACCAGTCCCTTGGTGGTGAGCTCGAAACTCTCGCCCATGCTGACCGAAGCCCCCAGCTGTTCGAGCGCGAGGAAATGGGTATCGACACGGCGGCGACCGATGACGTCCCCGCCGGGCGGCGGCAGCGTTACCGACCCAAACCTCGCGAGCAGAGGCCCCGCCAGCAGGATGGACGCACGAATCCGGGAACAGAGCCGGGGATCCAGCACCTTGAGGTTGGCGGTTCGCCCGTCCACCGCAATGGTATTGGGACCGGTCCAGGTCACCTGCGAACCCAGGTCCGCCAGGATCTCCACCATGGTCTCGACGTCGCGGATCCGGGGAATATTTTCCAGCACGATCGGCCCATCGGCCAGCAGGGTCGCGGCGAGAAGAGGCAGTGCGGCGTTCTTGTTTCCGGAGGGGCGCACGGTCCCATTGAGAGGCCGGCCGCCGCGGACGAGGAAGCGAGGTGGCATAGGAGATGGAAGGTAGCGGGGAGGGCGGGAGTCGGGGAAGCCGGGAGAAGCCTGAATTTTGATGACTGTTGATCTACCTCACACGGTATTCGGTCAATTCCGTGCTATGGTTATCTTTGAACGTGTCATCCTGGCGAATCCGTTTCGGGGAGGTGGTTCGATGGTGCTGGCCAACATGCTGCAGGCACAGGTGGTCATCCCGACCTGGGTGGGAACGGTTGCGGCGATCTCCCTGGTTATCATAGCCCTCTCGTTTATTGCCATTGCCATCGGACTGGTCCTGGCTCTTAAATCCAGTTCAAAGCAGCTGAGCCTGATCAGTCACGTGCTGCGAGGACTCGACGACGATCTGCTCCCCGCCTTCCGCAGTCTGCGTGAAGTGGCAGAGAAGAGCAAAGGCGTGGTCGACGTGTTCAAGAATGAGGCTGACGCCATCGTACGAACCAGCCGGCGACTCCGTCGACGGGCGCGGAACGGTGCCGATCGAATCGAAGAGCGGCTGCAGGATCTCGATGCGCTCTACGAAGTCGTTCACGAGGAACTGGAAGAAGCAGCACTGGACGTCGCGACCCTGGTTCGCACGGTGCGAACGGGTGGCGGGTTCCTCGGCAAGATTCGTCGCTTCCTTCCCGGAGGTCGCTCCCGGCGATGATACGCGCCAGCAGCAGCCCGATGGGCGTTGGTGGTCGTCTGGCGTTGGCGTTCATTGTGGTTGGAGTCGCACTCATGGTGCTCCCCCACGCCGCGTACGCCTGGACTCCCGGTACCCACGTGTTTCTCGGCCAGTCGGTGCTCAATGCCGCCAGTGCCCTGCCCTCTCCCGTCGGCGACCTGATTCGCGCATTTCCCTTTGATTTTCTTTACGGGAACATCGCGGCGGATACGTCCTTCGCCAAGAAATACGCGCCCATCAACCGCCACTCGCATGCGTGGCATGTCGGACAGGAAGTGCATGACCTGGCTCGGACCGACGCCATGCGCGCGTTCGGATTGGGCTACCTGGCCCACCTCGCCGCCGACACCGTCGCACACAACTTCTTTGTCCCCCGCCAGCTGCTCCTGACCAGCAGCACCAAGTCGTTTGGCCATTCCTACTGGGAAAGCCGGGTGGAGACTCACCTGGATGACGATTATGCCCACCAGGCGCGGGACCTGATCATGCTGGATCATGCGCAGGCTGACGCGCACCTGGACCAGATCATCAGCCCCACGCTGTTCAGCATCAAAACCAACCGCGCCATTTTCCGGGGGATGGTGCATATCACGCGAAGCCGGGCGTGGCAGACGGGCATGCGCGCGGCGCGTGATGTCAGCCGCTGGGATCTTACCGATGAGGTGGTGGAAGGCCACCTCGCCCTGGCCTACGAATACATCATGGAAATGTTGAGCTCCACCTCCGCCGTCACCAAGTCGATGGACCCGAACGGCGCGACCGCGTTGCGCCGATCCAAGGCAATGCGGCGCTCCGCCCTGATGGATGGTGGATGGAAAGACGGCGACCGGATGCTCGAAGCAGCGGAGCGGCACTTTGGCCTGCCGCCCTTCA
>JBDTRF010000322.1:0-3808 GCA_039931815.1 Gemmatimonadota bacterium
TGGCCTTCACCAACGGCGGCATGGATGCCGGTCCATATTATGACGTCATGCTGCAACGGACCAACGGCGCGCAGGCGGCTCGACTTGGGCCGGGGGGAGTGGGCGCGTTCTCGCCGGATCTGAAATCGCTCCTGGCATTCGTTCCGTCGACACCCGCCACGGTCGTAGTGTATCCGACTGGCATCGGCACCGGACGCAAGATCGACGTCGGCACCTATCAGTCCATTGGATGGGTAGACTGGTTTCCCCAGGGGGACTCCATCTTGGTCTGCGGGAACCGGGAAGGTGAAGCATCGCGCTGCTACGTGCATGCGCTATCCGGAGGCGCCGGCCGGGCGGTGACGCCGCCGGGAACCGGGCGGGGGATGATTTCTCCAGATGGCAAGGTGATCGCAGCCTTCGGACCGTCTATCGGTCACCGGCTCTACCCGGTGTCGGGAGATAGCGGAAGGGTGGTGCCCGGCCTGGGGATCAATGAAATGGTGATTCGCTGGACGCCGGATGGGCGGTCCCTGGTTGTCGGGAAAGTCACTTCGGGCAGCCTGGGGCGGCTCGATCTCGCAACCGGACGCCGCACACCGCTCGTCGACTTGGTGACGGAGGGTCCATCTGGACGAATTCGAATGGCCTTTGCTACGCTGGCGGACGATCCGAAGGCGTATGCCTACGTCATCGAGGACTACCTCTCATCCCTCTTCACCGTGGACGGAGTCAAGTGATCGTCCCTCCCGAACGCCTCGCCGCCGCACTGGCCGACCGCTACCGCGTCGAACGTGAGCTCGGTGCTGGCGGTATGGCCACCGTCTATCTCGCCCAGGACCTCAAGCACGATCGCAAAGTGGCGATCAAGGTGATACGTCCGGAGCTCGCCGCGGTGATCGGTCGCAGTCCCCACAGGAGTCTCCATCATAAAGCCGAGCTGAACACGATCGAGCGCTCATTCGCCTTCGACGGTCCGGCGGTATGGGTGGATCGTCCCGCCGGTCTCCCGATGGAACACGTGATCCGTGTCGTTGAACCAGGCCCGATGGTGTTGATATCCGGACTGATGGAACGGAAAAAATGATACGATTCGCCGTGGTTGCCGCTTTCACTGTCAGCGCTTGCGCTTCCCCGGCGCGCCAGCCGTCGACGCAGCAGGTTCCAGCGCAGCAGCTGGACTGGAATGGTCCGGATTCGGCGAGTGCTGTCTCGCTGCGCGACCATGGGCGAAGAATTGCGAGCTCCCAGGTGGTCGTCTTCGCGCCTGTCGATCTGATGCCGGCGTCGCACCAGGCGGCACTCGTCGATACGCTTGAGCAGGGTGTGGCGGAGCTGCGCCGCCTGATCGGGGGACAGCTGGCGTGGCAACGGATTGAGGACCGGCCGATTCAGTATTACCTGGTTCCCGACAGTATCATCTCTCATGCGGGAGACAACGATGCCGTCTTCATTGCGGTGCATCGGGCGTTGAATGGAACCGCCCCGTATCTGCACGAAGCCTCGCACCAGCTGCTGGCACCTCCAGCGCCTTTCTACGAGAGCGAGTATGCCGACTCCGCCCAGGCCGAAGCGATATTTCAAGCCTGGCCGCTCTGGTTGACCGAGGGCCTGCCCGACGTGCTCGCGCAGATGGCCGCCTCGACGGTGGGTCTGCACGAGGGCGATGTCTTTCAGGTTGGAGGACTGGCGAAGGCAGACAGTACATGTGCGGCGCGGCTGGCCCCCAATCAATACCGTGCCGACATCCTTCGGGTGATTGGCAACAAGGGCTACGTCGATGCGCTCTTCACGACCGAGCGACGCAAAGTCGCGCCGACGTTTTATCCCTGTGCCCAGTCGATGACGAAATATCTCGTGGACGCGATTGGAATGGAGCGGACCGTCGCGCTGTTTCCCGCCATCAAGGCCGGCAACTGGGCGGAGGCGATTGAACGATCCTCCGGAATGTCTCTCGCGGTATTTCAGGCGCGCTGGCAGGCCCGGCTTGGGCTCTTTCCACAGTGAACCCTGAGGCAATGATGACGCACCTGCGCCGGACGTGTACTCGCCTGCTCGGAGCAGCGGGGATGCTGCTGATGCTCGGCCATCCGATGATGGCCCAGGACTCGCCCGTCGTCAATCCCGCCTCACTCGGATTTTCGGTTGCGAGACTCGCGCGTATTGACACCGTTTTCCGGCAGTATGTCGACTCCGAAAAGGTCGCTGGCGCGGTTGCGTTGATCATGCGGCACGGACAGATCGCGTACCTCCACGCCTTTGGCCAGGCCGACCGGGAAGCAAAGCGCCCGATGACGGCCAGCACGCTCTTCCGGATTGCCTCCCAGACCAAGGCCGTCACCAGTGTCGCGGTCATGATGCTGGTCGAACAGGGAAAGCTTACGCTCGGTGATCCGGTGAGCCGTTATATCCCCAGCTTCGCGCATACTATGGTCGCGCAGAAGGGCGACACAGGTCTCCTGCTGGTTCCCGCAACGCGAGCGATCACCATCCGGGATCTGCTCACGCATACCGCGGGCATTTCCTACGGGACTGATTCGATCGTGGCCGAACGATATCGGGCGCAGGGGCTGGGACCGGCCGCCGGATGGGGATGGTACACCGCGGACAAGGACGAGCCGGTCTGCACCACGATGGAGCGCCTCGGAACGTTGCCGTTCGTGGCGCAGCCGGGGAGCAGCTTTGTCTACGGCTATAACCTGGACGTGCTGGGCTGCGTCGTGGAACGCGTGTCGGGAATGCCGCTCGACCAGTTCTTCCGGATCCACATCTTTGCACCGCTCGGCATGCGCAACACCTGGTTCTTTCCCCCGGTGTCCGAGTCCAGTCGTTTCGCCGCGGTCTACATGGGGAGCGACAGCGGTCTCCGCCGGGCGGACGACGGATCGCGAGGGCAGGGGCATTACCTGGCTGGCCCGCGGAAAAACTTTTCCGGTGGCGCGGGTCTCGTCTCCACCGCCGTCGACTACGGCCGATTTCTCCAGATGCTGCTGAATAAGGGTTCGCGCGGTGCGGTGCACCTGCTGAGTCCGGCCACCGTCCACCTGATGACCACGAGCCAGGTCGAAGACTCCGTCTATGGCGGAACCCAGCGCGGCTTCGGACTCGGCTTCGATATCCTGGAACAACCCGGACTCGCCGGTGAGTACGGCTCAGTGGGACGCTTTGGCTGGGGCGGTGCCTACGGAACTGTCTACTGGGTGGATCCCGGTGAGGATCTCGTCGCGCTCTTCATGGTGCAGCAATTCGGCGGCAGCGGTCTGGACCTGGCGGGCAAGTTCCAGGCGCTCGTGTACCAGGCGATCGTGACACGATGATTGAAAGCCTGAAGTCGGCGCTGAGTGACCGTTACCGCCTCGAGCGTGAGCTCGGCGCGGGCGGTATGGCCACGGTCTATCTCGCCGATGACCTCCGGCACGAGCGCAAGGTCGCGATCAAAGTGTTGCGTCCGGAGCTGGCGGCCTCGATCGGCTCCGATCGATTTCTCCGCGAGATTCGGATCGCCGCCCAGCTGCAGCACCCCCACATCCTGCCGCTGCTCGAATCGGGCGAAGCCCAGGGATTTCTCTTCTATGTCATGCCGTTCGTGGACGGCCAGTCGCTGCGCGATCGACTGGTGAAGCAGGGCGAGCTGCCGGTGCACGAAGCCGTCAAGCTGATCAGCGAGGTCGTGGATGCGCTGAGCTATGCCCACGGCCGCGGCGTCGTGCACCGCGATGTGAAGCCGGACAACGTGATGCTCTCGGGCCGGCATGCGCTGGTGATGGACTTCGGCGTCGCCAAGGCGGTGAGCGAGGCAAGCGGTCGCAACCAGCTTACCACCGCCGGC
>JBDTRF010000323.1:0-3775 GCA_039931815.1 Gemmatimonadota bacterium
ACGAGGGCACTCCTTTCCGGTTTCTCTTACTCTATATCCGCTGGCGGATCCGGCAAGACCCGGGGAGGCACTGGTCCGGCCGGCGCCGTCGAGTGCTCCGTCGTCTCATCGAGTTCCACCGCGACCTGGTGTGGTTTCCCATCCTGAACCGAGAGGATCACAAGATTGACACCGCTCTTCCGCCCCAGCGGGACATGCACGCCGGGCGCCACCGGCATTTCCATCGTTCGATCGAGATAATCCACCAGCGGCTCATCCGGGGCGCGGCCGAGTTCCAGCCCATAGAAGTCCTCGATATCTCCGACTGTCGCCAGGCGCGCATCGAGGCTGAACTCGTGAGTTCCGCCGAGTGATGACTCGTCCGGTCGGCGGGTGGTAAAAACCTCGGCTACGATCCGGCGGTAGGAAACGGCGTTGAGCACATAAACCTGGTCCCGGGGAGCGAGGACGGTGCTGCCGCGGGGTGGGATCACCTCGGTGCCACGAACCACGAGCACGACGAGTGCGTCGGAAGGAAGTGGGAGGTGGCGAATCGGTTGCCCTGCCGCAGTGCTGTCCGGTTCCACCATATAGCCCAGCAGCTCCTGTCCCGTCTCCCGGAGAGCCGTCAACTCGAGTGACACGGACGCATCGGCGCTCTCAGTCTCAAGGCGGCCCAGCCGGCGGGCCAGGGGAGGAAGCAGCGTTGACTGGACGATGACCGAGATGATCACCGCGAAAAACGTCAGGTTGAAGATCGTCGCGGCGCCCGGCAAACCCGCCGCTAAGGGTATCGTGGCCAGGATGACGGGCACGGCACCACGCAGACCACCACAGGCAATAATCAGTCGATCACGCCAGTCATATCGGAACCCGAGCGTCGTGATCCAGACCGATATTGGCCGGGCGACCAGGACCAGCACCGCGGCAATCGCCAGGCCACTCGGGGCCACCGCCACCAGCCGGCTGGGAAAAGCGAGGAGACCAAGGAGTACAAACACGCCGACCTGCGCGATCCACGCGATACCATCGTGAAACCGGCGAATGCCGCGTTCGAACGGCAGCCGCGCGTGACCAATCATCACGCCGGCAGCATAGACCGAAATCACGCCGCTCCCCCCCAGGACCTGGGCGGCGCCAAAGGCAAGCAAGGCCGACGCGAGAGAGAAGACCAGGTACAGCCCGGCGACATCGAGGTGCAGCCGCCGCATGGTGGCGCTCGAAAGCCAGCCCAGTCCGCCGCCCACCACGAGACCCACTCCCATCTCGTGGAGAAAGGAAGTTCCCAGCGTCCACCACGCCGGCGCGGCGGCCCCGGCCAGCATGCCTGTGAGGGTGACAACCAGGAAAATTGCAATCGGATCATTGAGGCCGGATTCCACTTCCAGTGTCGCGCGTAGCCGTTCCGGCAGGGTGAAGCCGCGCCCTCGAAAAGTGGCGAACACCGCGGCCGCGTCGGTTGAGCCAAGAATACTTCCGAGCAACAATCCTTCGGTCCAGCTGAAGCCAAGGAGCAGGACCGCTGCCGCACCGGTGATTCCGGCAGACACGACGACTCCCACCGTGCTGAGCAGGATGGCCGGCCCGGCCACTCGACGAATCTGCCGTACTGGCGTTCCGAGACCGCCGTCGAACAGGATCAGGGCGAGGAGGCCGATGGATATCGCACTGGTCAGGGGCGCATCATTGAGGGGAATCCCCAGGGGCCCCTCCTCGCCGGCGAGCAAACCGACGGCGACGAAGAGCACGATGAGCGGCACGCCGGAGCGAGTGGACAATCGGCTCGAGAGCACCCCGGCAATGAGGAGTGCTCCGGTGATGAGCATCAGGTTCGCGGCTTGGTCCATAATCCAAAGTAGCCTGACAGGGAGGAAGCGGGGAATGGAAGGCAATGATGTTGCAGCGGCTTCTGAGGCACTCAGGGATTGCTGCCAGACCCGGAGGATGAACGGTTCGTGATCGGAGCACTCGTCTGTCTTTCGCCGGGCCACAAGTTGGGCCTCCCAGGTGGCGAGCGTTGCCCGATTGCTGACGATCAGCTGAGACAATCCAGGCGTAAAGCCTTCGGGATTGCCGGACATGGCAGACAGCAAAATCGAAGAATGGATGCTCGCCGACGGGGAGTCCCTGGCGCAACATCAGTGAGGGACTTCGGACACCGCCTTCCTGACTTCTCCTGCTTCCTCGCCTCCCCGCTGCCCCGCTGGGCCTCACACCCCTAAATTCTGTCTGTGGCTTCATTCACCTGTCCTACCTGCCAGACTCTGCTCCCGGCCGATGCGCTCTTCTGCGCCTCGTGCGGGACGCCCGTCGGTGCGACTCCCGCCACTGGAATATCCGACGCCGATTTGCCCGTCAGGGATCGCCTGGCCCGGGCGCTCGGCCCCAAGTTCGCCGTGCGGGGAACGCTGGGGAAAGGCGGTTTCGCCGAGGTCTACGAAGTCTTCGACAACGACCTGCATCGGCGACTCGCCGTCAAGGTGCTGCACCCCGAGATCGCCTGGACCAGCGGGATGATCGCACGGTTCAAGCAGGAAGCCCGGACCCTCGCCCGGCTGGATCATCCCAACATCCTTCCGATTCATTTTGTCGGCGAAGGCGAGGGCCTGGTCTACTATGCGATGCCCCTGGTGGAAGGCGAGACCGTCAAGGAGCTGCTCCGTTCTCGACCATCGCTCGACGTGGACCAGGCGCTCCTGATCATTCGGTCGGTTCTGGAAGCGCTGGACCATGCGCATGCGCTGGGGCTGGTTCATCGTGATATCAAGCCGGAGAACATCCTGATTCAACGCAGCAACGGGCGCGTGCTGCTGGTGGACTTCGGCATTGCCAAGCAGGTGGGCGACGCGGCGGGTGGCCTCACCGCCACCGGGTTCACCCTGGGAACGCCGCACTATATGGCACCGGAGCAGGCGCTGGGACAGGGAGACCTCGACCACCGGGCGGACCTCTATGCCACCGGCGCGGTGCTGTACCAGATGCTGACGGGCGCCCCGCCATACGAGGGTGATTCGTCCCAGGAAATTGTCGGCAAACACATCGCTGAGCCGGTGCCGCGGCCCAGTCTCAAGAACGCACGAATTCCCAGCTGGCTTTCCGACGTCATCGTTCGGCTGCTGGCCAAACGACCGGACGAGCGATACCAATCGGCGGCCGCCGTCCTCGAAGCATTGAGCGTCGGTCGCGCATCAGGCCGGCAGAGTGCCGTCAGCGCCGGGGAAGTCGCCCGCCGCATCCAGGGGGAGGAGAAAACCACCGTGATCCCAAGCCAGGAACGTCCAGTCGCCTCGCTCGATACGACGCCGACACCCACCCAGCGTCGCAGCCTCGGGCTTCCCATCGTATTGCTGCTGGTCGCGATCGGTGTCGCCGCGTTCATGCTGCTGCGAGGCGGCTCCACCCTGACCGTCGTGAATCAGCTGGTGGAACCGATCAGGGTTGTTCTGGGAGATTCCACCGCGGAAATTCCGCCGGGCCAGGAACGCAAGCTCGAACTCTCCCGCAAGGGAAAGAACGCATTTATCCAATGGTACATGGTTCAGCCGATGGGCCCGTCGGGTCTGCCCCTGGGCGAGCCGATGCAGGGTACTCTTCGCCCCGAGAAGGCCGGGCGGGTGCTGCGGTTAACCGTGACCAGTCGAACGGCGGACGGAACCTTTTTCACCCCGCTGGTTACCAACGGTACCGATCGATCCCTGCGGGTCGTGGTGAACGCGGGGCTCAAGGGGACGATGGATTGCGGCTGTGGGGTTCCCGCCGGAGCTTCGCGAACCAGGATTGGTTACTACCGGCTCTA
>JBDTRF010000324.1:0-3762 GCA_039931815.1 Gemmatimonadota bacterium
TCGAGCAGCAGGGTACCCTTATGTGCCCGCTCGAATGCCCCCTGGGTTCGGGCGGTTGCGCCGGTAAACGCTCCACGCTCGTGACCGAACAGGGCGCTCTCGACCAGTCCTTCCGGCAACGCGGCACAGTTGACGGTAATGAATTGTCCTTCCCGTCCGCTCTGTTCGTGGACGGCCCGGGCGACCAGTTCCTTACCGGTGCCGGATTCACCTTCCAGGAGAATCGTGGCACGAGTCGGCGCCACGGTGGCAATCATCTCGAGCATGGCCTGCATGATCGGGGTGGCGCCAATGATGGAGCCGGGCCCCCGGAGCGACGTGATTTCGTTTCTGAATCGTTCGTTCTCCCGCCGAAGGCGCACCAGTTCGATCGCGTGAGTCACCGCGATGCGAAGCGCTTCCTGCCGAAGCGGTTTGGTGAGGTAGTCCACCGCGCCATGCCGGATCGACACCACGGCGTGCTCGATGCTGGAATACCCGGTCATGATGATGACAGGTATGTCATAGCCCTGCTCGCGCAGCCGCTGAAGCAGGTCCAGTCCGGTCGCGTTCGGCATGCGATAGTCGCTGATAATCAGGTCGAACGGTTGGCGGTTCACCTGCTGCATGCCCTCATCCACACTCGACGCCAGGACGGTTTCGTGTCCCAGCTGTTCGAGACCATTCTCCAGCACGACCCCAACGGAAGGCTCGTCATCGATGCAGAGAATCGTCGGCATAAACTCCTGAAGGGGTGGAGAGAGTATCGTCTGCCGGGTTTGTCCCGGCTCAAGTTTTGCAAATCTGGGACGACTCTAGGGTCTACTTACCTTGTTGGAGTCGCCATGCGTATTACCGATTTCATCCGTCAACAGACTGCACTGCAAGGGGTTCGCACCAACCTGGACGCGGTTTCGCGGGCCCAGCAGGAGTTGAGCTCCGGTCGGAAGGTCACGACCATGTCGGACGATCCGGTCGGCTCCCGGCAAATTCTGCACATGGACGGTCAGCTTCGGGATATCGAGCAGTTTCGCCGGAACGGTGTAACCGCTTCAACCCGCCTGGCGACCGAAGATGCCGTACTTACCAACCTTCGAGGCATCGTGGGCACCGCCAAGGATCTCACCGTCTCCGCGGCAACCCAGCTGCCGGGTGATCCACTCCGGCTCGCCGCGGTGGCCACCGTCTCTCAGCTTCGAGTGTCGGTGCTTGCCCTCGGCAACACCAGGATTGGTACCGAATACATCTTCGCTGGCGGTCAGACCACGACCACGCCGTTCCCAGCGACCGGCATCTATCAAGGCGACACGACGGTCCGACAGACGCAGATCGCCGAGGGCACAACCCTGGCCGGCAATCATACGGGCGATCAGATCATTGCGCCGACCATCCAGGCACTCGATGCGTTGACCGTGGCTCTTCAGACCGGCACCTCAGCCCAGGTCCAGGCAGCAGGCGTGGCGCTCGATGCCGCCCAGACCGGCGCGCTCGTGGCCCAGGCGGAAACCGGATCGCGCCAGAGACAGTTGATCGACGTCAGCGCCTACCTCGGTCGAATGGCCGGCGTACTTCAGGATCGACGAGGGGAGATTCGCGATGCCGATCCGGCCGAATCATCGATCAGGCTGGTGACAGCCCAATCCGCGCTGGAACGAGCCTATGCGGCCATCGCAAGGGTTATATCGACATCGCTGCTCGATTACTTGAGATAACCCGTATAATGGAAAAGGCAAGGCGCGGCGCCGCTCAGGAATTGACTGAGGGCGCCGCTTTCGTCTGAAGTATGAAGGTGAACATGGCCTAAAGTTTCGGAGGGCGGGTCCGACTCTAGGTTTGTCGGCAACAACGCCGGCAAACGGGGCAGAAGCCCTGGAACCAGAAGGACCACCCTAGAAAGGGGTTACCACCATGTCGATGAGCGATATCTCCCTCACCAGCGCGATGCGGTCGAACCTGTCCAACCTGCAGTCGGTTAACGACCTGTTCAACCGGACTTCCGACCGTCTTTCGACGGGCAAGAAGGTCAACAGCGCGTCGGATGATGCCGCGGCGTTCTTTGCGGCGCAGGACCACATGGGTCATGCGAGCGATCTCGCGGCCCGGAAGCAGTCCATGGGCGAAGCGATCCAGACGGTGAAGGCCGCGAGCGATGGCATTACCGCCATCACCAAGTTGATCGAGCAGGCGAAGGGTCTTGCGACCGCCGCCCGCAGTGGAACTGCGACGGATCGTGCGGCATTGGCCACCCAGTTCGGTGGGTTGATGACTCAGATCGACCAGCTCGCAGGGGACGCCGGCTACAAGGGCACCAACTTCCTTGCCTCCGCGGGCAATTCCCTGGTTGTTGAGTTCAACGAGTCCGGTACTTCGAGCCTCACCATCACCGGCGCAGATTCGTCCAGCACCGGTCTCGGAATCGCCGCGGCCGCCAATTCGTGGGTTGCCGATGTGGACATCGATGCGGCCGTCGCCGATCTTGGCACCGCGTTGAGCACCCTTCGGACTCAGGCTTCGACCCTGGCTTCCAACAACGGCGTCATCTCCGCCCGCCAGGACTTCGTCGCTTCGATGATCAACACTCTGACTGCCGGTGCGGACAAGCTGACCGCGGCCGACCAGAACGAGGAAGGCGCCAACATGCTGGCATTGCAGACCCGCCAGCAGCTCGGCATCAGCGCACTGAGCCTGACGTCGCAGGCGCAGCAGAGCATCCTCAAGCTGTTCTAAGCGCGAGGGAAATACCGGGGGAACCGTCGCGCAGTCGCGGCGGTTCTTCCCGCTCTCACACTACCGCACCGCCAGAAGCTGGCGAGCACTAAACGAAGGAGATCCTCCGATGGCCCTGCGATTGAGTCTCAAGCCCGGAGAGCGGGTCATTATCGGAGGCAGCGTTGTCCGAAATGGCGATGGCCGCACCAGCCTGGTCGTAGAAAATACCGTCCCCGTTCTTCGGGAATCCGATATACTCAGCCCGAGAAAAGTTCGGACTCCATGCCAGCGGATCTACCTGGCCCTGCAGCTCATGTATATTCAGCCCCAGCAACTCGGACGACATCTCGCGACGTATGATATACTCGTTTCCGAGGTCGTCGCCGCCGCTCCAAGCTGCCAGAAATTCATCCGGCGCATCAATATCCTGCTGGGCAGGGAAGAATATTACCGCGCGCTCAAAGTGGCTGGGGAACTCATCCAGCACGAACGAAAGCTGATGTCCCATGTTCAATAGCCCTGGTGCTGCGTACGAAGCCGCCGGCAAGACCTCGGTGTCGAGTCGGCAGCTCGAAGCCACGGCGCTTTTCAAAGCCGCGCGCATGCTCGAAACGTGTCGCCAGGAATGGGACCAGGTGGATCGCTCGACCCGGTTGGAACACGCGCTGCACTATAACCAGCGCTTGTGGACCTTCTTTCAGGCCGAACTCAGCCGTCCCGGAAATCCCATCGACCCGCCGCTGCGGGACAATCTGCTTCGTCTGAGCGCCTGTGTGGATAAGCGAACGTTCGAGCTGTTGGGAGATCCCGATCCTGAAAAACTTCGCCTGCTGGTGGACATCAACCGCAACGTGGCGGCCGGCCTGGTGGAAAACGCTGCAGCATAAGAGGTTAGAGGCTTGCTAAAGTTTCGCAGGTGAAGGACGATACTCTCTCCTATAGTCCGGCCGGGTGATATTCATCTCCCCAACCTTTAGAACACCATGATCGAACCCATCAAGTCCGGCTCCGTCGATGGCGGCACGACCCCGCTCAAGGGTCAGGCGTCCCTTCCAGCGGTCCGGGGGAACGAAG
>JBDTRF010000325.1:0-3757 GCA_039931815.1 Gemmatimonadota bacterium
CGAAGCCACCAAGAGCCAGGTCCCGGTTACCGAAATTCCGTCCGACAATGTGAACGTGTCCTCGGCGGCTCGCGAGCTACAGGCTCGGGCGACTGCCGAAGCCCCCCCGGCCGGGGAACTTCCTCCTGACCAGATCAGGGAGTTGGGGCGCCGCATTGCCGAACGTTTCTACGACAAGCCCGACGTGCTGGATCAGGTAAGCCGTCGCGTCATGGATCACCTGGACACCGACCGGGCGTAAACGCACGGTATGCGCTGCCTCATTGTCGACGACTCGACCACGATGCGACGCATCCTGGAGAAAGCGCTGCGGGAGGCGGGATTCGGCGAGATCCTGCATGCGCCGGACGGACCACAGGCGCTCCAGCTGGCCGATGGAAGTCTCGACCTCGTGGTGACGAAATGGAATCTTCCGACCTTGGGCGGGATTGAACTGATCCGTCGCCTCCGCGGGGCGGAGGAAACGAAACGGGTCAGCGTACTCATGGTGACGAGCCGGACATCGGAAACGGACGTCAAGACCGCCGCCGAAGCCGGGGTCAGCTCGTACCTGGTCAAACCCTTTTCACCCGAGACCCTGGCGCACAAACTCGTCGTATTAGCCCAACACTCCGCCGTCACCGTTCCCACCACCGAATCGTCAGAGTCAAACTGATATAAGGAAGGAGAGCATCCTTCCTGGTAGAGGTTGGCCTTGGCATTCCCCTTGCTTGATATAGTCCATGGAAATACTAGACTATTCATTCCACCACCAGAATGAATCTCATGAAGAACCCTCCTGGCGGCTCATCACTCGATGTCGCTACGACCGACGCGGTCCTTAAGGCCATCCGGTCGATTCGCTATGGAGCCGTTGAAATTGTGATTCATGATGGGCGCATTGTTGCCATCGAACGATGGGAGAAAGTCAGGCTGAATAAAGAATTAGCCCGATGATCAGTTTTCGCAGCGCCAGCGGACGATAGCTCAATCCAGGTTGAACCGCCCGGCCAAATCATCAGACGTCATGACCTGACGGGCTTGACCGGACAAACCGGAAAGCCCGCTAAGCACAGGGGGATGTATGCAACGGATCGGGTTGGCAATTGTAGCGCTGGTTGGTCTGAATGCTGCCTTGACGCCACAGGCGAGGGCCCAGGACCAGGCGGAAACCTCGACGGCCGCCAGGATTGAACGCCTGGAACAGCGGATCATGGTCTCAGAGCGGCTTCGTGAGATCTGGCTGGACAGCGTGAAGACTGCCGAGGCGGCAAAGCCAGTCATTGCGGCGGGGGCGGGGGGTTTTTCAATCCGCTCCGCCGATAACGCATTCTCCCTTCGGATCCGGGGCTACGTGCACAGCGATGGACGCTATTTCTTCGGCGATTCCCTCAAGCCAAACACGAATCAGCTCCTGCTGCGGCGGGTGCGGCCAATTCTCGAGGCCACGGTATTCAAGATTTATGACCTCCGGATCATGCCTGATTTCGGCGCTGGAACCACGGTGCTTCAGGACGCCTATGTCGAGGCCCGCTTTGCTCCGGGCTTCAAGATCCGATCGGGCAAGTTCAAGCCGCCGGTCGGCCAGGAGCGGCTGCAGTCGGCCACGGAGATCTCGTTCGCCGAACGCGGACTGCCGACCAACCTCGTGCCCAATCGGGATATCGGCTTCCAGGTCTCGGGGGATCTGTTCAAAGGTGTCGTTTCCTATGCCGTCGCCGCGATGAACGGCGTGCCTGATGTGAGTCTTGGCGATGGCGATGTGAACGATGACTTGGATGCGATCGGGCGGATTTTCTTCCAGCCCTTCCGCAACAAGACAGGTTCAACGCTTTCCGGCCTGGGATTCGGCATCGCCGGCTCCGTTGGCAATACGGTCGGCGCGCCGACCACAGCGGGCAGTCAACTCGGGACCTATAAGAGCGCTGGTCAGAACACCTTCTTTGCCTTTCGGAATACCAATGCCGCCTCAGGCACCACGATCGCCGACGGCCGGCAGACTCGCATCTCGCCCCAGGGGTACTTCTACGCGGGACGATTCGGCGTCTTTGGCGAGTACGTCAGCTCGAAGCACCGGGTGACCCGCGACACCCTGGGCAGCGCGAATGTCACGGTGAATGCGTGGCAGGTGGGTGGGAACCTCGTGATCTTCGGAGGGAATGCCAGCTTCCGTGGTGTCGCTCCCCGCAAGGTCTTTGATCCGAAGCGTGGCGGCTGGGGCGCCCTCGAGTTCGTCGCCCGGTATGGCCAGCTCACGGTGGGAGACGAAGCGTTTCCGGTGTTCGCTGATTCGACCGCGGCGGCCCGGGAAGCCCGCGGCCTTGGACTTGGCTTCAACTGGTATCTCAATCGGAATATCAAGCTGGTCACCAGCTTCGAGCGCACCCGGTTCAAGGGTGGTGCGGCGATCGGTGATCGTGAGACCGAGAAGGTCCTGTTCTCCCGTGTGCAATTCAACTTCTAGCCGACAACGAACGGCCGGCTTTGCCGGCCTTCGTCGGACACCATCCGATACTGAACCACTTACCGGGGCACCTCGAATATGATCAAGCGCACTCTTCTGACCATCGGGCTTATCCTTGCCTCGGCCGCTTCGGCGTCGGGGCAGGGTGCCGCGAAGCCAGTCACCCTGCTCAACGTTTCTTACGACCCGACCCGGGAGCTCTATCAGGCGTTCAACGCGGCCTTCGCCACCTACTGGAAAGGCAAAACGGGACAGGTCGTCACCGTAAACATGTCGCACGCCGGGTCCGCCAAGTCGGCTCGATCGGTGATCGACGGACTCGAAGCCGACGTGGTCACCCTGGCTCTCGGTTATGACATTGACGCCATTGCCGCGCAGGCTCGGCTGCTTCCGCCCAACTGGCAGACCCGTTTACCGGAGAACAGTTCTCCCTATACTTCAACCATTATCTTCCTGGTCCGGAAGGGGAATCCCAAGCGCATCCGGGACTGGAATGACCTGGTGCGCCCCGGCATTTCGATCATTCCGGCCAATCCGAAGACCTCCGGCGCCGCGCGTTGGACCTACCTCGCCGCCTGGGGCTACGCTCTCCGGAAGCCGGGCGGAGACGAAGCCAAGGCCCGCGATTTTGTCACCCGTTTCTACCGAAACGTTCCGGTGCTCGACGCCGGTGCGCGGGGAGCGACGACGACGTTCATTCAACGCGGCATCGGGGATGTCCTGGTCACCTGGGAAAATGAGGCGCTGCTCGCGATGAAGGAGGAAGCTGGCAAGTACGATATCGTCATTCCCTCGGTGAGCATCCTGGCCGAGCCGCCGGTGGCCGTCGTGGAGCGGAATGCCACTCGACATGGGACCCGGGCGGTGGCGCAGGCGTATCTCGAGTATCTCTACACCGACCAGGGCCAGGACATTATTGCCCGGAACTTCTATCGCCCCCGGAACCCGGATGTCGCGGCTCGTTATGCCAGCACCTTTCCCAAGTTGAACATGTTCACGCTGAAAGAGGTGTTTGGAGACTGGGCCCGCGCCAACGCCACGCATTTCGCTGATGGCGGCATCTTTGATCAGATCTATTTGTCGCACTAATCGCGGATCGTCTATCGCCTATCGCGTGTCTGCCAGGGACAAGCGGATTGCTCTGGTTGGACCGCAATCATGTTGGGGCAGGCGCGGCGATGGGCGATAGACGGTTCACCAGCACACACGCAACAATTTCACGGAGCCGACAATGGGGCAGGCCGATGAATGGGGCAAGCATCCGGAACAGCTGGTTCGAGATGCGCAGTTTTTCAACTCGGGCCCGCCGCCGGA
>JBDTRF010000326.1:0-3755 GCA_039931815.1 Gemmatimonadota bacterium
CTGCATGACGAACTTCGGCCTCGGACATGATCTCCCGCGCCTGGGCTTCCCGCGTCAGCAGCTCCGAGCGGGTTTCCTTATGCCGGTCGAGTTGCTGACCCAACCCCTGCGAATGAGTGCGAAGCTGCTCAATGACCGCCTCGAGTCGAGCCAAGTAGTCGGAGCGAACCCGGACGCGCACCGTTTCCGGCACGGCCTCGCCCGTGGAGTCGAGCTTGGCCAGCCATACCGCATACTGCTGACGCTCCTGCAGGAGGCGGTCGATTGGATCGTCGGAGTGTGTGATACCAGTGTCCATGTGCAGAGGGTCCTCTCATAACCGGAGAAGCCGGTGGGGACGATCTAAATGTAAATAGAATGCGGGTTTGCGAAAGAGGAGGGGAGCGAATCGCCCCGCCGCGTCCCATCCCCCGGCCCGGGGAAGGCGAGAGGCGGATCAGCAGATTTGCCGACCGACAGCCGATCCAGGCTGGGGCGAAGCTCCACCAGCGCGCTTTCGGGACGGGACCAGGCTCGGAGCGCGGACGAATCCCGCCAGCAGGTCTTTCGGGATTCGAGATTCATCTTCCTTAACGATTCTCCTAGTCGAGCGGATGCTTCCGGGCCCAGCCCGTCGCATGCTGATACTGATCCGCCACTCGAAGAACCACCGCGTCCTGATTGGGACGGCCGACGATCTGCAGCCCGAATGGGAGCCCATTTCCGTTGAATCCGGACGGGACACTGATCGCCGGCAGGCCGTAATAATTGGCGAACAGCGTATTCTCCGGAGAAACGGCCAGCGGATTGGACATCGCATCACGAATGGCCGGAGTGGGAGCGGCACAGGTGGGCAGTATCACGACGTCACAGTCGCGAAAGAGATTGCCCGCAATCATGCGCCGGTCCGCTTCAATATTGTGAACGTCGAACCCGGGATTCTCGATTGGCACCCTCACGTCAATCATCGGATAGCCAAGCTGGCGAACCTCCTCGACCGCGAGGGAGAAGCGGTATCCGACATCGCCCGTCGATTGGAAATTGGTGGCGACGCCGATCTGCAACGGGGCCGCATCGTCCAGGCCTGCAAAGTACGCCGCGGATCCTCCCTCCCGCTCGGCAAGCACGTCAAGCATCAATGCCGCGTCCCCTGCCCCGCGTGTCGTGATGGCCACGTGGGCCAGGCGCAAGATCGGCTCCTCCACCGGTTCACCATCCAGGATCCCCTTGCCGTTGATCAGTCCGTAGGTGCCCTTGTATCCCGTGACACCACAGCACGACGCCGGCAAGCGACACGACCCGATCGCGTCGGTATCGACCGTGGCGTAGCACATTCCCGCCGAAACCGCAGCCGCCGAGCCACCGGAAGAACCGCCAGCAACGTACCGGGCGTTCCACGGATTGTGCACCGGTCCAGAAAAGCTCACGGTTGATGTCGTCCCCATCGCCAGCTGATGCATGTTCATCTTGCCAACAATGATGGCACCAGCCTGCTTGAGCCGGCTGACAGTGACCGCGTCTTTCGTCGGTACCCGATCCTGGAAGTGCTCGAACGCCGCGGTTGTCCGAATTCCCGCGGTGTCAAACATGTCTTTGATCCCCACTGGAATTCCATGTAACGGGCCGCGCCACTTCCCCCGGGCCAGATCCTCCTCCGCAGCGTGAGCCTGGCTCAGAGCCTGCTCCGACAGAACGGTGATAAAGGCATTCAGTGATGGATTGAGTCGTTCGATTCGATCGAGGGACGTGCGGACAACCTCAACCGGAGAGATTTCACGATTTCGAATGCGCGGACTGAGATCGCGGATATCGGCGTAGTAGAGCGCTTCCATACAATCTTTCCCGTAATGGTAAGGTTCCAGGCGCCTGGTACATCACGTACCCGGCACCCGGAATGTTATTGCGGTTACAAAACGAATCAATATGAAAGCACCGCTGCTTTCAGGACCATGACGGCCGCGCTCTCCCTGATTTCCTACTGGTCGCCCGTAGATGTGATTGGGGCCTGCAGATCCTGGTACTGGTCCATCATCCGCCGGGTGGGACGAGCCCGGCTGGATTTCACGGTAAACAGCATCCCATCGAACTGGTCGTGCAGTCGCTCGGCGCCGCCATATCCACCGCCCATCATCCCGAGGCTGAACACCGCGCCAATCACCCGGGTCAGGCGCGGTTTCGCAAGCCACTCCCTGGCAGCATCCTTCGTGCTCGCGGCGCGAAAATCAATCAGCAGCATGTCGCGACCCGCCTGTGAGAGATACCACTCGGTGGATTCCTCCGGTGCAGGCGGAGCCTGATAGGATTTCAGCACAAATTTCCCCGCGGCCGTGCGCTTCTCATCCCAGGCTTGAAACTCGCCGTCCTCAAAGGTTGAACCCAGGGCGTAATATCGATGGCCATACAGCTGCCGGAGAAAACTCCCCATGCGGGGGAAGCCATTGGTGGACGATTCGACATGAGCATTGTGGGCCCAGAGTATGAACCGCGTGCCCGGTCGAGACCGGTCCACCAGCCGGCGAAAATTATCGGCCATGAATTCATCGCGCCGAGTCACGCCCGACATGTCCGTTCCGGCATAGATGTACCCCGGCTGAAGCAGCATGCGGGCGATCTCCCGGGCGGATTCATATTCCGCCCTGCTCGAACCAGGGATGAAGCGAGCTCCGTTCAGATCCATGAATGCGAAGAGGTCGGCGTACTGACGCTGAAGATCATTCGCGCGCGCCGGCTCCAGCCTGGCCGGAAAAGTACTATCGCTGAACAGCGAATCGACGTGGGCAACCTGTTCCGGGGCCACACGCTTCAGATACTCCAGTAATTCAGCCCTTCCGGTGACCCGATCCTGTCCGTCGATTCCAGTCACGCTCACTTTTTCACTGTCGGGGACCATCGCGTTGTAGGCGCGGAGCCACGCCAGCATGCCGGTGAACTCTTCCGTGTCCCAGGGTTTGAGGAGGAAGGCCGTGTCAACGGATACGCCTCGGACGTAGGTGTCGATCCGGAGACTCGCGACATAATCGAGTTCCAGGGCAAGCACCCGAAATCCCATTTGCCGGACCAGAAACTCGACCATCCGGGTCTTCAGCTGAAACAGTTCGCGGGAACCGTGACTCGCTTCACCCAGGCCAACGATGTCTACCCCCAGGAGCGCGCTCTTGAACGGAGCAATGTCGCCAAGGTCGGTGCCGGGCAAAGCTCCCGTCAAGGGAATCGCGTCCTCCTTGAGCCAGGCCACTACGGCCACCCGCTGGGCCCGTGCCGCAGCGCATGCTGCCTCCAATCGAGCGGCGTATTGACGCGCGGTCACCACGGCTTCAACCGAGATCCCATAGCGTCCACCAGAGGAAGTATCTCCCTCAAATGGCGCCACTTCGATTCGGTATTCACCCTTTACCGCCGCATGCAGCACAATGGGCTCCGGCCCCTTTCTGCCGTTGGGCGAGTCAATGTCCTCGAGCTTCTTGCCGTCCGGGGCAACCAGATGGACGATCACGTCAATCCCTCGCTGGTCCACCGTGGCCAGGAGTACCGTCCCCGCGCGCATCGACACGACATAAGAATGGGATTCTCCGGCAGCGAGCGGGTACTCGGCGGGATGGCGTAGATCGAGCCGCCGGATGGCGCTTACCGGAACGCTTTGCGCCTGGCTCACCGAGGCCAGCACAAAACTCACGGCAATCGTAATCACGCCGCGCTCGCTCAACTGACGCAGAGCCCCGAACGAGCTTGGGGATGGGAATGGTCGCACAATGATCCTTGCTTGAAGGTGAGTTGAG
>JBDTRF010000327.1:0-3743 GCA_039931815.1 Gemmatimonadota bacterium
CGAGGGTTCTCGACCGTCAACACGGAGACAGCCTGCAGTGTGTTGAAGAGAAAATGGGGGTGCAGCTGCATCCGCAGCGCCTGCAGTTGGGATTGGGCCAGCTGTGCCTCGAGAGCACTGGCACGAATGGAGCGCTCCTGGCCCTCCCGGTAGTACGCTACTGCGTGGACGGCACCGAGAATCGCCCAGTATACCAGCAACTCGAGCTGCCACCGGTTTTTCAGATAGGAGCTGAACAAGGCTGCGAAGGTGGGAGTCGCCTCCGATGCCGGGAAAGGAAAGTTGTTCCTGAAGAGGGCAATGTACAGCGCGGCGTGGACTGTTCCGATCGCCAGGCAGGCCAGCAGGTGAATCGCGGCGCTTCGGCGCCATCGATCGGCGTCGAGGGGAGCCCGCCGGGCCAGCCAGGTGATGATCGGAGTGACCAGCGGCCAGAAGAGCCAGTAAGGCAGAGTGAGCACCAGCGCCAGGACAAATCCAATCTGGAGATGCTCCTCCTGCCAGATGCTGAGCGACAGGCTGCTGCTGACGACCCCGACCAGGAGCCACCCGCCGAGGATGGCAACCGGAACGGTCCAGCGGCGGGCGGTTCTGGTCGGCTTCATTTCGAAGTGCTGGTGAACTCCACGCCGGGTGAGATGAAGTAGGTCGTCTGCGCCACTTCGGGGTGCTCCCTGGTAATCCAGAGACGCGCCCGGGTCCGCCCATCGTCCTCCACGTCCACGATCCACGCCTCCGCCATAGTCCCGTCCCTCATCGCGACCGGTTCCGACCCCGTGACCGTGGCTTTCCACCAGACGAGACCACCCTCTTCGTAAATGTAGAGTGGAATGGTCGCGACGTATCCTTGCGCCAGCGGAAGTGCGGCGATCACCAGGTCGAAGATGTTCGAATCATAGGGCGGCGTCGAAAAGTGCTGATCGATAGATAACGGTGTCCCGTTATCAGGGATATATCGCCCTCGCACCGTCCCGCCTTCGAAGTTGAGCCGCATGGTGCGCCCCATCCCGGTCGAGCTGTGACGGATCGGTGCCAGGGTGGCCAGGTCATCGAGGGAGGAATCCACCATCTGTCCGCGCGATGTCGAAAAGGCCTGGACGCTCACCAGAGTGGGGCGGCCCCCGATCGTCACCACCGTGATCTCCTGCGTGCGCTGGCCGAGATCCTGGACCGCCGCGTTGGGGCGGGTAATACTCCCGTGACGAAGGAGCGACCCGGTCCTGATGCGACGTCCATCCACCGTCCCGACCTGGGGCCGGGTAACCGGAGGTTCGTCGCGGTGAAGGCTGTCGATCACCCTCCACGAGGTGAGACGAACATGCTCGGCCGCGAAGCGCTCCGGAACAACGCCTATGCGACGCGTTGCGGTGAGTACCTCGCGGGCGTACTCGGTGGGTTGATTCAGGTTCTGGATGTAGTCGCTGGCCCAGAGAAAGTGCTCACCCGGAAGCCAGGCCATGAGCGCGACCTCGCTGGAAATGCCGTCGATCGGATGGAGCACCAGCTCGCCACCGGCCAGGGCGAGAGAATCGTCCACCGGGCGGAAGGAGAAGCGAGCCGTCGCGCGATGCTTCTCGAGGGCATCAGGGGCGAGGGTCCAGCGGCGGGAGTAGATCCGTTCCAGAAACGCGCGTGAGGCACGATGAGACACGACGGTCGCACCGCTCGCGATCCAGAAACGAACCCCGCCGACATGTGGCCACGCCAGGTCGGTGACGACCAGGGTCACGGGATGCTTTCCCGGGAAAAAGTGGCCGATCCAGACCGAGTCCTGGCGAGCGCGCGCTTCGCTCAGTGTCGCGTCCAGCACGAACACGGTATCGCGGGCGAGGACGGCCGCGACAGTGTACGACGGGTTTCGTATGAGCCAGGCGTTGGGGCCGACCCGGATGGTGTCCGGGTTGGCAGGTTTAAGAAACATGGTATTGGCTGCCGACTGGACCAGGGTGCTGTCCGGAATTGAAAGCGCCGGGCTCGAGTCCACCGGCAGGACGGCGGCATCGGTGATCGTCGCGCTCAAGTCGGTCTCGCCATCCACCATACGGAATGTGGTTAACGGGTACAGTCCGCCGGCAGCGGCCCGATCCCAGTTCGACCAGACATACTCGACTCGAATCTGCCCCCAGAGGTAATGCGGTTCGGTGCGGAGTAGTGCCACCGGAATGAACGTCTTGGCATCCAGCAGGAGCCGCTCCGGGCCGTGCGGTCCGGTGCGAGTAAGGGCGATGCGGGGATAGTCCCGATACTGGCATCGTCCAATGACGGAAACGTCGGAGCTTTCTCGAAAGTCGCTGAGCACCGCCCAGGGATTGAGCGATCGTTCGGTGGCGCCAGCGCTGAAGTCCGGCGCGGCGATGGTGTTCGTATCCCGGACGAGCCACATGGCCTTCCGACCGATCAGGAGCGCATGGGCTGGAACCTCGAACCCCGGAAAGGAACCACGCTGGATCTCAATGCGTTGAACACCGGTGGCGGGGTCGTACCATTGCACCATCTGCCCGAACAAGGAGAAAAATGGAGGGTAGGTCCGGTCCGACTGGTAGTTCTCCAACGTTGACTGAATCGATTTCACGCGGAGCCGCGTGCCTGGTTCGCTGGGAATTTTCACGGCTGCAATAGCTCGGCTGATGAGTGCGGCCGCGACCCCTTCGCCGGTCGCGACGCAGGCGAGGGGATCGGGTGTCGGCCGGGTTTCGCCACCCCGTGCCTGGGCTCGCAGGCCCGGAGCAATTGTTCCCAGTAAGATGAGTATGGTAACCACGGACGGACGAGACATGCATTACCTCCCGAGAGAGTTCACCGCGACAATCGATTCGTCGCGGAAGAGGTTCTACCGGGGGTGATCTACGAGGAAGACGGTATGGGGCGAGCGGTTGGTCGGCGGGGTGAACGGGCAGCACTCTGTGGGGAGCGTTGCGCGTTGAGGTCACATCTAATCTATGGGCAGGCGCCACATTTTCGAGCCGGATACCCGTTGCTCGTACTCAAACCTCAGGATGGGCGAGTAACGAACCGTTCGATCCACTCGGTAAACGCCACCAGGAACTTTCGCAGGAACTCCCGGGTGCTGTCATTGATCAGATTGCCTTGGGCATCAAAGAGAGTCGCGGCACTGCCGATGTACACTTCGGGCTGGGGCATCGCGGGAATGTCGAGAAAAACCAGTGACTGCCGCAGGTGATGATTGGCGCCAAACGCTCCCAGGGCACCGGTCGAGACGCTGATGACTGCTCCGGGCTTATTCCCGATGCTGTTCTCCGCTTTCGGTCGTGAGCCTATGTCGATGGCGTTCTTGAGCACCCCGGGCACTGATCGGTTGTATTCCGGCGTGGCGAACAGCATTGCATCGGCCGCCGTGAGCCGCCGGCGAAAGGCAACCCACTCGGGTGGAAGGCTGGTTTCCAGGTCGGCGTTGTAGTGAGGAAGCTGGCCGATCTCGACAACCTCGAGCCTGAGCGACGGTGGGGCCAGGCTGATGAGTGCCCTGGCGGTCTTCCGAGTGAACGATTCATTCCTGAGACTTCCCACCAGTACGGCAACGTCAAAAGGAGGGGTCATGTCATCGACAAGGTGAAGTGGAAGGGTCCGCGATAAACGACCTCATCCGATCTTTCGCACGGAGAGAACACCGCCGGAGGGGATCGTCGCCTGGAGTGACTCGCCCCCGGCAATCGTGACATTCGGGGCCTTGATGGCGCTCGTCGTGACGGCCCCAGCGCCGGTCCACTTGCCATTCCCCAGCA
>JBDTRF010000328.1:0-3703 GCA_039931815.1 Gemmatimonadota bacterium
CCGCACGGCTGCTGTCCATGCCGGAGCATGATGCGGAACGCGCCAGCAAACGAGGCGAGCGGCCCGCAGCAGCGCACCGACCTTCGCGCGCGGCGGGATGACCCCAGAAGGCCACCGCATGTTTCGCGGCGGCCTCACCACCGCTCCTCACCGCCCGACACTATCCCCCGCCCCCGCTGAGTCCTGCTCGAAAAATCCCGTCGGCGTCCCTCCCTTCAAGAACGGCTCGATGATGGCGCTCAGCAGGTCAGCCTGGGTAATGACTGCCGTGTGAGACGTCGCCGGCAGCACGGCTGGACGAGAAGCTGCCAGCGGTAGGATCCCGTCTCGCGCGCAATCGAAAGACGAGCGGGTGGTGGGGAAATTGACACGACGTTACGGTGTACGGTGTACGGTGAACGGCGCATCCCCCAGGGATGCAAGCTTATAGGCGGACGGTGAACGGTTCTACGGGCCGGGTTCCCCCTCGCCATTTATGGAGCGGGGGACAGGGGTGAGGTTCGACAAGGGGTCGTTCTGAGATCGACGCCTACGCGAATTGGACTGGAACCGAAGCTCACGGCACATCTCGAGCTTGAGATCCCTCGCTTTGCTCGGGATGACAGGCCATTACCTCTGCACCCACCGCCCACCGTTCACCGTCCACCGTCGACCCGATTGGGGTTGCGGATCGCGACCCTGCGGGTCACGTTCCGGGAACTCATGCACACCGACACCCTCTTCCTGGTGCTGTTCATCGTCGCGGCGGTGGTCGCACTCCTCGCCGCGGTGCAGATGAGGCTGCAGGCGCTGCGACAGGAGCGGGGCGACCTGCACAAAGGTGATGGAAAGCGCCCGGCGTCACCTGCTCATGGGGGAAAAGGCGCAGGCCATCGAGAGTTTCGGGAAGGGGTGCTGGGACGCGAGGCGTACGAAGTGCGGCCCGCCGAGATGGACGCACGGGTACTGCATCTCGAAGAGGACGGAGAGCGCTAGCGGCAATCGGGATATTTATCTCGTCAGGGAGCGGCGATGCTTCAATCAATGCGCGCGATACAGGTTGTCGGGATCGGAGCGATGGCACTCCTGGCACCTCTCCGGACACAGAGCCAGGGCGTCGCGGATTCCGGAAGACCGCAGGAGCCAGTCGGATCGCCGGTCACCCTCGGTGTGGACACGCTGTTCACGCTCTATGGCTCGCTGGGTCCGTTCTCCGCCGACCAGCGTGCCGCCTCGGCAAGCGCCCGGATCGAAACGGTGTCGGCGGACATCGCGGCGGGACGCGACACACTGGAGGTGATTGAAGCCGGCGATCATAGTGAGATCCTGGCCGGCGGCCGGGTGCTGATGACGGTGGTGGAGGCCGACGCGGTTCCGCTGGGAATGCGGCGCGACAGCGTGGCGCTCAAGTATGCCCGGCTGGTGGATCGCGTCTCCCGTCAGCGGGCCGCCCGGACTGGTGTGCGAGCACTCCTGCTGGATGCGCTCTACGCCAGTCTTCTCACCGCCGCGCTGGTCCTGGTCCTCGTGCTGTTGAGCCGGCTGTTCGAGCGGGTGTATCGCACGCTGGGCGAGGGGAGAGTTCCCGCGCTCAAGCTGCAGCGATTCGAACTGCTCTCGTCTTCCCGGCTGGCGGCGACGCTGACCGTGGTGGCCCGGGGTATTCGGGTGGTCATCACGCTGCTGATTGCCTACGTCTACCTCACGCTGGTGCTGGGCATCTTTCCCTGGACCGCCCCCTATGCCCGGCGAGTCACCGCCTTTGTCACCGACCCGCTCACCCGGCTGGGCCACGGCATTCTGGCCTATATCCCCAGCATCATGTCCCTGGTGATCATCGGACTGGTCATCCGTTATCTCCTCAAGTTCATCCGGCTGATCTTTCAGGGACTCGCCACCGGAACGCTGGTGCTGCGCGGATTTCACCGCGACTGGGCTGTCCCCACCTACAAGATCGTCCGCTTCATGGTGGTAGCGCTGGGCGTGGTCGTAATGATTCCCTACCTCCCGGGTTCCGGATCGGATGCATTTAAAGGGGTTTCCATTTTTGTCGGCCTCCTCTTTTCGTTCGGCTCCTCCAGTGCGATCGGAAACCTGATGGCCGGTGTGGTGCTGACCTATACCCGTGCCTTTCAGATCGGCGACCGGGTCCAGATCGGCGACACGGTAGGCGACGTCGTGGAGCGTACGCTGCTGGTAACGCGCCTGCGAACCATCAAGAACGTCGAGGTCACCATCCCTAACGGCACCGTCCTCTCCAATCACGCGGTGAACTACAGCGCGGCGGCCGCCGCCCGAGGCCTGATTCTGCATACCGGGGTTACCATCGGCTATGATGCGCCCTGGCGCACCGTGCATGAGCTGCTGATTGCCGCGGCGCTCAAGACCGAACACGTCCTGCCGGAGCCGGCGCCTTTCGTGCTGCAGACCGCGCTCAACGATTTTTTCGTGAGCTACGAAATCAACGCCTACACCCGCGAAGCCCGCTCGATGGCCACGATCTACAGCAACCTGCACCAGAATATTCAGGACAGTTTCAATGCCGCAGGAGTGGAGATCATGTCCCCGCATTTTCGCGCAGTCCGGGACGGCAATGCCAGGGCGATGCCCCCGGCCTGACCTGCATTTCCAGCCCGTGGTTCGGCATCGAGAAGGCATCAGAGTCTCTACGCCATGAACGTCGCTCGTACGGTTTCGGGATGCATCTCCCGCTCACGTCGGATGCACCTCCCGCTCACTGCTCACCGGAATGGGGGAGAGGGGGTGCGGTCGCAGAAGAAGAATGCGTCGCCCGGGCCATGCCCGCGGTAAATCGCGGGGAAGCGGGGAAGCAGGAAAGCGGACAAGACCGCGGAAGGTTAGGGCTGCGGCAACCTTCGCATCGTGTACACGACGGGCAGCGCCGCCGCATTCTCCGGATGGAGCGTCGCGGTCCACTGGTCGCGGGAGACCATGGCGAAAGTATGCCCTGCACGAGCGGCACCTTTCTTCAGGAACCGCAAACTGGTGGACTGGAACTCGGTGACGACGTAGCGGCCGAGCGGCCAGCCGCTCACGATTGAGCCGTTGCGCCAGGCGATGAGGGAAGAGTCGGTCGCCGTGGTGAAGGTGGAATCGGTGTAGTTGTGCTGGGCGATGGTGCTGTCGTCCCGGAAGCGATACTCCTCGTAGAAGGCGGGATAGTTTCCTCCACTCCCCCGCCATCGGCCAGCGATCCAGTCGAGGGAGCGAAACTGTTCCCGGCTTACGGTCGCAGTATTGGACTGACACTGGGCAAGGGCTGGAAGAACGAAAGCCAGCACGAGAACGAGGCGGAGAATTCTTAGCATGGATTCAAGATAGCGTGGTCGCGGTCACTCAGGTTCCGCCAAGCGCCACCTGAGCCATCGTACTGCGCTCGTCGTTGGTCTCGACCGAATCCCGTCCGCTGTTGCCGGTTCGGCGAGCGGATGTTGCCCCACCAGACGTAGGCGTCGCCCTCACTTCCTGCGGAATTCCTCGCCATCGCGATCTCCACTGACTTCCACCGCGGGTGTGGAGCGTACCAGCGTCTCCAGCTCGTTGACGACCCGGTCGAACTCCTCCCAGAGCGGCTCGGGTGTCCGTCCCCGAAAGCCGTCGCGCAGCTTCCGGTAATACCACAATGTGCCTTCCCGGCCTCCGGTAAAGCGTCCCCAGAGACTCTCGCCCATCGAGCGATAGTCCAGGAGAATTGCACGCGCGT
>JBDTRF010000329.1:0-3694 GCA_039931815.1 Gemmatimonadota bacterium
TGGAATCGGGAACGGTGAGCCACCGGCAAGCGTCACCAGTGAGAACGTGAATTCGGCCCGGCCACGCCGCGGATCGGTCACTTTCCCCGCCACCACGGCGAGACGGGTGCCGTCACGACTGACTTCAAAGGATGTGATCGGATTCGGGTCGGTGGCGAGCACGGCGCTGGGAGATCCATCAGCGGGAACCCGGAGAATCTGCCAACCCACTCGCTTCACCTCTCCCGCAAAGCTCAGGTCACCATTCGGGAAATATCGGGGCGAGGTCTCTCGCTCGCGAGTGCCCGACAGGTTGACCTGGTTGGCCCCGTCGATGTCCATGCGATACACCTCGTCGTTGCCGTCGCGGCCAGAGATAAAACTGATGGTCCGCCCATTCGGCGCGACGACCGGACTCTGGTTGCCACCGCCCGAACTGGTGAGTTTCTGCAGATCAGATCCATCGATTCTTACCGAGAATACCTGCGTCGCGCCGCCCACAGCGGAGGTGAATACGATGCGCTTCCCATCCGGTGTCCACGTGGGGTCGCCATCGGAACCGGCGCCCGAGGTGAGGCGTCGGAGATTTCCTCCATCCGGATCCATCAGGTAAATGTGAAAGGCGCCCTCCCGGTTGGAGCTCAGCACCAGGCTGGTCCGATCGGGTGAGAGCACCGCCTGCACATTCTGGAAACTATCCGCGAGGAGAGGAACGACTCGCGATGGATCGCGCAGCGACACCTGGTAGATCCCGAGAATCGACGTACCCCGGTTGGCGGTAAAGACAAGGTCTCCAAGCCCGAACACGTCCGCCTTTGCGGTCTTGCCCCATCTGGTGGAGGCAGTCAGCACGGCGTGACCAAACCCGGTTGCCTCCACGACGCCGTCATTTCCGACCACAGCGACGCTGGAGTTATCCGAAGTCCACGCCAGCTCGTCCGCCGGAGCGATGGCATTCCCCTGCTCATCCACCAGGCTGGCCTTGATCGTCGTGCGCTCACCAGGCGAGAGGGGCAGGCGGCTCCGATCGAGCGCGATGCCTCCAGGAATAACCTCCACGACCCACGTGATCGGATCAAAGCCTCGAGCCCGGAGCGTGACACTCGTGGTCCCGAGTTTCTGGCCGGAAATCTCGCTGTGCGCGGCATCAAACGAGACAATGGAACTATCGGCAACCTCCCACCAGAGCGCCGCCTCCGGCACCGGGGTCGAGTCAGCCGCCTCGGCACGCACGCTCAGCGCCCGCTGTCCATGCAGCGGCATCCGGAGAACTCCCGCGCTTGGCTTGGGGGTGACGACCAGCGTCTGCACCAGCGGATGCACCCGGACGGGGATTCTCCGTTCCTGAAGAAAACCCGTGACAATGAGCTCGGTTTCTCCCGGTGACAGCGCCTGGACGATACCGGTGGGTCCCACGCGGACGATGGAAGGATCAGCGGCCCGCCATTGGATTCCCGTCCGCACCTCGCGGTTCCCCTGGGCCGGGACATATGCGGCGAGTGTATCGAGGTCATCCGGGGCAAGGATGAGTCGCGCGGGAGCGACGGCCAGGTCCGCTGCCACGATCTCAACCGGTGAGGTAACGGCGACGCCACCAGGAATGCTTGCCTGCAGAATGGCGCTACCGGCGGAGAGCCCCACCACGACCCCGTCGGCATCCACCGTCGCGATTTCCGGCGTCAAAGATTTCCAGGTAACGCGCGACAGCTCTGCCGGTGAACCATCTTCGTGAAATCCCCTGACAGTGAGTCGGCGATTCTCGGACGGTAGCAGATAAATGGGGCTCGGCTCAATCGTAAGCATGGCCGCTGGCGGGCCCGCCGGCGCCGGCGCGACATGAGTCACGGCCGGTTCGACGGACGATGGAGCGGGAGCCGTGACGGATTCCACGCTCACGGCCACACTGAACGTTTTCTGCCCGGCCGTCACTTGAACGATTGCCGCGCCGCCCTTGAGCCCGATGATGACGCCATCCGACTGGGCCTGCGCCACCACGGAATTGTTTGATGTGAAGGTGAAGCGCGCAGTCGGGATCAGGTTGCCACTCGGATCGAAGGCAGCCGCAAAGAGCGCCTGCTTTTGACCGACCTTGAGAGTGACCGTCTCGGGAGTGACTTGCACCTCCGCAACGTTCTGCGCCGAAAGCGCGCGAGCGCCCAGCGAAAGGCATAGCAAGAGTGACACAGAGAGTCGCACGTTTCCACCGGATTGAAGACTGGGTTGCCTGACTATCCCAGCAAGGCGTACGCCACTTTCCGGCGAGCTAACTTACTCTGGGACTAAAGCTTAGCGATCATGGTACGGGTATCCGGATCTCCCTGGCGACGTAACCATCCACCGGGTCTCCCGGCCCATCGAACCGTACCGCCACTTTGCGTTCCCTTTCAGTGCGAATCGAAACCACAAACTCCCGATCCCTGGGGCCCTCGGCCTGAATGATAAGTGTTGAGCCATCCAGCTTCATGTCCAAGATTCGCATAGACTTGGACCTGTCTCCCCGGGCAACAACTGGTTGAGTGACCTGTACTCGTACACCCGGAGTATGTTGCACAACTATTTCCGTCGAATCGACCAGGGAAATAACGCACTCCGGCTGCACATCCCGAGGATTGATCGGGTTCTGACATTGGATTCCAGCCCCATTGGCAGTCACGGATGTGACCGTGGAACCGAGTGGTAGATGGGGGGCGAAAACCAACATGTCGGGACCTCCGGTCCGCCTCACGATGGCCCGGAACTCATTGGAGTTATTCATGATACTGACATCATACGTGCCATGACCGGCCCGCAGCAGGTGAACCGACATCCCCGGCCATTCCGTGGGAAGTTGCGGTGCTAGTCGCACGATGCCTCGGGGCACGTCCGGCTCCCACCCAAGGAGCCCCCGGGCCAGCACGGTCAGAATGAATGAAGTGCCAAAGAACTGATGGGGAACCGCGGTGTCGAGTGGTTCAAATACACTCCCTGACCACACCTCGGGGTTTCTTCCCAGTCCCCAGGTAAAGCCGCTCTGCACGATGGTGTTGAGAGCGGCAAATCCGGCGAAGGAGTTACGATACCGATATTCACCCAGCGCTTCGAACCCGGTGACGAAGGGCCAGACCGTTCCGTTGTTGTAGTGGAGCGGATCAAAGAGTTTGCTCTCGCTGGCCAGGGCACGGCTTCCCCAATCGGTGTTGAGCGTCGCGCGGGCAAGTACCGTCGCGGCGGCCATCCCGCGTTCATCATCGAACAATCCGAAACCCATCGCAGTGGCAGGCCAGATCGTCAGCTCCGGTCGGATCGCCCCATCCTTGAGCAGCGCGAATGCATAGGTCCTCTGCTGGGGCAGCCAGAATTTTTCCCGCAGTGATGCCCGCGCCGTCGCTTCGAGCGCGCGCGCCTCGGTGACGACTTTCCTCTCTTTCAGTGCGTCCGCCATCCGGGCGACCCGATCGAGCGCAACAACCCAAACGGCTGAGAGGTAGATGTCTGACTCGACTCCCACGCCGAGATCACCTACTTCCACCGCGCCAAGGCCGCCCTTCGAGTTGAGCATGAGTCCAGTGGCCGGATTGACGGTTCCCCGAGACCAGTCGTACGCTTTCCTGATCGCCGGCCACATTCGCCGGATCGTGTCGGTATCTCCCGTGGCACACCAGTAGTCGCCCCAGGCCATGAGCCAGTACGGGGTCGTATCCGCATGGTAGAAGGCATAGGGATAGTCCTCAAACCA
>JBDTRF010000330.1:0-3669 GCA_039931815.1 Gemmatimonadota bacterium
TCACGTTCGGCGAACCATGGGACGGGTTCTACGCGATTGGTCAGGTGGACGGGCTTGAGCTTCACCTCAAGGAGGCGCCGAGACACGACCAGGGGCGCCAGCACCTGCGTGAGAACGAGCATCTCGACGCGGCGGCCGGCGTCGACGGCATCGAAGCGTTCTACCTGCGCTGTGCCGCCAACGGCGTGACGATTCTCAAGCCGCTGGCGGCGACCGAGTGGGGAACCATGGATTTCTACATCGAGGATCCCGATGGCTACATCATCAGCTTCGGGGGCCGGCCGGCAGCGGAGTGACTATGGATCCTGCCGCCTGGACTCAGCCTTTCCAGCGTTCGAGCGAGCCGCACAGTTTCGTCCGGCATGGGGCGTGGGAAAAGGCGTGAGCCCGGGCGCAGTCGCTCCTTCCTCGCTCCGCGCGCGGCTGTGGTTTGTGGCTCTCGCCTTGAGCACCATCACGGTCGGACTGATCGTTCACTGGCGCGGCGCCGCGTTGCCGACGGCGCTTCGCGATGTCCTCGGTGATGCACTGTGGGCGATGATGATCTACGGGTGGGTCGGTGCGCTGGCGCCAAAGACGCGGTCCGACTTACGGGCAGGAATGTCTCTCGCCATCTGCTGGGCCGTGGAGTTGAGCCAGTTGTATCACGGACCGATTATCGACGGGTGGCGGCGGACGACGCCAGGCCAACTTGTTCTCGGCTCCGGCTTCGATCTGCGAGACCTCGGCGCCTACGCGCTTGGTGTGCTCATGGCACTGATGGTCGAGCGGACCACTCGTCGCCGCTTCGCGTGGGACGGGTAATTCATCTCTGCCCACCGAGGGCGTATCCCGTCAACTCTCACGCCGGCTCGTCATAGAGACCAATATCGGCGATATGTGGCGTATCCTGTCGCGCGGTGAGCGAAAGCCGCATGCGATGCACCGATACCCGAGGCACCCGGTGGATCTGGACTCGGGCCGGGACGAGCCCGCTCGCCATCTCCACCCACCGACCACCCGACCAGCGCTCGAAGCGATAACTCGCGATCCTGCTCACGGGATAGTCCTTCCACTGACCTACCGGTTCCACCAGCACCAGCGTGTTGACGAAACGGGCCCGGTCGAGCGTCACCTCGATCCAGGCGTCGCGTTGTCCTTCCGGAAGGTAGAACGAGGTGGTGAAGGAACCATCGTTGGCCAGGTCCGGGCCCACCGTGTCGGGTGAATCGCTGGCGGTGATGTGCTGCCTCGTGGCGAGGTTGGGCGTAGTGATTACCAGGTTCGGGTCGATCGGCGTATTCGGACCCGGATGCCAGGCCCGGCCGATCTCAGCCAGCCGTTCGACCACGTTTGGCGCCAGTCTTCCTTCACGCGTCGGCGGCGCGTTCAGGATCACATTCACATGGAGCCGGTTTTCCGGAATCAGCCACTCATCCACCACCTGTGACACCGACTTGAGCGGACGAGTCGCGTCGGCCTCCTTCCAGAACCAGCCATCAGTCAGCGTCACGCAGGCAAGCGCCGGGAGGGCGCTGTCGCCCGGAACTCCCTGTCCCGCGTTCTGCTCGAAGCCTTTGATGTCGGAGTAGTAAAGCGCCGAGGACGGGTACTGGCTCGCGTTGAGGTCGGCGACGAGACAGTCCGGCTGCAGCCGCTTGACCAGGTCATAGATCTCCCGGAACGGCACCTCCTCGTAGCTGATACGGCTCCACGGCGCATCCCACCCATCAAACATGATGATGGTGATCGCGCCATAGTGCGTGAGCAGCTCGGTCAGCTGCGCCTTGATCAGGGCAATTTTCCCCGGCGTAACGTTGAAATGCCGAATGTCGTTCCGGAGATCGAGGATCGAGAAATGAAAGGCGACCTTGAGCCCCTCGCGACGGAACGAGTCCACATATGATCGCACGACGTCGATCCGCGACGCCGTCTGGCTGATGCTGGCGACAGGGGTCGCGGTCGGCCAGAGGCAGAAACCGTCGTGATGCTTGGGAGTAAGGCAGCCCCAGGTCATGCCTGCTGACTTCGCGGCGCGCGCCCATTGATCGGTGTCGAGTGCGGTCGGGTTAAAGACGGTTTGGGGAGCGTGCGGGTCACCCCATTCCCGGTCCTGGAAAGTGGCCATGTTGAAATGATTGAACATTCCGAACCGCAGGTCGACAAACTCCTGCTGGAGCTGGAGCAGCGGTTTTGCGGCGGGTGGGGTGAGCGACGGTACGTGCCGCAACTCGGGGAAGGCGGCGGCCGCGGTCACGCCGATCGAGGCCTGGATGAACTCTCTGCGGGTTGCTTTGGTCATCACCAAAGGTACTGCCAGATCGAATTGACTCGCTACTGCATGGGAATACCTCGTGCCATCGCTATCACCGCTCAAACACGTAGCGCGGATAGGCGGCACGGGCTGATGCGGTGGCGGCCAGGTCGATGTCGATCGTGGCGAAAGGCGCGTCGTGCGTCGTGATCGCCAGGATCTGGCCATCGGGGCTGATGATCCAGCCTGCGCCACCGCATACCCCCATAGGATCGACCCGGTTGGAGGACACGCTGAAGGCCCCGGCGCGCACGGCACCGACCTCTCCCACGGATAACCACTTGGCGGTGGTGGCGGCCGCGGTCGCGCGGGGTGACATGATCACCTGCACGCCTTGCTCGGGATAGGCGGCGTAGGTTTCCAGCGCCCACATCTCGGTGCAGATGTTGAGGCCGAAGGAGAGGGCGCCAGCCTGATATAGTGGAAAGGCCGGGTCGCCCCGATCGAACCAGCGGGCCTCCCAGTTACCCGGCTCCTCGGGAAGGAAAAACTTGGAACGCAAGGGTGCCATGCCGTCGGAGGACGACCAGAGGAACCCCTGGTTCAGGCGCCGACCCCTGATGGTGACAGGCCGTGTCCCCACTACGTACGGCGTGTTCAGCTCGGTCAGTCGCTGAAGCCGGGCATCGCTCCTCACCAGGGCGGCGTCCCAGCGCACGGGATCAAACCGTTCCGCCTCCCATAGTGGCTCCACAAACGCGAACTCGGGCAACAGCACCAGCTCGGAGTTCTGTTCTCGCGTGTGCTGGCACAGTCTGACCCAGGCACTGGCCAGGGCCCGTGGTTCATGAGGGAGCTCACATACCGTGATGCGCATCGCTGCTCCTACCAGACCCGGACCCGCGACGCGGGCTCGAGGTAAAGCTTCTGCCCCGGCATCACCTGGAACGCGTCGTACCACGCATCGATGTTGCGAACCAGCGCGATGCGATAGCGCTCTGGTGCATGATTGTCGGTGGCGACCTGGGCTCGGAGCGCACTCTCCTTCAGTACACTGCGCCAGCTCCGGGCGAAGCCGATGAAGAATTCCCGGTCCTGTTGCCGCACGTACTCGGCATCCGTGGCGCGGCTGCCAAGCGTGGCGCGGTAGGCTTCGAAGGCGGAGGCGAGCCCCGCCAGGTCGGCGGTGTTCTCGCCCCGGGTCCTCTCTCCATTGACTCCCACGTCCGGGTACGGGCGATAGCTGGAGAACTGATCCACCAGTGGTTGTGCCGCCGCCTGGAATCCCGCGCTGTCCGCCGCCGTCCACCAGCCATGGGCTCGGCCCTGCGCATCCCAGTCCGCGCCGAGCAGGTCAACGGTATGGCTTATCTCGTGGCCGACGATGGCGCCGATGGCGCCGTCGTTGGCGGCGTCAGACGCGGCCGGATCGAACT
>JBDTRF010000331.1:0-3664 GCA_039931815.1 Gemmatimonadota bacterium
CCCAGCGTGGTGTACGGCCTCTGGGGCATCTTCGTCCTGATCCCACTGCTCAAGGCCACGCTGTTCCCGTTTCTTCGGAATACACTGGGGTTTCTTCCCTTTTTCCAGGGCCCGATCTACGGCCCGTCCATGCTTGCCGCCAGCATCATTCTCGCGATCATGATCATGCCCTTCATCATGTCGGTTTCGCGCGAGGTGCTGCTCGCGGTCCCCAACAGCCAGCGGGAGGCGGCACTGGCCCTGGGTTCGACCCGATGGGAGGCCGTCACGACCGCCGTGGTTCCCTACGCCAGGTCCGGGATCATCGGCGCGATCATCCTCGGCCTGGGACGAGCCCTGGGAGAGACGATGGCGGTGACCATGCTGATCGGGAACCGGCATGAGATTGCCTCGTCACTTTTTGCCCCCGGCTATACCATGGCATCCGCCATCGCGAATGAGTTCACCGAAGCGGTGGGTGACATGCATCTCTCGGCGCTCGCGTATGTCTCCCTTGTCCTCTTCGTGGTAACGGTCCTGATCAACGCCGCTGCCCGGCTCCTGATCTGGCGGGTTTCCCGGGGTGCGGCCATCGGGAGCAAAGCCCTGTGAACCGGCGCACCCTTCGCCGTGTGCGCGGCAATATCATGGTGGCCCTGATCGCCATCGCCGTGGTCGTCGCCCTGCTGCCGCTCTTTTTCATTCTGCTCAACCTGATTCTCAAGGGCGCGGGGAGCCTTAACCTCGCCTTCTTCACCCGGATGCCGGTGCCCGCCGGAGAAGATGGTGGCGGCGTTCTGCACGCCATCCTGGGCACCCTGATCATCGTTGGACTGGCCTGCGCGATGGGTTTGCCGCTGGGCATCGGGGCCGGCATTTACTGCGCGGAATATCCCGGAAGCAAGGTCGCGTGGGTCAGCCGCTTTGTGGCCGACGTGCTCAATGGAACACCCTCAATCGTCGTCGGTGTGTTCGCCTGGACCTGGATCGTCGCAACTCAGAAACACTTCTCCGGATTCGCGGGAAGCGTCGCGCTGGCTATGCTGATGATCCCCATGGTCATGCGAACGACCGAAGAGATGATCAAGCTGGTTCCCAATTCGCTGCGGGAAGCGGCCCTGGCCCTGGGATATCCGCGCTGGCGAACCAGCCTGACGATTGTGCTCCGCACCACGCTTCCCGGTATCGTGACCGGTACCCTGCTCGCCGTGGCTCGTATTTCGGGAGAAACGGCTCCGCTTCTCTTTACGGCGCTGGGCAGCCAGTTCCTCAGCCTGAATCCGTCCCAGCCGATGGCGGCGCTTCCACTGACGGTCTTCACGTATGCGACCGGGCCGTACGAGCAGTGGCATCAACTGGCCTGGGCCTCTGCCCTGGTGCTGATCATGGTCGTCCTGGTCCTGAGCATCGGCGCTCGATTCGCGACCCGCGGGAGGTTTCGTGCCGCCGACTGAAAATGCACCGCGGTTGGCGGCCGATAAACTCACCGCCATGTATGGCAAGTTCACCGCGGTGAAGAACGTGTCGCTGGCCTTTGCCAATAACTCGGTGAACGCGCTGATTGGACCGTCCGGATGCGGGAAATCCACCTTCCTCCGGACGATTAATCGGATGCATGAACTCACCGATCAGGCCTGGGTGACGGGACGGGTACTGCTGGACGGGGAAGACGTATACAGTCAGAAGGTCAGCGTCATGGAATTGCGCCGGCGCATTGGCATGGTGTTTCAACGGCCCACGCCGTTTCCCACCATGACGATTTACGAGAATGTCGCGGCGGGACTGCGGTTGAACGGGAAGGTGTCGAAGTCGGACCTGAATGACGTCGTTGAACGGTCGTTGCAGAAGGCCGCGCTCTGGGACGAGGTCAAGGACCGTCTCAAGTCCAGCGCGATGGCGCTGTCAGGGGGGCAGCAGCAGCGCCTGTGCATCGCGCGGACGATCGCTCCACGCCCCGAGGTGATCCTGCTGGACGAGCCGACCGCCTCGCTCGATCCCCAGGGCACTCAGCGTATCGAAGAGCTGGTCTTCGAATTGAAAAAGGATTTCACCATCGTGATCGTGACTCACAACATGCAGCAGGCAGCCCGGGTCTCCGACACGACCACGTTTTTCTACCTTGGTACCATGGTCGAGTCAGGGCCAACCCGGCAGATTTTCACCGCACCCCGGAACGAACAGACCGAGGCCTACATCACAGGCAGGTTCGGATGATAGACACTACTACAGGCCAGGCCCCCATGTCGAGCCTCATTCCCCGCGCGACGCTGACCCCCCGCGCGTCACGGCCGGCAGCGCCGTTGCAGGTCACGATCGAGACCAGGGATTTCAAGTTCTACTACGGCCCGAAGCCTACGCTCAAGGGCATCAACATGAACATCCCGCGGAAGGCGGTCACCGCGATCATTGGCCCATCGGGCTGCGGAAAGTCCACCTTTCTCCGCAGTATCAACCGCCTGAATGAGTTGATACCCGGCACCCGCTGGGAGGGCGATATTCTCCTCGACGGTCGGTCACTGTTCGCTCATGGAACTGATGTGGTCGTGTTGCGGCAGCGGATTGGCATGGTTTTTCAACGGCCGAATCCGTTTCCCAAGTCGATCTATGACAACGTGGCCTACGGCCCGACCCTCAATTCACTCGTTGCCAGACGGGACCTTCCTGATCTGGTGGAAAAGTGCCTCCGACGGGCGGCGTTATGGGAAGAAGTCAAAGATCGACTCGATGAGCCGGCGACTGGACTGTCCGGCGGGCAGCAGCAGCGGCTCTGCATCGCTCGGGCCCTGGGGAATCAGCCTGAGGTCCTGCTGATGGACGAACCGTGCTCGGCTCTCGATCCGGTCGCTACCCAGCGGGTTGAGGAACTGATCTTCGAGCTCAAGAAGGACTACACGATTGTCATTGTCACGCATAACATGCAGCAGGCGGCGCGCGTCTCGGACTATACCGGTTTCTTCGATCGGGGCGAGATGATCGAGTTCGGCGAGACTGACCGCCTGTTTACCACCCCGGCCCATGAACGGACCGAGGCCTACATCACCGGGAGATTCGGATGACCCTCGACAGCCATCGTCATTTTCACGACGAGCTGAATCACGTCAAGGTCCGCCTGCTTACCATGTCAGGCGAGGCGGAGGCCGCCCTTGGCATGGCGGTGGACGCGCTGCTCGAACGGGACCAGACCAAAGCTCGAAGCGTCATCGCGGGTGACCGGATCATCGACAGCATGGAAATGGACGTCGAGGAGCAGACCATCAACCTGCTCGCGCTGCAGCAGCCCATGGCGCGCGATCTTCGAATGCTGACATCGGCACTCAAGATCGCCAACGACCTGGAGCGGGTGGGCGACCATGCCGTCAACATCGCCCAGTCCGCGGAACGACTGAACCACGTCCGGCCGATCGCGCCCGAACCGGAGATCGTGGAAATGGCCCGGCTGGCTCGCGAAATGTTGTCCGATTCCCTCGAGGCTTTCATTCGGAGCGACGCGGTATCGGCCCGGGAAATCTGCATGCGGGATGACCAGGTGGACCAGCTGCACGGCTCCGTTTTCCGGATCCTGCTCACCCACATGATGGAAGATCCCCATACGATCAGCGCAGGCATGGAGCTCTTTCTCGTGAGCCGGAACCTGGAGCGGGTGGCCGACCTCGCCACCAACATCGCGGAGGACGTGGTCTTTCTC
>JBDTRF010000332.1:0-3646 GCA_039931815.1 Gemmatimonadota bacterium
CTGCTACAATTTTGCTCAACGGCGATACCGCTCAAGCCACTGAAGATCATCCTTATCAGCCTGCCGAAGGTAGACGACGCCGGCGCCAAAACCCGCCACCCTTCGACCCACCGGCAAAATCACTCGAGACGACAGATTACCAGTCGCATCAAAGACGTCGATGGTGCGAGCCGATCCGCTGGGCACCGAGCGCTCGACCCAGACCTGACCTTCCGGCGTCACCCACGCGGCGACAAACGGCGGCTTCGACGCAGGCCACTCCGTCTCCGCGATCGCATTCTCCTCAGCGTCATCCTGTCCGCCGCGGCTGAACGCCATGCTCATCTGACCATTCCGGTTCTGCATGTTGACCCGAAGCCCGCCCGCCTGTTCCGCCACCCAGTCGCGCTTGTCGCCATCCCGGATCGCAACCGGCGAAAACGTGACAGGTCGGCCATGAGTCACTCGGCCATCGGTGCCCACGATATCCAGGTGATAGTCGCTCGCGCGCACTAGAACGATTCGGCCATCGGGGGCGACGGCCCAGATATCCTGGGCGGGATAGGGCCGAGGTCGCATGCTCTGTCGCTGATTGTTGGGGCCCCCCGAACTCTGCACGTTGAGAGCCGGCAGCTTGACCCTGGCGACCGTATCAAATCGTGCCCGGGTGCGGTCCCAGCGCACGACCGAAGCTGAATCAGGAATCCCGCGACCCGCGCCGCCCGAAAATGGCTGGAAATAGATCCGCCCCTGCGAGTCGGTCGCGCGGGGAAGGACGACCAGCATTCCCTCGTTGTTTGACTGGGCGATCGGCGCGGATTCCCGATACTTCGTGTCCGTCCCCAGGAAGTTGAGCCGCCCGTTGCCCAGGTCGAGTAGCAGCGTACCGCCCCCAGCCATGGGGTAAAGAGCGTCGGGCATCTTGTATTCACCCGGGCCCTGTCCCGCTCGACCGAGGGTGTCGGCTTTCCCCGTCTTGAGGTCCGCGACCAGCAGGACTTCCTCGATACCGTCGGCTACCATCACCCTCCCGTCGGGCAGTTCCCGCACACCGCGAATGGAGCTGAACTCCTGGGGAAACCTGGCATCGGCGGTGGTAAGGCGCCGTTCCGGCACAGCTCCCTGGGCGAAAGCAAGTCCATTGAAACAGGCGGCCAGCACTACGGCATTAACCACGCTCTTGCAAAGCATGACATCACTCCTTGGCGATTCGTGATTCTACGTTCGCGTCCCTCACGGCAGCCCAATGAACATGGAACCCCTCAGCACGACTGCACCACCAGTAGAGCATGACTGAGCGGAGTACGCGGTGTCCTCCCACTATGTGAAGCAACAAGGGTTTGTACCTGCGTCCGCGAACTCCAGGCTCCGCGTCGCCGTGCGGGAACCGTTTCGGCTGAATACCCGGCGGCACCAGGCCGACTACCGACGATATTTCTCCAGCCACAGGAGATCGTCACTGTCCGTCCTCGCGAGGTATACCGTCCCATTGCCGAAGCCGACAACCCGTCGATCTTTGGGCAGCGTCACTTTCCCGACCAGGACACCGCGCTGATCGAAAACATCGAGTGATGGAGTCGGATCGTCGGCCGGCCGTGACCGAAGCACCCAGAGCATGCCATCGGGGGTCGCGAACGCGGCGCGAGAGGCAAACGGCGGTTTGAACTCCGGATACTCCGGCTCCGGCATGGCACCGGTTGGAGGCGGCGGGGCACTCGAGGATGAGCGCGTGCCGCCGCCGTCGCCAATCATCAAGCGGGGGCTCCGGGCATTCTGCTTTCGGAGCGCTTCCTTATCACCTTCGGTAACGCGAAGCCGTTCAAATCGATTGACCGGTCCGGACGTTTTGTGCTTGGTCGGACTGATCCAGTCAATGTGATAGTCGGCGACACGCGCCACACCCAGGCGGCCATCCGGCGACAACGCCCACTCGTCCTGCGGACTGTATGGCTGCGCCCGCATCATCACCGTTCGCGCGCTGCTGCCGCCACTCACATTCATGCTGATCGAAGGAACTTTGATATGCGTGACGGTATCGATCACATTGCGCTTCCGGTCCCAGCGCAAAATCGGCAACGAATCCGGAGTCGCCTCTCCCGGAGAGATGCGATTCCCGCCGAACAGGCTCCCCTGGAAATAGATTCTGCCGTTCCGATCAATTCCTCTCGGATCGCTGAGCCCGGAACCCAGCTCCGATGGGAAAGGAATCGACTCCCCCGTTTTCCCACTGGGAAGAATCACCAGGAATCGCCGATTCACCCGGTCTACCAGGAGCGTCGTGTCGCCCGGCAAGGCCAGCAGCTCACCGGGAAATCCATATTCGCCCGGCCCCTGTCCTTCACGACCAATCTGCGTCGCCGTGCCCGCGGCCAGGTCGACCAGCTTCACACTCTTGTCAAGAATATCAGTGACGATCACCCGCCCGTTGGAGAGCTCCCGGATCGCGGTGATGCTGGTAAACGCATCTGCCGATTCGGCGATGGGATTGGCCAGCGCCCGCGAACCGGGTGTCTGTCCAAGGACAACGCGCCCCATAGGAAGAATTCCCAGGGAGATCGCAAGCGCGCGGCAGAACGAGGTTGTCATGAAATCCTCTGGGTGATGCAATCGATTGGGAGAGTAGAACCCGCTGTGGGATTGCCGGGAAGATGCATCGCCCGGGCCGATGGTCGCACCGGGCGCTGCGCCAGCGGCTCGATATGCCAACTGAATAGCCCGCGTCCGCCGGCTCTAATCAGATCTTGCTGGACCAGAGTCGCATTGCGTGCTGCCTCGACATCCCGAATCACTGGCGAACGCTGTTCAATCGTGTATTGAACCAGGCACCTTCCGATGTGGGCGCACAAGAACGGCGCCCTACCCTCCCGGCCCTTTCTATATATATCTAGGACAATATGGCGACCTACCACTCCGCAACCCCAGCCGATCCGGTCGGATTTCTTCGAGAGGTTCCCATCTTCGCCAACCTGAACGACCGGGTACTGGCGGACCTGGCGAGCCTCATCGAGTGGCGGCACGTCCACGGAGGTGGAGTGCTCTTTCGTCGAGGGGACGAAGGTGATGCCATGTATATGGTTGTGAGTGGACGACTCAAGGTAATCCTGGAAAGGACGGACAGCGCCAGGGGGGCCCGGTCACTCCGGGAGGCCACGCGAGGCGAAACCGTTGGAGAACTGGCCCTGGTGACTGGTGAACCTCGATCAGCCTCGGTCATCGCACTCAGGGATACCGAGCTTGCCCGCCTGTCGCGCGCCGATTTTACTCGCCTCCTCGAGCGGGAGCCACGCGCCGTCTTCGGGCTCACCCGCATGCTGGCGCAGTGGATCACCCAGTCCAACCAGCCGGAAACCACCCCATCATCGAGCCCGACCACCATCACGATCGTTGGAATGGGAGCCGGCGTACCCCTCTTTCATTTCTCCGAGAACCTTGCCACTGCACTCACGGCGCTGGGCCAAACCCTTCACTTGAATGCACAGATCCTGGAGCAGAAACTGGGGCCCGGCATGTCCGCCATCGAGGAAAGCGACGAGGCCTATCCCGGGGTTACCCGGTGGCTCAACGACCAGGAGAGCGAGTACCGGTTTGTTCTCTACCAGGCCGATGAAACGCTGACGCCATGGACCTTGCGATGCCTGAGCCAGGCAGATCGTATCCTGCACGTGGC
>JBDTRF010000333.1:0-3620 GCA_039931815.1 Gemmatimonadota bacterium
GGGGCCCTTCGCCTGTGGTTCAGGACTCGAGCCGTCCGAACCACCCCCGCATGAGACCAGCAGAGCCAGCAGCGCATAATGAACCAGGTTGCGTCGCATCGTTCCCTCACCACCAGAGATGGATACCACCAGCCGGCCACCCGTTATTACATCTGCATCGAATGATGCATCATTTCATCTCGATCTGCGTCCGCCGCGACACCGTAACGCCCCATCCGATGTCCCCGCATTCCCCAGTCAAGCCGCAGTCCCACGCTCGCCGAATAGATCGTCGTGCCACCGTAGAAAAATTCGGGATGGAATATGCCGCTGCCAAACCGCGAGACCGTGGCGTACGAAACCTCTCCAAAGGGCTCCAGCCTGAGCCCATGGAACACCGGCCCGATGGTAAACCCGTACCCTGCGGTCTGAATTTTCCAATCGGTCACGCCGAGAATTGAATTTTCCAGATGCGGGCGGATGGAGCGGAAGAGATCGGCGGTGCGGGTCTCTTCTGGCCGCTTGGTGCGCTCCAGCCGGTAGTACACGCGATGGCGGCCCGGCGACACCTGGACCTCGGCGAGATAGGAATCGAACACGAAGAACCGATCCGCCTCGGAGCTCTCCGCCCATTCGACCAGGAGGTATGCCGGTATTCCCCTGATGGACCGATTCCATCTTCCGGACACGCTCCACTTGGTCACGTCCAGCCCAGCGCCGGGTCGATGCTCGGGCGAGTGGACATGAGCCCGCGAGCCCTGCAACTCGATGCCGCGGAGGGGATGAATGGTGGCACGCAGAGACCAGGAATCGGCAAAGCGATGCAGGTATGGCCAATCTTCCGGCGTGGTCGGTTCATCCCCATTGAAGACGGACCCTTCGAAGATCACAGGCCCCAGGCTTATCCCGGCGATGCCCACCGCCCGCTCGAGAATCTGGCTGTAGTGATGGTTCATCGGGTAGCGGAGCGTGGGCCGACTCATCGGGTCGTCGGTGCCGAACGGCACGAATCCTTTGCCCAGGCTCAGCGAAATGCTCAAGGGACCGTCCAGGCCCCGGAGGATATCGCTGGATGAGAGCATCAGCTCATGGAGAAATGTGTGAGGATGTCGCCGATCGAAGAACCCCTCCCCCCATGAGCCGGGCGAGAGCTCGCCATCATCCAGGGTCCAGCCTTCCAGATCTCCGGTCAACGTCAACCGAAGCCGGTCGCCAAACCCGTGACCCTCGAGCATGATGGCGGGCTGAACCACACGGGCCTCGCTCAGGGAGCCACCACCGGGGATCCGGTCGACGTAGGTGTCGGTCAGAATGGCCTGACCGGTGATATGAGCCCCGAATCCGGACTCCTGGGCCGCCCCAGTGACGCTGAGACCGAAGAGGAGGGCAACGGAGAGGGGAACGGTGACGAAACGCAGTGGACGGCTCCGAGTGCAAGTGGAGGGGAGACGAGCAGGAGACGGAGAGTGACACCGATCGAACGGCACGACGAGGCGTGAGTCTGGCTGTCTGCGAACCATATCCCCTTGTTCCGGCTAGCGGGCAAAGTGTCCGCTTCTGGCGCACGGGGTGGGCGGAAGGCCGCCCTGGGGCTGGCTCTACAACACCGATGCCTTGAGGTAATCCCGATACATCCGCGAAATAACCTCGATCTTGATCTCTTTGGGGCACGCGGCCTCGCACTCGCCAAACCAGGTGCAGCCGCCAAAGCCCTCGAGATCCATCTGTCGCACCATATTGAGCGCCCGGGTCTGCCGCTCCGGTTGACCCTGGGGAAGCAGGCCGAGGTGGGTAATCTTGGCCCCGGTAAAGAGCATGGCCGCGGCATTGGGGCATGCGGCGACGCAGGCGCCACACCCGATGCACTGGGCGGAGTCCATCGCCAGCTCGACATCGTCCTTGGGAATCAGGATCATATTGGCGTCCTGGGCTCCCCCGGTCGGGGCCGCAATGAAGCCACCGGCCTGAATGATTCGATCGAGCGGGGTTCGATCGACGACCAGATCCTTGATGACCGGAAAGGCGCGAGCGCGCCAGGGCTCAATGTAGATCGTGTCGCCGTCCCGAAAGCTCCGCATGTGCAATTGGCACGTGGCGGTACCCCGATTCGGCCCATGCGCCACGCCGTTGATCATCATGCCACAGGACCCGCAAATCCCCTCTCGACAATCGTGGTCGAACGCAATCGGGGGATCACCCTTCCCGATCAACCCTTCATTGACCACGTCGAGCATTTCGAGGAACGACATATCGGGGCTGATGTCGACGGCTTCATAGCGGACCATTGCGCCCTTGGTCCGGGGGTTGGGTTGGCGCCAGACATGCAAGGTCAAATTCATTGATTCGTCTTGCTCCTTGGGACGTGCAGCGTACCGTGTGCGGCGTGCAGCGCAGCGTATCCTGCACCCGATTGACCCTGTGCGTGACCGGGTGCCCGGTCGGATTCGATGCGAATCGTCCCGGGTTGGACCGGGAGCGGGTCTTCTACGCTGCACGCGGCACGCGGCACAATCACTTGTAACTCCGTTGACTCAGCTGCACCCGCTCGAACTCAAGCGGTTCCTTATTCAGGATCGGCGGCTTCCCTTCTCCTGCATGTTCCCACGCCGCCACATACGCGTAATGTTCATCATCCCGCAGGGCCTCGCCATCCGCGGTCTGGCTCTCCTCCCGGAAATGGCCGCCACACGATTCTCTGCGGTGCAGCGCATCGAGGCACATCAACTCGGCCAGCTCGATAAAATCCGCCACCCGACCGGCCTTTTCCAGCGACTGGTTGAGTTCCTCGCCGACGCCCAGGACATTGACGTTGCTCCAGAATTCCGCACGAATGGCGGGGATTTTCTCCAGGGCCAGCTTGAGCCCGGCTTCGTTCCTCGACATGCCGCAATACTCCCACATCACCTTTCCCAGCTCCCGGTGGATCGAATCAACCGATCGCTTCCCTCGAATGGAGAGCAAGCGCGACTCTCGCGCCTGCACCGCGGTGACGGCTTCCCGCACCTCCGGAGCCTCTCCAACGGGACTGGGACGGCTACTCGCGAGGTAATCGCCAATGGTATTGGGAAGCACGAAGTACCCGTCGGCCAATCCCTGCATCAGTGCGCTCGCTCCCAGGCGATTCGCGCCATGATCGGAGAAATTGGCCTCGCCGATCACGAAGAGGCCGGGAATGGTTCCCATCAGATTGTAATCCACCCACAGTCCGCCCATCGTATAGTGGACGGCGGGATAAATCCGCATCGGCACCTTGTAGGGATCTTCCGCGGTAATGCGCTGATACATCTCGAAGAGGTTGCCGTAACGCTCCTCGATGAGCTCGCGGCCCAGCCGCCGAATGGCATCGGCAAAATCGAGAAAAACCCCGAGCCCGGTCTCTCCGACACCCCGACCTTCGTCGCACACTTCCTTGGCACCGCGGGAGGCGATATCCCGGGGAGCGAGGTTGCCAAAACTCGGGTATTTCCGCTCCAGGTAGTAATCGCGTTCCGCCTCCGGTATGTCATTAGGAGCGCGTGTGTCACCCTTCTTGAGCGGCACGTGCTCGGGCGTCAGATGCGAGCGAATTGCCGTCATGTTGACTGTGACATGGTTGCCGTCGCGCACGATGCTTTCTCCACCGGCCTTCGTGGCGAATTCGG
>JBDTRF010000334.1:0-3609 GCA_039931815.1 Gemmatimonadota bacterium
GCTTTGACCGGGGCGCGTCCATCGACGGTGACGTCGATGATCGTCGAGCGGCCGGCCGTGGCCATGGTCTTGATCAGTGCCAGCGATTCGATGACTAGCGCTTCCGGCTCGCGGCCGTGACCGTAAATGACGGCCGGCACCTTGCCCTGGCTCCGAAGTGTACGGGCTGCGCCCTTGCCGGTATCCGTGCGCGAATTCGCTTCGAGACTTACTTGAGTCGCCATTGTCCTATCCTCAGGTTCTGATCGTGCGTATCGCGTATCGCTTGTCAGCAACGCGCGGGCCCGGCGATATGCGTGATTGCGATATGCCGTTATTCAAAAAGTGAACTGACCGACTGATCACTGTGGGTGTATCCGATCGCCTTGGCGAGCAGGCCAGCGACCGACAGCACCTTGAGCCGATCGAAACGTCGTTCCGCCGGAATCGCGATGGTGTTGGTGACCACCACTTCCTTGACGGGGCTTGCCATCAGGCGTTCCACCGCGGGGCCCGAGAGCAATGCGTGCGTCGCGCAGCAGTAGACGTCTCTCGCGCCGAGTCGTTTGAGCGCGTGGATCGCCTCGGTCATGGTGCCGCCGGTGTCGATCATGTCATCCGGAATGACACAGTCCTTCCCTTCGACATCGCCGACGACGTTGACGACTTCCGCAATGTTGGCGGACGGGCGCCGCTTATCGATGATCGCAAGGGACGCGTTCAACCGCTTGGCGAACCCCCGGGCCATCTTGGCCGAACCGACATCTGGAGCGACTACGACCGGATCGGTTAGCGCAATCTGGCGGAAGTGGTTCACGAAGACCGGGGCCGCATACAGGTGATCGACGGGTAGATCGAAGAATCCCTGCATCTGGTGCTGGTGAAAATCCAGACCGAGCACCCGGTCCGCTCCGGCAACCGACACCATGTTCGCGATCAGCTTGGCACTGATGGCGACGCGGGGTTGATCCTTCCGATCCTGGCGGGCGTATCCGAAGTAGGGGATGACCGCCGTCACCCGCGCCGCGCTGGCCCGCTTGGCCGCATCCATCAGGAGCAGCAGCTCCATGAGATTCTCGGCCGGCGGATTGGTCGACTGGATGATGTACACATCCCGTCCCCGCACATTTTCATCGATCTTCACAAACAGCTCGCCATCGGCGAACCGCTTGATGGTCACCCGACAAAGCGGCTGACCGATATGCTGCGCCAGCTCCTCAGCGAGCGGCCGGTTGGCCGATCCGCTGAGCAGGAGCATCTGACTGCGAGACAGTGAGATATCGGCCATAAAGTAGCCGCGGAAAGTAGCGTGGCCGGGAGTGAGAGTCAACCGGCGAGGAGTGGCGTTAAGCCTTGAATCTTTAAGAGTTAGCGGCGCAATCGAACCGTCAGTGGCTCCCGGGTCCTGACGCGGCCCCTCGATAGCGGGTTATGGCTCCGGGGTGGGCGACAAGTCACGTTAGCGGGGAAACCTCTTCCGCTTGTCTACCCGAACGTGAACGCAAACGCGTGAACGCCAGGATCGAGAAATTCGATCTCGAACGTTCGATCTTCAATCCGGCCCGGTTGCCTGATGAGCTGATAGAGCCGGGGTTCTCGAACCTCACCGATCCCATCGGCCGTGACGTCAGATCCGTGAGCGTCGCCGGGAGCCTTGCCGTCCACTCGGACCATGTAGCGAATGGCCCTGTTACCCGCTGCTGGCGCCAGTACCAGGTGCAGGTCGCGGCTGTGGAACCGAAACGCGATGGTTCCCGGAGCGGCCGCGAGGACCGCGCTCTCGGGGCCGACATCCCACGAACCGGTTAACCACCATTGATTGAGCGAAGGCCGGTCCGGAGGGCCGTAGGCCTGCCGGGCATTGAGCGTCAACCGCTCCGGTGATGCGAAACGTTCCGTGCGATTATACCCGGCATACGTCTCAGGCGACCGACTGTCCCGCCAGTCCGGGGCTGCTTCTATTCCCGAGGCGGAGACACTTCCCGTTTTTCCATTCGCCATCCTGGCTCCGTTTTCCTCGAGCAATTTCTGGATAGTTCGTTCGGAGTCTGCGTAGTCACCTTCTCCAAAGTGATGATGACGAATGCGTCCGTGTGCATCAATGAAATAGTCCGCTGGCCAATATTGATTGTTGAACGCCCGCCAGATCGCCTGGTTGCTGTCGAGGGCCACCGGGTACGTGACATTCAAATCCCGCACCGCCTTTTCTACGTTCACCCGATCCTTCTCGAATCCAAATTCAGGAGAGTGGACGCCGATTACGACCAGCCCCGCGTCTCGATACCTGGCCGCCCATTGTTTCATGTACGGGAGTTGCCGCAGCGAGTTGATACAGGAGTAGGTCCAGATATCGACCAGCACCACCTTCCCGCGCAGCGATGCTTTGCTTAATGGATCCGTGTTGAGCCAGCCGAGGGCACCGGTCAATTCCGGCATCGGGCCTTCGTCGTCGAGGGATGGAGACCTCGCGGTTTCGAGGATGTTCATCAATGGTCTCCTTGTGATCCATGCTGCAATCCCAACCCCGGCCGTGCTCAGCATAATGCGACGATTCATCATGACACCTCCCGAGCAGGCCGCCGATCAGAAGCCATCGACATCGATGATCGCCCGGGCAAAGGCCTCCGGAGCTTCCTGGGGCAGGTTGTGACCGACGCCGCCCTCGATGAGCCGGTGGGCATACTTGCCGGAGAATTTGCTGGCGTAGGCGCTGGCATCCGGATGCGGTGCCCCATTGGCATCGCCTTCCATGGTGATGCTCGGCACCGTGATGAGCGGGCCCGCGGCGAGTTGCTTTTCCAGGTCGTCGTAACGCGATTCGCCCTGGGCCAGGCCGAGCCGCCAGCGATAGTTGTGAACGACGATGCTGACGTGATCGGGGTTGTCGAAGGACGCAGCACTGCGATTGAATGTCGCGTCATCGAAGTTCCATTTGGGCGAGGCGATCTGCCAGATGAGCCGGGCAAAATCTCGGCGATACCTGGCGTAACCGGCCTGCCCGCGATCGGTGGCGAAATAGTACTGATACCACCACGCGAGCTCAGCCTTTGGTGGGAGCGGCATTCTGTTGGCTTCGACGCTGCCGATGAGATACCCGCTCACCGATACCATCGCCTTGCAGCGATCCGGCCAGAGTGCCGCGACCACGTTGGCTGTCCGCGCGCCCCAATCGAATCCCGCAAGAATCGCCTTATCGATATGGAGCGCGTTCATCAAGTCGACGGTGTCGAGTGCCACGGCCGCCTGCTGGCCGTTGCGCAGGGTCTCACTCGACCGAAATTGGGTCGAACCGTAGCCGCGGACGTACGGGACGATCACCCGGTAACCCTTCGCCACCAGCAGAGGGACGACATCGACAAAGCTGTAGATGTCATAGGGCCAACCGTGAAGCAGGATGACGACCGGGCCGCCAGGGGGGCCGTCCTCTACATACCCAACATTGAGGACACCAGCAGCGATCTGCTTCACTGGTCCGAATGAGATCCTGTTTGCCGGCCTTACAATTCCCGGCGCTTGCCCGGGTCCATCGGTTTGTGCGTTCGCTTGAGTCATCCTGGCGAACTCGGCGGCAGCGATGGTGGTGGCCATGGTGCCCAGAAAACGACGACGGTGAATGGATTCGGACATTGA
>JBDTRF010000335.1:0-3566 GCA_039931815.1 Gemmatimonadota bacterium
TGAGCCATGCGTGCACTGACCGTCTTCTTCCGGCTCTCACCTTTTGTCGTCGCGTTCCTGCGAGACCGGAGACGGTTCATCGTGTTCGGCCGGCCGGCCCGCCGGACTGAAGAGGTGCATCGGGCTCGCGCGGAGCGGCTGACCCGCACACTGGCCGCGCTGGGCCCGGCCTTCATCAAGCTGGCTCAGGTGTTCGGCTCCCGGGCCGACATTCTCCCGGAGCCGTACCTGAGTGCGATTTCCACCCTGGCGGACCGGGTGCCTCCCCTCGCGCCCGGGGTCGCCGAAACCGTGGTGGAGGCGGAACTGGGCGCTACGGTCGGCGCGGTCTTTAGCCGGTTTGATTCGGAACCGCTGGCCGCGGCGTCCCTGGGCCAGGTCCATCGGGCCGAATATGCCGGGCGTGAAGTCGTCGTCAAGATTCTTCGCCCCGGCGTGGAGGACCTGGTTCGGTCCGATCTCGATGTCTCCTTCAAGATCCTCTTCCTCCTCAATATTCTTTTTCCCAATCATCATGTTCGCGCGATAACGGCCATTATCCAGGAGTTCCAGCGCCGAATCAGCGACGAAATGGATTTTCGGGAAGAGGGGCGATATGCCGGGATTCTGCGGAAGAATTTTGCGGCCGAGGCACGCGTGGTCATTCCCGAGGTGGTCACCCCGCTGACCCGGCGGCGGGTACTGGTGCTCGAATACATCGAGGGGACCCGGATCGATCGATTGCAGGAACGGATTGCCAGCGGAGAAATCCGGCTGCAGTCGCTCATCGGGACCATTGTCGAGCTGTATCTCCAGATGATGCTGATCGACGGGTTTTTCCACGCCGACCCCCATCCGGGAAACCTGCTGGTGGATCCCCAGGGGCGGGTGGTTTTACTGGATTTCGGGATGGTGGTGCCTGTCGAACGGGAGAGCCGGGTTCGGATCATCCGAACGATTCTTTCCGCGGCGCGGCAGGATGTCGATGGCGTAATCAACGGTTTTTACGAGCTGGGCATCCTTGATCCTGATGTCGATCGCGGCACCGTACGCGATGCCGCGCAGGAGCTGATGTCGCTCTCGTTCCAGGACGATTACTCCCCGCGACAGCTGCAGCGAATCGTCGAAGACATTCTCAAGACGTTCTACAACTGGCCCCTGATGCTGCCGTCGCAGCTGGTGTATTTCGGGCGAGCGGCGGTCCTGGTGGAGGGCCTCGGACTTCGATACGACCCCAATTTCAACGGGATGACCGTAATCCGCCCCGCGATCGAGCGCTATCGCGAGCGGATGATCAGCGGACTTCTTGACGGGGAATCGAAAACTCCGCTGACGGACTGGACCAACGAAGTCGCAACCACGGTGCGGACATTGCGGGACCTGCTGCGAAGAGTCGAGCGGGAGGAGCTGCGCGTCCGATGGCATCCGCGAGACACCCTTGAGCTGCAGCGGTTTCTGGCCCAGCAGGTCCGCCGCGGTTTGCTGGCGGTGTTCGCCTTCACCATCGCCCTGATCACAAGTATTGTTTTCCTGGCGGTCCGGCGGGTGGAGATTCTCATCCTCGGCCTTCTACTCTCGTTCGGGATGTTTCTCGTCATTTTCCTGCTGCCGAGTCATCTCTTCCAGAATCCGCTCAGGTTCCGGGCTCGCTGGCCCGGTCGCCTGTCGTAAAACCGGCCCGGAATGACCGATTCACCTTCAACTCTTCATCATGCTGCCTGAAGCCCGCGCAACGTATCCCTGGTTGGCTGTCGTTTCGAGCCTGTTGCTGGCTGGATGCGGTGGCGGGGGTGAGCCGTCTGCCACCGCGACGAACATCGCGGCGGCGGCCGGTGGAGGCCAGAACGCCCAGGTGGGAAGCGCGGTCACCGTGCGGCCCAGCGTTCGATTGACCGACGCCAGTGGTCACCCTGTAGGCGGTGTGCGCGTCACGTTCGCTCCCGCCTCTGGCGGCGGCGCCGTGAGCGGCGCGTCCACCCGCACGGACGCCAACGGGATCGCGACCGTCGGCTCCTGGACTCTGGGCCAGTTCGTGGGGACCAATACGCTCAACGCGACCGCGCCGGGTGTTGGCACGATCACCTTCAGCGCAGATGCTACCGCCGGGGCCGCGGCCAGGCTTGTCGCGGTGACCGCGTTGTCCCAGGTGTCGGTGGTCGGTGCCGCCGTCCTGACTCCTCCGGCGGTCAAAGTGACCGATGCCTTTGACAATGGTGTCCCGGGAGTCGCGGTGACGTTTGCGGTCACGATGGGAGCGGGGCAGGTGACCGGATCCCCAGCGACGACCAACGCCGCGGGAGTGGCGACCGCCGGGAGCTGGGTACTTGATCCGTCACCGACGGCCAATGCCCTGGTTGCCTCGGTCGCGCTGACGGGCATTACCGGCAACCCTGTCACCTTCACCGCGGCTGGGGTAACCTCCGCCTTCAATATCGATATCAGGTTTCTCGGCAGTGTCAGCTCCACCAACCAGCAGGCGTTCCTCAATGCTGGCCAGCGCCTGCAGGCGCTGATCCTGAACGACCTGCCGAATGAACTGGCCACGGTGCCCGCCGGTTTCTGCACCTCCTCTCAGCCCGCCATGGACGAAACGATTGATGACCTGGTGATTTTTGCCCAGGTCGTGGCGATTGACGGACCGGGAAACGTGCTGGGTCGGGCAGGGCCCTGCCTGTTTCACCGGGCCGGCACTGGCCTGCCGATCGTGGGGGTAATGGAGTTTGACGTGGCCGACCTTACCGCGCTGGTCAACAATGGCACGCTGGGTCCGGTCATTCTCCATGAAATGCTGCATGTTCTGGGCTTTGGCTCAGTCTGGGCGCAGAAAGGGCTGCTCAATCGCTCGAACATCAGTGACCCGCTCTTCACGGGCGCGCGGGCGATCGTGGCCTTTGACTCGATCGGAGGGACGACCTATACCGGGAATCCAGTCCCGGTCGAAAATATTGGGGGCCCCGGCACGATCAACTCACACTGGCGGGAGACAATTTTCAAGAACGAACTGATGACCGGCTTCATCAATAACGGATTCAATCCACTCAGCGTCGTCACTGGAAGCTCCCTGGCGGACATGGGATACCAGGTTGACCTGGCGACCGCCGATCCATTCACTATTGCACCGCCCTTTGTCGCACCGCCGATGTTCGCGAGGACGTCGGTCTTTCTGCTGGATGATATATGGATCGGTCCCCGCGCCCGGCTTGATGCGCAGGGACGGCCGCAACCGATTGTTTCACACTAGATCTGTTGTTAGGCTGTCGGCCAGGGAAACTCGAAGTCCCGGGACCTTCCTTCCACATTCGATGTGACACGAAAATCCCCTCTTCGAAGCGAAGAGGGGATTTCTGTGATTGGACAAGACCCGCGCTTACAACCTCACCAGCCCAGCTCCATTTCCGCCCGAACGTAGACGGAACGCCCGTTGTAGCCAAAGGGCGACGCCGCCGCCCAGGGGAATGTGCCAAAGTTGTTGTTGAAGTCCTTGGCCGTGTCGCCCCCGGTATCCACCACGGTGAGTGAAGACGGCTGGTCGGGATAGGTATCAAACAGGTTCCTGACACCGAGGGACACCGCGATCAGGTTGAAGC
>JBDTRF010000336.1:0-3564 GCA_039931815.1 Gemmatimonadota bacterium
TCCTGGCCAAGGCCATCGCGGAACAAACGCGAGGAGGAGAAGATCAGCCACAATCTGGATCGGTTGTTCGACCTCCTGAAATATCCCTTCACTGCGCTTGAAATCGCATCGTCAGTCGATGAAGAGCAGGTAGCTGACATCTTTGTCCGAATCAACAGCGAGGGGGTCAAGCTCAAGCAGGCTGACTTCATCCTGACGTTGCTGTCGGTGTTCTGGGAGGATGGGCGCCGGGAGTTGGAGGCGTTCTGCCGGGCTTCGCGGCAGGCACCCGGACCGGGCTCGCCACCGTCGCCGTTCAATCATTTTATTCAGCCCGATCCCGATCAACTCCTCCGAGTTTCTGTCGCCGTCGGATTCGAGCGCGGCCGACTGAAGAGCGTCTACCAGGTCCTCAGGGGAAAGGACCTGGACACCGGCATTGTGTCGGCCGCAAAGCGCGATGAGCAGTTCGAGGTGCTCAAGGCGGCGCAACAGAAGGTGCTCGATCTGACCTGCTGGCACCAGTTCCTGAGCGCGCTCATCGGTGCTGGTTTCCGGAGCAGTGAGATGATCTCCTCTCAAAATGCGCTGCTCTACGCTTACGCATTCTATCTGATTGGCAAGACGCGATACAAGGTGCCGGAGTCGCAACTGCAGAAGATCATCGGGCGCTGGTTCTTCTTTGTCAGTCTCACCGGTCGGTATACCAGTTCACCCGAAACCATCATGGACGGTGATCTCAATCGTCTGAAGCTGGTACCAGACACCGCAGCTTTTGTTCAAACGCTCGATGAGCTAATCAAGGCGGAACTGACCAACGATTTCTGGACTACGACCTTGCCGGCGGCGATGGACAGCTCTTCGGCTCGCAACCCTGAGCTCTTTGCGTATGTGGCGGCACAGAATCGCCTTGCAGCGCCGGTCCTGTTCTCCCACAAGAAGGTCAGTGACCTGATCGACCCCACGGTGAAGACCAAGAAAAAAGCGTTGGAGCGCCATCACCTCTTTCCACGTGCCTGGCTGGAGAGGGAGGGAATTACCGACCTGAAGCTGATCAACCAGATGGCCAATCAGGCGCTCATAGAATGGCCGGAGAACATCGATATTAGTGATTCGGCGCCAAGCGAATATGTCCCCGCGATTCAAGAGCGGTTCACAGACCGCAAGGAATGGGAGGCGATGTATGACTTTCATGCGCTCCCGGTGAATTGGCAGTCGATGGACTATCCGACCTTCTTGTCGGAGCGCAGAAAGCTGATGGCCGGAATTACGAGACGGGGGTTTGAGACACTGAAGTAGAGCGGAATTGCTGCTCAGGCGGTTGGAGGAATCACGGATACCACCGCTCGATCCGACCAGGCGCTTCCGGATCTACCGCCGCGACAGCGGGCGCAGCACAGTAGACTTTCGCTATGACCGGCGGTGGATTGTCAGCCAGAAATGCCATGATGCGGGGTGTGGTGCGAACGAAAGACTTGGCCAGCTCCGGGAAGGTCGCCTTTCCGACCAGAACCAGTAGGCGGACTTTGTGGCGGATGACTGCAGCCCGTTCGTTGGGCTTGTAGCGGATCCGCTGATCCCGAGTGATTGCCACCCATCGGCGTCGGCCGATTTCCTTGAGCCACTGTTCATCGGGACAGTCGGGCCGGAAGTGATCATGATGGCGGTGCACCTCCAGCCCTCCAGCGGCCAGGATACTCGGAACCAGAAGCCCGAGATCCCGATCGGTGAAGAAGGCTGGATTCAAGCCGAGCGCTCGTAGAGGATGGCCTGCTCCACCTCGACGGGCTGCAGTCCGTAGTCCGCCGCCACGGCCTTGACCGTTTCCCCGGCATCGATCCGCTCGGCGATGGCCCCGGTGGACACCGCGACCCGCTGCACGATCGGCCGGCCGAAGGCGATCTGGGGGTCGATCGCGATACGAGGTTCGGCATCTGAGGAGTCGGCTGAGACAAAGGGGAAGAGCCGGACGGGGAACTTCCAGCGATCCCATTCGACGCGCTGCAGATGGGTCACGAGCATCTGGCGCATGGCCAATTGACCGGAGGCCGACAGGTCCGTGAGTTGGCCGTAACGGTCCAGGAATACTCGTCCGGCATGGGTGCGCAGCTCCTTCCGGAGCAGCAGCTTTTCAATGCCCATCGTCTGTTCAGCGAAACTGATGGCCGCTCGAACACTGCTGAGCGATACACTGTGGTCGATCCGGAGGGCCCGGAGCACGTGGGCCTCGATCAGATTCCAGAATGAGAGTACGGGCGGAGCGTAGGTGGCCGGGTGGATCAGCGCGGGCGAATGCTTTGTCCGGCCGGATGCGCTGGGTAGCGACCGACCAGCGACCCAGGATCTGAGAGTGGCCGGCGGCAGCTTGAGGTATCTGGCGCCTTCGGCCAGCGTGTAGGCCGGTTGACTACGAGGGTCGTTCTTGGCGGTCGGACTCCTGTGTGGGCGTGGCATACGTCCATATTATCCAATGGGTTACGTGGGCGCCAGAGCCAAATAACGCGAATCGAGGATCCCTGCCAGGTCCCAAGTCGTTCACCGAATCCGTGGTCGAAGAAGCGGCGCTGGCCTGGCTCCGGGGGCTGGACTATGCCATTGCCCATGGCCCCGACCTGGCCGTCGGTGAGCCGGCCGCCGAACGGCTCGATGCCGATTGCCGAGATGTGATCCTGACCGGACGGCTTCGGGCGGCGCTGGGGCGGCTCAATCCTGAGCTGCCGGCTGACGCAATAGAGGACGCCTTCCGCAAGCTGACCCTGGCCCATGCGCCATCTGCAGTTGAGCGGAATCGGCTGATTCATCGGCTCCTGATTGACGGCGTCACGGTCGAATACCGCCGGCAGGATGGCTCGATTGCCGGGGCGCCGGCCCGGGTCATCGACTTCGACGATCCGGAGCAGAACGACTGGCTGGCAGTCAATCAGTTCACCGTGGTCGAGGGCCAGCACCAGCGCCGGCCCGACATCACCCTGTTCATCAATGGCCTCCCGGTCACGGTCATCGAGCTCAAGAACGCGACCGATGAAAAGGCCACCATCTGGTCCGCCCTCCGCCAGCTCCAGACCTACCAGGCCCAGATCCCGGTCCTCTTTGCCAGCAACGAAGCGCTGATCGTGTCCGACGGGATGCAGGCCCGGGTCGGGTCACTCGGCGCCGGCAAGGAATGGTTCAAGCCCTGGCGGACGATTGGCGGCAAGGCCGATGCCCCTGCCTCGATGATGGAGCTGCAGGTGGTGCTGGAAGGGGTGTTCGAGCACCGGCGCTTCCTCGATCTGCTCCGCTACTTCATCGTCTTCGAGGACGCGACCGAGGATGGCAGCGGTGACAGCGTGATCAAGAAGATGGCGGGCTATCACCAGTTCCACGCCGTCAACGCCGCCGTCGAGGAAACGCTGCGCGCCACCCGACCTAACGCGGTGCGCCAGGTCGCTGAGCCGGTGGTGGGTTACAGGGCGGGCACCCGGACAGGCGGTGACCCCGGTGACCGCCGAGTTGGTGTGGTCTGGCATACCCAGGGCTCGGGCAAGAGCCTGACGATGGCCTTCTACGCCGGCCGGATCATCCTGCACCCGGCCATGGAAAACC
>JBDTRF010000337.1:0-3548 GCA_039931815.1 Gemmatimonadota bacterium
CATGACGATCATGGCGGGTAACATAGAATGGACTGACGGAAGCATCTGCACGAGTGTGTTTCCCCTCGCCTATTGGCGCATCACGCGAAGCCGGAGCGCATCGGGCCAGAGCTGGTTCATCATGAGCAGGACCCCCACCAGCAGGATGATGCTCCAGAGAAGAATACGTCGCTCATATTTGAGATGCATGAAGTACCACAGGCCGACGCCGGCCTCGAGGAGGGCCAGCCCCAGCAGCGAGGCCACCAGGGTCCCGATCGGCAGGTGGGCATACGCCAGGGCGACTTCGATCGCGACGATCAGCAGCAGCCCGATCCACACGGCCACATACCGCTTCATGGGCAGCATATCCGCCGAATCTCCCGCTCCTCCCATCGATCCCTCCGATCAGCGCACGTTGAGGAGATACACCAGGGGGAAAACGAACATCCAGACCAGGTCGACAAAGTGCCAGTACAAGCCGGTGGTTTCAACATGACCGGCGGTGAGCCTGCCTCGACCGAACTTGATGGCAATCACCGCAATCGCCACAACCCCGGAGATGACGTGGAGAAGATGGAGACCGGTGATACCGAAGAAGGCGCCGCCGAAGAGGGGGGATCCTCCCACCGGGTTCTTCGAGGGACTCCACCCTTCGGCAAACATGCTGAACCACTCCCGAAGATGGAGCACCGCGAAGCCAAGACCCAGCAGGGCGGTCGCGCCGAGCCATTGCACACTCGTCTTCCGCCGACCGCCCTGGGCCGCCGTCACCGCCGCCAGCATGGTCAGGCTGCTGGTCAGCAGCACGGCGGTCATGACCAGTCCGTTGAGAATCGTCGGAAAAAAAATCGAAGGGCCGGGTCCATTCCGCGGCTCCCACCCGGAGGTAGCCATAGACAAACAGCATGGCCGCGAACGTGGCGGAATCGGCAATGATAAAGAGCCACATCACCAGCTTCTTCGACTCCATGGCGAACGGTGAGGCTTCCACCATCGCCCCATGCCCGCCGAGTGTCATTTCGTGTTCGCTCACGTCACCTCCAGCGGTCGGTTCATAGCCGCAGTGCGAGAAGCAGCAGGAGATAGATCCAGAGAACGTCCATGAAGTGCCAGTAGAGCGTCACCGCACCGAGGGCCGACCGGGGTGGCGCGCCGCGCCGCCGGGCGCCGAGTCGGTTGATGACATAGCCGAGGGCCGCGATCCCGCCCAGGAGATGCAGCGCGTGGAGCACGGTAAACACATAGAAAAACGAGCTGCCCGGAGAGCTTGCGAGGAAGAGTCCCTGGGCAGACAGGCTGCGCCAGGCGAGGACTTGCCCCGCAACAAACAGCAGACCAAGCGCCAGAGCAGCGGCGAGCCAGACCATTCCCGATGCGCTGGTCGAAGATGCCGGCAGATCCTGGCGACCTGCCGGCAACCATCCGGCGGTCAACCGCCTCCGGCCAACTTCGATTGTCACGCTGCTGAGGAGCAAAACGAGCGTGTTGACGTAGAGGATTTTCGGCAGATCGATATGCTGCCAATCAGCGCCGCTTCCCTGTCGCACCATGAGCGCGCTGGTATAGGCGGCGAAGGACATCGTGATCGTCGCGATCCCGATCCATACGCCGGTCCTGGCGGGTGAGGAATCCGGGTTCATTTTCGCAATCGTCATGTCAGCTCGTCAGGGACGGATCGGGAGATGCCTGCATCACATAATCCACAGCCCCGGGCATTCCGTACTCATTCGGCCCGTGGGTGACCAGGGGTGGATGCCCCGAGAAGTTGTCGAATGGAGGCGGCGAAGGAATCGACCACTCGAGGGATGTTCCCTGCCACGGGTTGGCCGGCGCCTTCGCGCCCCAGAGACGACTGGTGATGAGGTTGTAGAGGAAAATGAGTTGCACGGCCCCGGTAAACAGCGCGGCGATGGTGATGAACCGGTGGAGGGGCAGCGATCCCTTCATGTAGTCGTCGGTAAAGGCCGAATAGCGGCGCACATTGCCGGCGAGACCGAGGTAATGCATCGGCATGAACGTCGCGTAAACGCCAATCAGCGTCAGCGTGAAATGCAGTTTCCCCAGTCGTTCGCTCATCATCCGCCCGTACATCTTGGGGAACCAGAAGTAGGTGCCCGCGAAGATGCCGAACATCGCCGCTACCCCCATCACGAAATGGAAGTGTCCCACCACGAAATAGGTCCCATGCAGGTAGGTATCGATCGAAGGCTGGGCGAGGAAGAACCCGCTGATCCCACCGCTGACAAACACGGAAATGAACCCCAGGCAGAACAGCGCCGGGGTGGTGAATCTCATGCGGGCGCCATAGAGCGTCCCGATCCAGAGGAGCACCACGATGGTGGCCGGAATCGTGATGATCAGCGTCGGCACCGAGAACAGCGTCGCCGAGAGCGGGTTCATTCCGCTCAGGAACATGTGATGGCCCCACACCGTGTAGCTCAGGAATCCGATGGCCACGAGACAGGCGACGACGATCCTCGGGCCGAGAAGCGGCTTTCGCGCGAACACGGGAAGGATATGCGACACGATGCCGAACCCGGGGAGGATCGCGATATACACCTCCGGGTGGCCGAAGAACCAGAAGAGATGTTGCCAGAGGAGCGGCGACCCACCTTCGTGAGGCTGAAGCCGGTCGCTCACCACCAGGCCGCCGGGGATGAAGAAGCTGGTCCCGGCGGTCCGGTCCAGGATCAGCAGGACGCAGGCTGGCAGGAGCACGGAGAATGCGATCAGGCCGATAATCGAAGTAATGAACCAGGCCCAGGTGGAAAAGGGCATGCGCATCAGGGTCATCCCCCTGGTCCGCAGGTCGAGTGTCGTCGCGATGAAGTTAAGCGATCCGAGCAGCTGCCCCACGCAGAAAATGGCGATCGAGACAGCCCAGAGCGTCTGCCCCAGCCCCTGCCCGGGTCCGGCATCCTTGCCGATGGCGCTGAGCGGAGCATACGCGGTCCACCCCGAGAGTGGCGGCCCCTCGGTCACAAAGAACGCGGCGAGAAGGACCAGGAACGCCACCAGCGTCACCCAGAACGACATCATGTTGAAGCGGGGAAACGCCATGTCTTCCGCCCCCACCTGGATGGGCAGGACGAAATTCCCGAATCCGGCAAAGGGTGCCGTCGTCAGCACGAAAAACACCATGATGGTGCCGTGCATCGTCATCAGGGCGAGATACAACTCGGGCGTCATCACCCCGCCGGCGGCCGCTGTGGGGGCCAGCTTTCCCAGTCCTGGCACCGGGTTGTCCGGAAAGGCGAGGTGGTAGCGCATGAGCCAGGACAGGACCATCCCCGTGAGCACCGCCACGAGCGCCAGGTCGAGATACTGCCGACCAATGACCTTGTGATCCAGGCTGAACACGTGAGTTCGGAGAAAACCCCTGGGCGGGCCGTGCCGATGTTCGACGCTCTCGCCCGGGGCCACCTGGGCGGGTCCTGCAGACAGCGCGGATGGGTCATTCATGCGGCGGGCCTCGTGCTGGCGAGAGTAAATCGGGTATCGAGTGGAGACGGGGGGCAGCCTGTGCCCATCAGGGCGCCTGGTCCACCAGCCATTGCTGGAACTGG
>JBDTRF010000338.1:0-3546 GCA_039931815.1 Gemmatimonadota bacterium
GCGATTGTATAGGACCACATAATCCCGTACCAGGCTTTCGTTCCTGGGATAATAAACGGGCATCGACCCAACGTCCCGGTAAATCGAATCAAGCGTACTCGTTTGGCCCCAGTGATGGGGTTGTCAGCTCACCCTTTCTGAATCCCGGGAATTTCCCAGCCAAACGCCTTCAAAGACGAGAAAGCGCTGCTGAATGGGATGGACTTTCCCCAAGCGTTCGAATCCTCCGTGTAACCTCCGTGCATTTCCGTGGCTGCGTGGTGAACTGTTCGACACACTGCAGTCGAGACTTGGGTTATAGTCCACCGAGTTTCCGATTCCATCCTTCTTCCTATATGCCCATTTCAGATATATGCCCCTTTCAGACCCGAGGAGAACCGAATGGCTGGGGCCGGCGTTGAAAGGGTGACCCTCAGGATGGAGCAGTGTCATGACCCGACATCTCATCGCGAGCGCAATCGCCATATTGGTGGCGCATATCACTCCCCTCGCCGCGCAGACCCAGCGCCAGGCCGATCACGGCCCCGGTGACGCCGCATTGCCCTGGTCCAACTCTAGCTGGCTGAATGCCGACCATCCGGTGACCCTTGCATCGCTGAGGGGACGGGTGGTGCTGCTCAACTTCTGGGTATTCACCTGTGTAAACTGCACTCGGACTGTCCCTTCGCTGGTGGTCTTCGACAGTCTGTATCGTGCGAAGGGGTTGAGTATCATCGGGATTCATACACCCGAGTTCCCCCCCTATGCGGGTGAGCATGACAAGAACAATGTGATGCGCGCGCTCGACCGGCACCACATTGGCTATGCCAATGCGCAGGACAACGACAACCGGACCTGGGATCTCTATGGCATCCGTTTCTGGCCCAGTTTTGTGCTGATCGACAAGCAGGGCCGGATCCGCTACACCGGCGCTGGCGAGTTTCACGTGGGCGATCCCACCCATCGCGAGTGGGAGCGCCGGATCACGGCGCTGCTGGCCGAATAGTGCGCCTGGTTCTGCTCCTGCTGGTGGGGCTCAGCGCCTGTACCCGCGGGCCGCGGTCCGAGGCACCGGCCATGCTGATGACGGTGCAACGGAACGGTGCGGCGGCGTTCGCGGTCTTTCCCGCCCGCGGGGTGCAGCTCAACGCGCAACAGCCGCCGCGGCTCGAGATCGAAGGCACCGAGCCGCTCCGGATTGATCGCGGTACGGTCACCAGGGATTCTGCCTACTTCGCGGAACCGCCGTGGATTCCACGGGTTACTGCATTTCGGGGCGAGGCCCATCTGCGCGTCAGTTACTGCCGTACACCAGAGGCAGTGTGTCAAAGCGAACGGCTGGCGATTCACGTCGAACCATAGCGATCCGAGATCCGAAACCCGCTGCGTATCGTTGGAAAGGCATGCAGGTCACTTTTACACCTTTCGGAGCACCCTATGCCCGTACTTCGCCCGCTCGTTTGCACCCTCCTCGTGGCTGCCCTTCCCGTCGCCCTCCAGGCGCAGAGTACCAGGATGGCCATGGACGCCACTCCTGGGATGATCATGGGTGCGAGTGGCCATATGGCCACCGGCAACATTCACGTGGTCGGCGCCATGGGCTCGCAGCGAATACATTTCACCAGTGAGTTCAAGACCGATGGCGGTTCTGATCTTCACGCGGTCCTCAGCACCGACATGATGGCTGGCAACGGGTCGGTCGACCTGGGGTCGGTCAGGGGATCCGGCGAGCAGTATGTGACGGTCCCGGCGGCGGTCGATGTTTCCAGGTTTTCCCAGCTGCTGATCTACGACAGGAAGTCCAAGTCGGCGGTCGCCTCCGCTCCCGTCCCCGGTGGGATGATGCAGCACGACGGGATGATGAACGACGATGGGACGATGAAAAAGGATGACGGCATGATGAAGAAGGACACCTCGATGGCCCGGCCGAACTGAGTGGAAGAGCGTCCGCTCAAGCGGCGCGTCATGTCGCCCGGAAAGACGGCCGGCCCGGACCCCTCCCTCTCGATTGTTGGGAGGGAGGAGTCGTTGCGCAACCGGATCGCGGCACGCGACGAAAGTGCGCTGTCCGAGCTGGTTGCGCTGACGGGACCCTGGCTGCTCGGTGTCGCCCACGGAATGCTGCGGGATACCGAAGACGCCGAAGATGTCGTGATGGAGACGTTCCGCATCGTCTGGCGCAGCGTTCAGCCATCGACGGCCGAGTCGCGCGGACTGCTGCCCTACCTGCTCCGGGTGACCCGGCATCGCGCAATCGACAAGCTGCGCAGCCGGGAGCGATGGCAGAAACGGCTGACGGTGATGGCGCCGGATGAGGTCGAGCGCAGCGTCGTGCCGGCAGTGGAACCGAATGAGGCGGCCCAGCCGGGATGGCAGCTTCACAGCCAGGTGCACGTCGCCCTGCAACAACTGCCGGATGAGCAGCGCACCGCGGTGCAGCTCGCCTACTTCCAGGGACTTACCCAGTCAGAGATTGCCGGGACGCTGGGGATCCCGCTCGGCACGGTCAAGACGCGGCTCCGACTGGCATTCGGACGGCTGCGCAGCTCGCTCGCTCATGCAAGGGATTGGGTGCTATGAAGGCGCACGATTGGTTCATCGAGCACCGCACCGAGTTCGCCGCGCGGCTGCTCGATCCAGAGGAAGAATCCACCTTTCAAGCCCATCTCGCACAGTGTGCGGAATGCCGCGTCGAGGTGGAGCTGATCGAGCGGGAGATCGGCTGGCTTCCCATGGGAGTGCAGCCGGTGACGCTGCGTCCCGGGTTTCGCCGTCGTGTGGTCGACTACGCCGTCGGAACGTCGCCGCGCGAGAATCGGCGCTGGCTGCTGGCCGCTGCGGCAGTGCTCTGCCTGCTCTGCGGCGGCGGAGGATGGTTCGCAGGGAAGGAGACGGGAAAGGCTCAGGCCACCATGCTCGCCGCGGCCGATGCAGCGCGTCTCGTGGCGCTGGAAGACACTGTTTCCATCATGCGCGACGCCGCCAAGGTGATGCAGGCCACCTTCATGATGGATGGCCAGGAAGGTGGGGTGGTGATCTTCGCGGACAGCAAGACCCACCGCTGGAACGTGGTGATGCACGGCCTCCCCCCGGCACCCCCCGGCGAGCAGTACCAGTTCTGGTTTATCACCAGCGACGGAATGGTCCGCGGCACCGATATCGAGATGAATCAGTCCCATCCCTCGATGTTCACCACTGGCATGCCCTCGCGCGGCGGCCGGGTGATGGGGGCCGCGCTGATCCTGGAACCGATGAACTCCCCGCCCGATGGTCCGCCACGGGGGAAGCAACTGGTCCACCTGATGTTGTAACAGCAGTGAGAGGAGCGGGTGAGAACCGCAGGTGAAAGAAGCGGGTGATAACTGCGGGTGACTCGTTGGTCCCGATCGGCAAGCCGTTCATCGGTGACGAGAGGGTGGAAGGGAAACACGTAAGGCCCTGCGAGTGTCACGGTTCCGTTACGGGATCGGGCGCCCCAGGGTCGTTTGCGTTACCGGGTCGACGGGACGAGCGGACCGGCCTCGGTCTCCGGGAGGCGGAGTTCCGGACGGAATGACGGGCGCGCTG
>JBDTRF010000339.1:0-3535 GCA_039931815.1 Gemmatimonadota bacterium
AAAGGCATCTATCCTGGTGCGGTTGTCATCGTAGGACGTTCCGACACCATTCTTCACGCCCGGGGGTTCGGCCGGCTCTCCTGGTCCGGCCGGGGTGGAACTCCGCGCCCGGACTCAACCTTGTATGACCTCGCCTCCCTGACCAAGGTGGTAGCCACAACCAGCGCCGCCCTGGTCCTGGCCGATCGAAACGCGCTTGATCTCGATGCTCCCGTCGCTCGATATCTGCCAGGCTTCCACCGGGCCAGCCAGGCCGCCATTACAGTGCGAATGCTGCTGGATCACACGAGCGGACTGAGACCTTACGCGAGTTTCTTCAAGCGCGCGACAGGGAGAACGAACGTCATTGCACTGATCCTGCAGGAAGAACCGGGACGGATACCCGGGACGAGTGCGGTATACAGTGACATCAACGCCATTCTTCTTGGACTGGTGGTTGAGAGCGTTTCCGGAGAGACGCTGGATCGCTTCGTCGCGCGTGAAGTGTTCCAGCCGCTGGGCATGCGACAGACCCGCTTTCTCCCGCCACCGTCGATCCGGAACCGGATTGCGGCGGGTTACATGAATGGTCGAGTTCCGGTCTCCGGTGTCGTTCAGGACATGAACGCGAGGAGCCTGGGCGGAGTCTCTGGCCACGCGGGCCTCTTCTCATCCGGTCTCGATCTGGCCCGCTTTGCCCAGTGGTGGTTACACCAGGGGATGACCGATTCTACAGCCCTGGTTTCGGCCGGAACGATTCAGGCATTCCTCGCCCACAGAAATGAAGCGGGAACCCGTCTTCTGGGTTGGGATTCGCCAGAGCAGGGAAGGGAACATCCCGGGGTCTTTGGGAACCTGCTTTCCGACGCGGCCTATGGCCACACCGGCTGGACCGGAACCCAGATCTGGGTCGATCCGGCCAAAGATCTTTTTGTTATCCTGCTCACGAACCGCAGTCTCAATCCCCGGGTGAACTATTCGATTCGTCAGCTACGGACTATCCGCTCCCAGGTAGCCAACGCCGCGGTGCGGGCGGCAAGTCCGGAATGCGGACACGTCCAGTACACCTGCTGACACCCTGCTCCAGCCCCTGAGGTCATCGGTTTATCTTCCCGGGGTCAGGCAAACGCCCATCACCCGAAAGAGACTGTATGTCGACCACTGTTCCTCCTGCTCCCGATTTCGTTCGCAAGGCGCTCCGTGCCGTCAAGGATCCCGAGCTGAACCTGAACATCGTCGACCTGGGCCTGGTCTATGATGTCGAGGTGAGCGAAGCGGGCGACGTCAATGTCCGGATGACGCTGACGTCACCGGGATGTCCCGCCGGCCCCGAAATTGTGACCGATGTGACGCGCACCATCAAGGAAATCGAGGGTGTGGGTGTGGTCGAGGTGGAAATTGTCTGGGAACCCTACTGGACGCCGGAACGGATCGACCCCCGAGTCCGTGCCTTTCTGGGCAGCTGACCCTTAAGGGGTGACCGGCTCGACCAGGGCCTGAAGGAGATCTCCCCCCAGTACCTTTCGCTGCCATCGTCGCAATTCCGGTATCTGGTCCATCGCTTCGACAGAAGCGGGATTGGCGACTGCAACCGCCTCAAGAATCCCGTTCGGGCAGAGAACGCCAGGTGCCAGGTCGAGCCTGGCGGCGGCGGCGTTCCTCGCCAGTTTGAGCCGCTCCAGGCGCGCAAGGAAAACCGGATCCGGCCTGGTGCGAACACCCCGTTCCGGCCTCGGAATCTGGTTTTCGGGCACGGCCAACCCTCGTTCAATCGCGGCAAGCAGTTCGGTACCCCTCCGCTGAACTGTTTCCGGGCTCAGGCCGCGAACTGCACTCAGAGCTGTCAGATCTCGCGGTTGCAGTCGGGCGAACTCGATCAAGGTCTCGTTATTGAGAACCCGAAAGGGAGCCTTGTCGAGGTGCCGAGCCTGCTGGTCTCTCCATTGGTACAACTCCTTGAGCACCGCGATTGCCTGTCCCCGTAGCAGCTTCGCCCCTTTGAGTTTCCAGAATCCCTCATCCGTGCCCGGAGAGAACCTGATCCCGGTTAACAGGGCAAACTCTTCTTCGGCCCAGCTTAAGCGGTCCATCTGGGTCAATCGATCCTCCAGAATGTCTCGCAACTGCGGCAGGAACCTGGTATCCATGGCGGCATAAGCCAGCATCTCCGGTATGATCGGCCGACGCGACCAGTCGGCGCGCTGATACTTCTTGTCCAGCACAATCCCAAAATATTTTTCCAGGAGGGCCGCGAGTCCCACGCCTGGCTCGTTGAGCAGCTGCGCCGCGAGTCGAGTATCAAATACCCGGCTCACCCGGAAGTGGTAGTCTCGATCCAGCATTCGAAGATCGTAGTCGGCATCGTGAAAGATGATCTCGACCTCCGGGTCCGCCAGAAACCTCCCCAATGGTTCCAGCGCGTTCACCGTCAGGGGATCGATGACGGCTGTGAGGTTCCGGGAGGAGACCTGCAGCAGGTAAGTACGATCGTGATAGCGATGAAAGCTGGCGGCCTCGGTATCCACGGCGAGAAGACGCTGCCCTTCCAGGCTCCGGAAAAATTCCGTGGCAGCAGCATCGGTCTGGATGTAGAGCGGGAGGTTGGTACTGGAAGCCGGATCGGTCATGTCGTGATGTCGAAGAAATAGATACTGACCCGTGTCACTTCTGGGCGCGCGAATCGGTGGTGAGGGATATCGACCGCGTCCCCTGGCGCGTCCCGACCGGACGTCAGATTTGGCCCGGTTGGGCTGTGTCCCAATACATTCAAGGTAGATTCCCCGGGCGATCTGCGCAGGTGGACGTCGTCCTGTCTTCGTTTCTGGGCAATGGAGCACTCATGGCACCCGCCGAAATCGACTTGACGGTTTACCCGGATGAATGCGACACCTTTGGGCATCTTAACCAGGCGGCGTTCCTGAGCCTGTTCGAGCGCGCTCGTTGGGAAATGCTCATGCGCGGCCCCGGAATGGACTCGCTCACCCGGGCCGGATACTGGCCCGCGGTGCGCAAGGCGACCATTGATTACCTGGCTTCGGCATTTCCGGGTGACATTCTCCGGTTCACTCAGGTCCTGGTCCACCTTGGTCGCACAAGTTTTACCATTCGCCAGGCGGCTCGGCGAGTCGCCGATGATGCGCCAATTGCCAACGCCGAGTTCGTTTTTGTCTGTATCAACCGGGAAGGAAAGCCGGTCCCCGTTCCTGATCAGCTTGTTTCGTCCATGTCGAAGCTGGTCGGGTCCGACTCCCCCGTAAAACGCCTGACCGTCAACGGGGTCACGCTCGCGATGGATGATCAAGGCGAGGGCCCCATCATTCTCTTTATTCACGGGTACCCGCTGGATCGTTCCATCTGGAAGCATCAGGAAAACAATATCAAAGGCTGGCGCCGTGTCGCTCCGGACCTGCGAGGTTTCGGTGCTTCAGATGCGCCCGATCTTGGTTACAGCATGGCGACCTACGCCGCCGATCTCGTTGCCCTCCTCGATACGATCGGCGCGCGGCGTGTGGTGCTGTGTGGGCTTTCGATGGGCGGATACATCGCGTTTGAAATG
>JBDTRF010000340.1:0-3522 GCA_039931815.1 Gemmatimonadota bacterium
GCGCTCGGGCCCTGGATCTACAAGACTCGCGGGGCGCTGAGCCGTACTATTCAGAACCTGGCCGCGTCGCGATCGGCGGCCCGAATTCGGGGTGAACGCTAGTCGCTTCATCGATGATTGTTTCTGGCTCGCTCCCTGCCCTGTGCACCCTGCACCATCCTCGCGTTTCGAGCGTGACTGGGACCCTCACTTTCCCCGAAGGTATCCGATATACCGGGGTGAGGCGGAGCGTTCCCGTCGGCCGGCGGCCCCGGGGGGGCACGCCTGGCGGAATCGAATGATGTACCAGGGGTGCGAAATCAGTTGCAACCCAAAAGCGGCGACCACTCCGGTCGCCGCTTTTTGTGTTCCGACATCACCCCTGCGACCAGGCGCAGCGAGAAAGTCCTAATACCCGCACCAGGGGTCGAAACTACTCTATCGGTGGCACCATCGTCATTTGACCAGCTTTTCCATCATCGCCCACACAATCCCCGCTGTAGGCGCCTGCCGCATTCAGGGTCAGGGTACAGTGAACACTGGACCCCGACTCGAACGTGAAGCTGATGGTCTTGTCGGCGAAATGACCTCCGCTGGCAGGGACCTCGCCCTCATCTCCCACGTGAATCACAATGCCCAGTGAGTCGGCATTGACCGTGACGTCAAAGGTAAGCGGGACCTGGGTCGTCTCATTGGGCGGAACCGCGAAGCCGGTCCACTTCCCGGGCTTCGGTGCCTGGGCGGAGCAGACCGCGGGCACTATCATGGCAAGGGCAAGTAAGGGCAGGGTCTTGAATCTCATTGTGTCACCTTTCAGGGGATGGCCGCCCTCGGCGTCTGAGATCGGCTCAACGCGGTGGAGATGAGGGTACTACTGAAGATGGGCCGAAAGGTTTCAATTCGGGACGACGACACGGCTTCCTCGAGTGCGATGACGCGAGGGACCCATCGTCAACGGCTCTCATGCCAGGTAGATTTTCTGCAGTGCTTAGGCGATTCTGAACTTTGCCGATCAATACTTTACCGATGACAAACCGACCATGAAAATCGTAGCTATTGCCAGCTTCGGACCACTGGTGCGTGACATCAGCGCCAGTCAGGCATTTTACCGTGACGGGCTCAAGATGAATTTCGAAGGAGGTGAAGGCGACTACATCTTCACCGACCGCATGGAAGGGTGCAAACATTTCGGCCTCTGGCCGCTGAGCGATGCCGCGCGTTCCTGCTTTGGAACCGCCGAGTGGCCCACGGATGTACCGGTGCCCCAGGCGTGCATCGAGTTCGAGCTGGAGAGTGTGGCTGCTGTTTCCGAAGGGGTGACGGAACTGATGGCAGGTGGACACCGGGTTCTGCGGCCGGCCGCAGAGGAACCGTGGAAGCAAACGACCGCGAGGTTGCTGAGTCCTGAAGGCCTGCTGATCGGGCTGTGTTACACGCCGTGGTTTCACCAGGGGTAAGGGCACTGGGGAAGTGCGAGTGCGTAAATACCCCCAAAGGCCCCGTTACTTCAGGTTCCTCGTCGTCGCCCCCCTGCGCGGGATCTGGGTACGGTTCGACGGCGGAAGCCGCCACTCGGCTGTTGATCGCTTAAGCGATCGTCGTTTCGAACTCTTGGTGGATCTCGCCCTTCTGGAATCCTGTTTCTTACACCCCGCTCGCTTTGCCGCACATTCTCATCGTATCCCCGCCGAGCAGATGCGTGATCCACCGTCTCCCTTCACCTCGTTGACCACCTGAACCACCCGGGCCGATCCCGTCCGAGTGGCCGGATTCCCCCTCTGTCCCGCTGCCAATAGCGGCTTCTCCGCCGCCGTCTTTGCCTGCGCGTCCGTGATGAACCCTTCCTGCGCCATCAGGCCTAACACCAGGTTCCTCCGCGCGACGGCGCGGTCGGGATGTTCCTGCGGATCGTACACCGAAGGCGCCCGGGGCAGCGCTGCCAGCATTGCCGCTTCGGCCAGGCTGAGCTTGGTGACGCTCTTCCCGAAATAATGCCGGCTTGCCGCTTCGACGCCGTATTTTCCGTCGCCCAGGTAAATGAGGTTCAGGTAGAGGGTGAGAATCTGGTCCTTGGAGAGCGCTGCCTCGATGCGCGGCGCCAGCCGGAGCTCGACCAGCTTCCGGCCCAGCGAACGGCCGCTGCAGTCATCGTCCCGGATGAAGGCACTTCGCGCTACCTGCATGGTAATCGTCGAGGCGCCTTCTCTCACGCCGAGCGTGGTCGTGTTCCGTACAAACGCACGCCCGAAAGCGCGCCAATCGATTCCATGATGCTCGGCAAAGCGCCGATCTTCAACCGCGATAAAGGCGTTCTGGACGTTGTCCGGAATCCGCGCCAGGGGAATTGTATTGCGCTGGCGGGGCAGGAAGGCGCGGATCTGTCGGACCGAGGGACAGCCGTGAAGCCCGCAGGTCATGCTGTAGGTGAAGCTGCCGAGAAGGAAGAGCGAGAAAGCGGCGACCGTCCCCAACACCAGCCAGCGTCGGTTCCGGGAAAACCAGGTCACTACGCGTGGCGGCAACAATGGTGGCTCCGGTCGGAGTAGGTACGGTGAACGGGTGTGCGCTCGTTACGTGGCTCTCGCACCGCCACGGTAGGCGGTCACCTCGATGCTTACCAGGGCACCAAAAGGAATTCGTGCTTCCGGCGTGCTGCGGGCGGGGTACGGTGCTGTAAATGCCGTCGAGTACGCCCGGTTCATTTCCGCAAAGGCATCGATGTCAGCAAGATAAACGGTTGACCGAACGACGTCTTTGAGGGACAGGTCGAAGTGCGCCAGGATCTCAATGATGATCTCGATACATCGCTGCGTTTGGGTAAATACATCGCCCTCGATCACCTGGCCAGTGACGGAATCGCGAGCGGTCTGGCCGGCGAGGAAGATGTAGTCACCGGCAACGACGGCGTGAGAATACGGGCCGTAGGCGCGCGGGATTGTGGTGTCCGGGAAGGTATGATGATCCATTGCTGGCCTGAGAAGTGGTTGACTGGATCGGCAGAGACGGAACAAGTGTACGAAGAAAGAAGGGATGGAGAAAGCTTCCCTGGGACGGAACGTTTTTCGAGGTGATCTGTGGCCGCTCGAAAACGACTCGTAGCCGACTGATTCAGCCGTCGAAAAACAGGGATTGGTTCGCGAGCCGGCTCATCCCGTGCCCGGGCTCTCAGCGATCGAGCGCCTCGGGCCCCTGCTTCAATGGATATGGTTTCTTCGGGTGAAATGTCCATCATCATCAGCCCGCAAGGGCTGCCCTGCCGAGAGGCAGGCCGGAAGGCCCGCCACCACGAGCGTCGGGGATCGTGTTGCCATCACGCTCGCGGTTGATGGTGGTAGAGAGGTAACGTGCCCAGGTGCACAGCGCGATGGTATTGGTTTCGCGCCCACCCGGCGGCTCTCGGGGGGGAGCCACTCGGGCTGTTTGTCTCGAAAGATCCCCAAGGCGAACCCGTGGTCGCTTGAGCGACCCGTAGCCGAGTGGCGGCTTCAGCCGTCGAACTCGCCGCCGAACCCACTCCGCCCCGCGCTCTCTATTGCCCGATTT
>JBDTRF010000341.1:0-3515 GCA_039931815.1 Gemmatimonadota bacterium
CGCTGCACGCTGCACGCTGCACGCTGCACCTTGCACGCTGCACGGGTCGCACCGTCTTTCCCAAGATTCCGCTCACTGCGTATCGCACCCTTTTGACTCGGAGCCCGATGAACTCCCGCTATGCATCGCTGCTCGTCGGACTCCTCAGCCTGACGATCCGCCCGCGGCCTACCCCTCCGGTCGAACGAATCGCCGCGAACGACAATCGTAGTGCTGCCGGCGTCTTACAAGATGGTGTACTAACCATCAGTCTCGAGACGCGAGCTGGGAATTGGTTCCCCCAGGCGGACAGTGGGGGAAGCGAGCTGATGCAGTCGTTCGGGGAAACCGGGAAGCCGCTGCAGATCCCCGGTCCCCTGGTCCGGGTGCCGGTTGGTACCCTGGTTCGGGCGACCATTCACAATTCAACCGAGGCACCGCTCACCCTGCACGGGCTGGTTTCGCGCCCTGCCGCCGGCGCCGACAGCGTAATCGTCGACCCCAATGGCACGGCGCATATCGAGTTCACGCTGAAACAGGCGGGCACGTTTGCCTACTGGGGGAGCACTACCGGGAGCGACCTGGAGGATCGGAAGGGAATCGATAGTCAGCTCTCAGGAGCGATCGTTGTCGATTCTGGGGATATCCGATCGGATCGTGTGTTTGTCCTCGGTGTCTGGGGCGTCCCGATCGACTCGAGCGGGCCCAAGCCGTGGGTGCCCCGCGACGTGATGGTAATCAATGGAAAGATGTGGCCGTTCACCGAGCGCTTCTCCTACACCCAGGGCGATTCGGTGCACTGGCGGTGGGTCAATCCGACGGCCGACGCTCACCCGATGCACCTACACGGGTTTTTCTTTTCCGTGGAGAGTGCCGGCGATGGTATGACGGATACGACATTCGCTCCCGGCAACCGGCGCGATGTTGTGACCGAGCTCATGCTCCCCGGCGGTACCATGTCCCTGAGCTGGCTCGCGGCCCGGCCGGGGAACTGGCTGTTTCATTGCCACTTTGCCTTTCACGTATCGCACTATCTCTCGCTCGAGCGGATTCCCGACCCGGTCGATCCCGGTGCTGCCGACGCGGTCGATCATTCCGTGCATGGGATGACGGGACTTGTACTCGGCCTGCAGGTCAAGGCGCGCCCCGGATCGGTTACCGAAACCCGGTCACCCACGCCGACTCGGCGCCTGCATCTCTTTGTCCGGGCGGTGCCGAAGACCGCAGTGCGGGAGGAGCTCTATGCGTTCGTCGTCAGGGGGGATGGGATTCGGCGCGAGGACTCGACCGATCCGACCCTGATTCTTCGCAAAGATCAGCCGGTCGAGATTACCGTGGTGAACGAGCTGCGTGCTCCGACCAGCGTGCATTGGCACGGGATCGAGGTGCAGGACAGCTATGTCGACGGTGTTCCCGGTTGGAGCGGAACGAATGATCACCTGGCGCCGCTGATCGCACCGGGGGACTCCTTCAGGGTTGAGTTTACGCCCACGCGCCAGGGGACGTACATGTATCACTCACATTCCAACGAAGAGCATCAGATTGGTAATGGGCTCTACGCTCCCATCCTGGTAATGAATGACCCCACCACATTCGATCGCACTCGGGACCGGGTATTCATCCTGGGCGGAGAAGGGGAAGACGGGCGGATCAACCGCCAGGCGCACCCCGACACGTCGTTCATGACAGTCGGTACGACCTATCGTGTACGGGTCATTCAGATCCAGCCTGATCGCCGCGTTGTCTTTTCAATGCAGTCGCCCAGGGGAAATATTTCGTGGCGAGCGGTGGCCAAGGATGGTGCCGAACTCCCGAGCGGACAATCCGCGACGCGTCCTGCCCGCGTGATCATGGGGCCAGGCGAGACTGAGGATTTTCTCTTCACGCCATCGGCACCGGGCGATCTGAGCTTCGTCGCTGGTTCGGCCCTCGGTTCAACGTGGCGAGTGGTGGCGCCAATCAAAGTGAGCGGTGAGCGGTGAGCGGGAAATGTTAGCTGCGCGACTCAGCACCCAGCACTAAGCACTCAGTCGTAAGCGGGCCAGGTTTCAGGAAACGGGGCTCTCTTCGCTTTCATCGTCATCGCCCCCGCCGATCCATCCTTTGCTGCGGAAAAAAAGCAACATCCCGACGCCTGTCGCGATCATCACGACCAGTATGCCAAGCCAGGCATTGTGCCACCCCAGCCCCGGCAGGTACTGGAAGTTCATGCCGTAGACGCCGGCCAGAAAGGTGAGTGGAATGAAGATGCTGGCCATGATGGTCAACACTTTCATGACTTCATTCGTACGCTGCCCTGTGCTGGACAGATAAATATCCATCAGGCTGTTGGTAATTTCGCGATAGCCTTCGAGTAACTCGGCGATCTGCGCGGCATGATCCATCGTGTCGCGAAGATAGATTCGGACGGCCTGGGTGATGATCGGGGTCTCGTCGCGGATGAGGGCGCTGACAGCTTCGCGTTGCGGCCAGACCGCTCGGCGCACGCCGAGGAGTTCTCTCCGGGTGGCGTGAATCTGTCGCAGGCCCCGGGGAGTCGGTCGGGTAAGGATCGCTTCTTCCAGCTCCGCCAGCTGGTCGCCGATCAGCTCGATCAACGGATAGTAGGCATCAATGATGGTGTCGATCAAAGCGTAGGCGAGGTAATCGGGTCCCATCCGGCGTATGGGCCCCTTGCCCACCCGAACCCTTTTGCGGACAGGGTCGAACACGTCGCCCGACCGCTCCTGGATAGTGAGGACGTATCGCTTCCCCACAAAAAAACTGACCTGCTCCGTCTCGATCCTGACCTGGTCCACCACCCGGGTCATCCGGGCGATGAACAGGTGCTGTTCCTCGTAGCTTTCGGACTTGGGTCGCTGGGGGACGTTGACCGCATCCTCCAGCGCCAGTGGATGGATATCGAAAATCTCAGCGATCTGGCGCAACACAGTCTCATCTCCCAGGCCCTGCACATCCACCCAGGTTACCGCATCGTTGTCAGTGTACTGCCGGAGCTGTTCCGGATCAGTAACCTCTCCTTCCTGTACCCCCTCTGTCGTGTAACACATGACGAAAATGAGGGGCTTCTGCGCGTTCGGCTCGGTAACCAGAGTCCCCGGCATGGAGCCGACCGGAGGATGCCGCTTGCGGAAGGAAAAGAGCCGCGCGGCGCTGGCCAGGAGCGGCTGGTGGAGCAGGTCCATTGGAATAATCCTCAGCTGGGGATGCGACCGGCCAGCTTGGCGGCCCCGGCCCACACCGGTTCGCGGACATCCTCGATGAAGAGCTGAAGATGGGGAAACGGTATCTCGATTCCGGCCTCATCCAGGGCGACCTTGCTGGCTTCCATCACCCGGAAGAATATCGGCCGCTCCAGCGAAGCTTCATCAATCCACACCCGAACTTCCAGGTTGACGCTGGAATCTCCCAGGGACTTGGCGACCAGTTCTGGCGCGGGAGTCTTCATGACCCCTTCCACTCCGGCAGCCGCTGCCAGCAACACCAGGCGGGCTTCGGCGATGGTTTCCTTGTACGCGATACCCAGGGGGACATTG
>JBDTRF010000342.1:0-3497 GCA_039931815.1 Gemmatimonadota bacterium
CGCTTCATCACGCTGATCTTCGCCGCTTCGAAGGCCGCGATCTTCTCCTCTGCCGTCCCGGACGACCCCGAGATAATGGCTCCCGCGTGACCCATGCGGCGACCCTTGGGTGCCGTCTGGCCCGCGATAAACCCAATGACCGGCTTGGTAACAGAAGCGGCCACGAACTCCGCGGCATGCTGCTCATCGGTCCCGCCAATTTCCCCCATCATGACGATGGCATCGGTGGCAGGATCCTCCTGAAAGGCGCGAAGACAGTCGATGAAATTGGTACCGATGATGGGGTCACCGCCAATCCCAACACAGGTGCTTTGACCGATCCCTGCCCGGGTGAGGAGGTTGACGACTTCGTAGGTTAGGGTGCCGCTTCGAGAAACCAGGCCAACCCGACCCGGTGAACAGATGTTGCCGGGAATGATGCCGACTTTGGACACGCCCGGCGTGATCAATCCGGGGCAGTTGGGGCCGAGCAGCCGGGCACCCCGCTCGCGGACGAAGGGCATCACCTTCGTCATGTCCAACACGGGAACGCCTTCGGTAATACAGACGATGAACTTGATCCCCGCATCGGCCGCCTCGTACATGGCGCCCGCGGCGAGCGCGGCCGGCACGTAAATCACGGAGGTGTTGACCCCGGTTTCCTTCACCGCTTCCGCCACCGTATTGAAAACGGGCACGACGCCTTCAAATTTCTGGCCGCCTTTCCCCGGCGTGACCCCCGCCAGCAACCTGGTGCCGTAGGCCAGCATCTGCCGCGAATGGAAGCCGCCATCCCGGCCGGTGATGCCCTGAACGACGAGCCTGGTATTGGCATCGATGAAGATGCTCATGCGGCCTCCTTCGCCAGCTTGACGACCTGCTGAACGGCCTGGTCCATGTCGGAGAGCGCGGTCATGCCGATACTTTCGAGAATTCTGAACGCCTCCGCCTCGTTCGTTCCGGTGAGGCGAACCACGATCGGCACCGTCACGGTGAACTGCTTGAGCGCGGCCACGATACCGTTGGCGACGTCGTCGGTCCGGGTGATCCCGCCGAAGATATTGAAGAGAATGGCCTTCACGCTTGGATCGGAGGTAATGATCCGCAGGGCGTTCACCACCTTTTCCGGATTCGAGCTGCCGCCGATGTCGAGGAAGTTGGCCGGCTCCCCACCGTAGTACTTGACCAGGTCCATCGTGGCCATCGCCAGGCCAGCTCCGTTCACCACGCAACCGACGTTGCCCGAGAGTTTGATGAACGTGAGGTTTGCGCGGCGCGCCGCGACCTCACTCGGCTCCTCCGCGGTTTCATCCCGCATTGCCGCAAGGTCGGGGCGCCGATCCAGCTCGTTGTCGTCGATGACGACCTTGGCATCGAGGGCGATGATTTTTCCATCGGGGGTGGTCACCAGCGGATTGATTTCGGTGAGCGAGGCGCCGTTGTCGGTGAAGACCCGGTACAGTTGCTCCATGATTTTCGCGGCCGCGCGCACCTGGGCGATGTCGCTATAGAGCGTAAAGGCAAGCGTCTGGGCCTGGTGAGGCAGAAGCCCGTACCGCGGATCAACTGCGAGACGGGTGATCTTTTCCGGTGTCTTCGCGGCGACCTCCTCGATATCAATTCCCCCCGCGGCACTGACCATGAACACCGGGCGCTGAGTATCACGATCCAGGATGAGCCCGACATACGCCTCGCTCTTGATATCGGCAGCCGGCACTACGAGGACCTTCTGCACCGGAAGTCCCTTGATGCTCATACCAAGGATGCGGGAGGCAACTTCCAGGGCTTCCGCGGGGCTGTTCACAACCTTGACGCCACCCGCCTTGCCCCGACCACCGGCATGCACCTGGGCCTTGATGACGACTGCTCCCCCAAGCGCGCGCGCGATGCCCTCCGCCTCGGCGGGAGACGAGGCAACATCACCATCCGGCATGGGAATCCCGGCGGCACGAAACAGCGCCCGACCCTGATACTCATGTAGATTCACTCGGCTACTCCTTTGAAATGTGAAGCCCCACTCAAATTTATCGCCTATCGCCTATCGCGTCTGGCCGATGGCGGATGGCGGATGGCGGATGGCCACGAGCTTGGTCGTCCTCGATGTTCCCCAAAACTTGTTTCGAGCGCTCTCCTCTGACGGCGCTTTTCCGGTTACCGGGTGATCGTCGTCCCGGCACTTCCCCTGAGCGCCGCCAGTCCATCCGATAACCGCGCAATCACCGCCCGTTCCCCGCCCTGCCGGACAAACGCCGCCGCCGCCTCGACCTTGGGTTCCATGCTGCCTTTCCCGAGGGCGCCCTGACGGATCAGGTCGTCAGCTTCGGCCAGCGAAAGGTGCGACAAGGCTCGCGCCGATGGCGTTCCGTAATCCAGGTAGACCGCTTCGACATCGGTCAGGATCATCAGGACGTCCGCCTTGAGTGCGCCTGCCAGCACCGCGGCCAGTCGATCCTTGTCGACCACGGCATCGATGCCTTCGAGTCCGAGGTCGGGGTGACGGTAGACTGGCGGACCACCACCGCCGCCCGCGACCACGATCACCCCTTCATCCACCAGTCGTTTGACCAGGCCGGCTTCCGCCATGCCGAGGGGAACGGGACTCGACGTCATGCGCCGCCAGTTGCCCTTGGCATCCTGCCCCACCGAGGCGCCAGACGCCCGGAGCCGCGCGAGTCGCTCCGGGTCGATCGCATGACCAATCGGCTTGGTGGCCACCTTCAACTTCGGATCGTCAGGGTCGACCAGCGTCTGCGTCACCACCGTCACCACGTCGCGCTGAATGCCGGCGCGACTGAGCGCGTTCTGGAGTGACTGCTGAATCATGTACCCGATCCATCCTGCCGTCGATGCGACGAGAACCCCGAGAGGCAGCGGTTCAACGACGGCCTGGCTCAACTCGTTCCGGGTGAGCTCGTCCCCCACCTGGGGACCGTTCCCGTGCACCAGCGCGATCGCCCAGCCCTCCCGTGCCAACTCGACAATGGGCGCGAGACTCGATCGTGTGTGGCGGAACTGGTTGGTAATGGTGGCGGGCTCGCCGGATCGCGCCAGGGCATTCCCACCCAGCGCGACAACAGCCGTTTTCATCGGCCTCCACCAGGTCCAGCTTGACGGCCAGCAAAGTAATCCAACTTTCGCTCCTGGAGTACCGGGGATAGAACGTGCCAGGGAACCTGGACTGGAGAACAGGAACCGTGGCTTCGGGCACAGAGATGGAAGAGAGATCCAGCGAAAAAGTGCAATTAGGACTCAACGTCCGTCAGAAAAGGTAACGCAGGGACGGACCTTCCGGCTCGGCCTGTGTAATTCGCCCTGGAACCTCACCCCATTCCTTGTCCCAGTTCCTGTTCCCTCACCGTAAATGCTTATTCTCTCGGCAGAACCTTCAATACTTCCTGTAACGCTTCAAAAGCCCGTCCAAACGACACCCAGTCCCCTCGTTTGAGGGCGGAGTCTGCCACCGTCCTCCACCGCTACCCCGGTCATGTCCGGCTTGTGGAACTGGTACAGGTCGATCT
>JBDTRF010000343.1:0-3472 GCA_039931815.1 Gemmatimonadota bacterium
GAATTATCTTTGCCAGGTCTCCTACCGCCGGGCTCACTCGCTATGAAGCTCTCGCCGCTGGTCGCCTTTCTTCTCACCGCCGGGAATCAAGCCGTCGCGCAGGATACCGACTCTTCGGACCACGTCGCCTTCGTTCGCGACACCGGCGTCTCGATTTTCATGCGCGACAGCGTTCCACTGGTGGCGGACATCTGGCGTCCGGCTGGCGAGGGGCCCTTTCCCGTGCTGGTTTATCGTACGCCTTACGATCGCCATAGTGCGGTCGAGGACTATACGATCTTTCGCCACGCGGTTGACCGGGGCTACGCGGTGGTGATTCAGGACGTGCGAGGCCGCTACGGCTCGGGGGGCGAATTCACCCCGTACCAGAACGAAGGACGCGACGGCTTCGATACTATCGAGTGGGCCGCGGTTCAGCCCTGGTCCAACGGCGCGATTGGCACATTCGGACTCTCCTATCCCGGTGCAGTCCAATGGCTGGCCGCAGTGGAAGGCCCGCCTCATCTCAAGGCGATGGTACCGGCCATGACTTTCGCCAATCCCCGGACATTCTTCTATAGCGGGGGGATCTGGGACCTCTCCTGGATCGACTGGACCTGGAACAACATTGCCCCTGATGTCCGGGTGCGAAAAGGATTGGCCGGGCCCAGGAACTACGACGATGCGGCCGCCGAATGGGAGCGCACCGGGGAGACGATGGTGAACTACCTGCCGTTGCGCGGGCTTCCCGCCCTCAAACAGGTGGCGCCCTGGTATTACCAGTGGCTCAACCATCCTCCCGCCGATCCCTGGTGGAGCTGGGCCGACCTGACCGGAAAATACCGGCGGACCAAGGCGGCAGTCCTCAACCTCTCGGGATGGCACGACGAGGCGTACGGACCATCGGGCGCCATTGAAAACTGGAGCGGTACGGTCGCGGCACGTCGCGGGCATGGACCAGCCAACTCGCACCTCATCATTGGCCCCTGGTCCCATGGCGTCGCGGGTCTCGGTCGGACCCGGGTCGGGGAACGGGATATGGGCGACTCGGCGATGATCAACTATGACGAGGTGGTGCTGCGCTGGATGGACCATTACCTGAAGGGGGTCGACAACGGCGTGGACAAAGAGTCACCGGTGAGGATCTTCGTCATGGGAGAGAACCGATGGATCGATGCGCCGCGCTGGCCGTTGCCCCGCACGCAGCCCCTCTCGCTCTTTCTGGCCGGCGCTGACTCCAGTTCGAAACTGGGACGATTGATTCGCTCGGCCCCCAGAGACGCGGAAGACTTCAGCCTGATCGAGTCCGATCCATCGCACCCGCTGACCGACCCCTACGCGGGGAAATCGGGCGCCCACGATTACCGGGCCCTGGCGGAGCGGGACAATGTGCTGACCTTCGAAACCGCACCCCTGGAGAAGAACACCCGCGTCGTCGGCCCGATCTCAGCCGATATTTACCTGTCCGTTGATAGCTGGGACACCGACCTGTGGGTGCGAGTCCAGGATGTGGCTCCCGACGGGACCGCCTACAACCTGATGAATCCCGGGCTCGATGTGCTCCGCGCCAGCTATCGTAATGAAAAACCAGAACCCGAGCTATTGAAGGCCGGCAGCATCTACCGTGTGCATCTGTCGAATATGCTGACCGGAAATCTGTTCCGCGAAGGGCACCGGATCCGGGTCCAGCTTTCCACCGCATTCTTTCCCTGGTTCTCCCGGAACCTGCACAGCGGGGATTCAGAAATCTTCTCGCTCAACATGGTTTCGTCGCGCATCACGGTGTATCACGACAAGACCCATCCTTCCCGGGTCGTGTTCCCCGTTGTTTCCTTGCCGAACTAGTGAAACACTCGAGGCTAGAGAGCCCGCGTTCCGAGGAAGAAGGCCCCGTTTCCCTCCCGCATTATGGACGCCACCGATAGCTATTCATGGCCCGGCAGTTTGCTTCCGCCTTCCGTAACACACTACCAGCAGGGAGAACTCAACAGTTTGACCCGGCAGTGTTGCCACCGCCCGATTCGTCATCGATCAGAATGATCCTCGCCTGACCAGCCTGGGCGAGAGAATTTTTGTTCGATCGGAACCGGTCGATCAATCGCAAACAGTCCTGCGCCACGTGTCATAATCCCCAGGTCGGCTTCAGCAGGCCCGAACAGACACTCGGCCGTTTCTCGGAGCCGATGAGATGGCGCTTCCCGACCTCGCGTGCGTCGTGTACCGGGTCAAAGTTTCCCGGTATGGCCGCGCGTTCCGGGAGGCCTGGGGTGGGAATCCAATCCCATCGTATTTCCGGCGAATACGAGAGCCTCTGCATCAGCGAAGGCAGCGCTGTTCCTTTGAGTTCCCCTGACCGGGTGAAGGCCACGACGAAGCTGGGCAATTTCGGTCTCGCGCCAGCCGAAGAAACCGACGTCGTCGCGTTCCTGCGGACGCTAGCGGATCACCGGCGTAAACATCGACCCACTGAACACCAAAAGCCTCGCCGTTGTCGGCGAGGCTTCTTGGTATAACCGGGTTACCCTACCGCTCGAATGACCTTGAGCCCCACTGGCAGCAAAACCAGCGTGACGAGCGTCGACAGCATCAGCCCGCCGATCACCGCCACCGCCAGTGGCCGCTGGAGTTCGGCGCCGGCACCGAGTCCAAGCGCCAGGGGAAACAGGCCCGCTATCGTACACAGCGTGGTCATCAGGATCGGTCGCAAGCGGATCCTTCCCGCCTCGACCAGCGCATCATCCGGCGACAATCCTCGAGTTCGCGCGTGACCAGCGGCGTCAAGAAAAATGATACCGTTCTTCACGATGAGGCCGATCAGCAGGATCAGCCCCATGAAACTGGAGACGTTGAAGGGGATCCCCGTGATCGTCAGGGCCACGATGGCGCCGGTCAGGCCGAGCGAAGCGGCGAGCAGGATCATCAAGGGCCCGCGGAACGTCCCGAACTGGCCGACCATCACGAGCAGCACCGCGCCAACCGCGAGCGCGGCAACGATGAGCAGCTGGTGAAACGATTCGCGCTGGCCGGCGTCGAGGCCGCCGAACTCGATAGTGACTCCGGGCGGCAGCAGGATTTTCCCGACCCGGGCGCGCACTTCTTTCATGACGCTGCCGAGGTCGGAGACCTGGTTGTCGATCGCCGCGGTAACGACCACCATGGCGCGCAGATTCTCCCGGACCAGTTCACTCACCTCCGTGGTATCGGTCACCCTCCCCAGCTGCCCCAGCGACGCCCACCCGTTCGGCCCGACAATCGGGAGGGACGACGTGACGCCGGCGTCGAATCGCACCGAGTCCGGCAAACGGACGCGGATCGGCACGAGCCGATCCGGCTCACGGATAGAACCGGCGTCGACACCGAACAGCCCAGCGCGCGACTGGTTGATCACGTCTTCCGGTGTCAGGCCCAGTCGGGTCACCCGGACCGGATCGAGCTGGGCTTTGACTTCAGGGAGATCTCCCTGGACACCGTTGAACAGATCCTCCAGGCCGTT
>JBDTRF010000344.1:0-3463 GCA_039931815.1 Gemmatimonadota bacterium
GTCCACATTCTCGTGGTTGATGATGAACCGATCGTTCGCCGCCTCGCCGCCCGGGTTCTCGCCGGACAGGGCTACGCGGTGAGCGAGGCCGAAGATGGCCTGGAGGCTCTGCACTTTATCGAGTCACAGGCGTCTGAACTGGATGTGGTCGTGTCCGACATTATCATGCCCCGGCTGAATGGCGTCGAGTTGCTGCAGACGCTGACCAGCGGCTTTCCCCATCTTCCCGTGATCCTGATGTCGGGTTTCGGTCATTCCCGGCTGGTGGAGATGGGGGTGACAGCTCCCTGCGGTATCCTCGCCAAGCCATTCCCGCCGGAGGCCCTGCTCAACGAAGTGCGGCGCTGCATCCGGCAGCGGAACTAACTCCAGTCGAACGCCGTTTCGACGTGCATCGCTGCGGGAGATAGCGCCCGACCACGTCGTGACCAGGCTCTTCACCAGCAAGGGGCGATGACCGATCCGGCTGACGCAGTTATTTACTATGTCGTGTTTCTTTTTTCGACGACCCTGCACGAAGCGGCCCATGCCTGGGCCGCCGCCCGCGGCGGGGACCTCACGGCCTATCATGGGGGACAGGTCTCCCTCTCCCCCATCCCCCACATCAAGCGCGAACCGATCGGGATGGTCGTCCTGCCGCTGATCTCGGTTGTCACCACCGGATGGCCATTCGGATATGCCAGCGCACCCTTCGATCGCAACTGGGCCAGCCGCTATCCGAAGCGAGCCGGGTGGATGGCCCTGGCGGGCCCGGGGGCAAATCTCCTCCTGGTACTCCTTGCCGCGGTACTGGTCAGGGTCGGGGTTTCGACCCATGTCTTTTTTCCTCCCGAGAGCGTGCGATTCGGCGACATCGCGGGGACTGTTGGCGGGGGCATCTGGCCGGCAGCGGCGCGCATGATTGGCGTGCTCTTTTCTCTCAATCTGCTGCTGTTTGCTTTCAACCTGCTTCCGCTTCCGCCGCTGGATGGGAGTGGTGTCGTGCCGTTGTTCCTCAGTCCTTCCGCCACTCGCCGGTATCAGGAATTCATCTGGCACACACCGGCGCTTGCCCTGGTGGGGTTTCTTATCGCGTGGCAGCTCTTCGGCGCGATTTTCAATCCGATGTTCCTCGCGGCACTGGGTCTCCTGTATCCCGGGGTGACCTATCAATGATCTCCCGGCTTCGCCGGTCGCGAGTCACCCGTTCCGCCCGGAGCCGATGGTGACGCGGCCGTGACGACGCCTGGGCCGGTGGTTCAACCGCGCCGTGCGGCGGTGGCATTCATTTTTGTCACCGTCGTGCTCGATGTGCTCGCCCTGGGGATCATCATCCCCGTCCTGCCCCAGCTGGTCAAGGACTTCCTGCACGGCGACACTGGTCGGGCGGCTGAAATATTCGGGCTCTTCGGCACGGTGTGGGCCCTGATGCAGTTCTTTTTCTCCCCACTGCTGGGCGCCTTGTCGGATCGGTACGGCCGGCGACGCGTCATCCTGCTATCCAACTTTGGTCTCGGTTTCGACTACATCCTGATGGCGCTGGCGCCGACGCTCAGCTGGCTGTTCGTCGGACGGGTGATCTCTGGAATCACCGGCGCCAGCTTCACGACTGCCGGTGCATACATTGCCGATGTTACTCCGCCGGACAAGCGGGCGGGGAGCTATGGTCTGATCGGCGCTGCCTGGGGCCTCGGTTTCATTCTCGGTCCTGCGCTGGGTGGCCTGCTGGGTCACATCAATCCCCGTCTTCCATTCTGGGCGGCTGCCGGAATGACCCTCCTGAACGCCTTGTATGGGCTCTTCGTCCTGCCCGAATCGCTACCACCGGAGTTGCGTCGCCGATTCGAATGGAAGCGGGCCAACCCGGTCGGGGCGCTCACCCTGCTTCGATCCCACCCGGAACTGTTCGGGCTTGCCGGCGTCAGCTTTCTCTACTTCCTGGCTCACCAGGTACTCCAGAGCGTATTCGTGCTGTATGCGGGCTATCGCTACGGCTGGCAGGAACTGACCGTGGGATACACGCTGGCACTGGTGGGCATCTGCAGTGTGACCGTCCAGGCGGGGCTGGTGCGACCAATCGTGGGACGGTTTGGCGAGCGACGCGCGCTCTTGACCGGCCTCCTGCTCGGGGCATGCGGGTTCTGTCTCTTCGGTGCCGCCTCGACGGGGCAGCGCTTTCTGATCGGCGTTCCCATTCTCGCGCTGATGGGCCTGTATGGACCGTCGGCCCAGGGGCTGATGACGCGCCGAGTCGGCCCATCAGACCAGGGCCAGCTGCAAGGCGCCAACAGCAGCATCATGGGGATTGCCGGACTCCTGGGGCCGGGTCTTTTCACGCTGACCTTTGCCCGCGCGATCGACCCGCGATCGGGCGCCCGGTTTCCCGGCGCGCCATTCTTCCTTGCGGCGCTTCTCGTCCTCGTCGCCTTTGTCCTGGCGTGGAGGGTGACGGGGGAGGGGCGGAAAAAAATCGTTCCGGCCGCCTGAAACGGATCGATCAACGCTCGCGGGGTTTTTGTGGCGGCGGGCGCGTGCCCGGCGCGGCCACCAGCTTGGCTGCCTTGAGCGCATCGAACCCGTACTTCTCCCTCACGCGATCCACGGCACTGGTGATCTCCCGAAGCCGGGTACGCTGAGCCGGCTCGAACAGGTCCGCGGGCCCGGCCGGAATAATGTTGCTCACCCCCACCCCGATCAGCCGTACGCCCTGGTTCCGTCGTCGGACGTCGGCATACGCCGGCTCGAACAGCGCGAGGGCCGCGGCGTAGATCTCGGCATCGAGGTCGGTAGGATCGGTCAGGGTCTTCCTCCGTGTGACGGTGTGAAAATCCCCATGGCGGAGTTTGAGCTGTACCGTGCGCGCGACGAGTCCTTCTTCTCTGAGTTGGGCCGCGACCCTGGCGGCAAAGAGCGTGAGAATCCGGTCGAGCCGATCGCGATCCGTCGCGTCGTGTGCCAGCGTCGTTTCGCGGCTTACCGACCTGGGCAGGCGATGGGGGGTAAGCGTCGTGCCGCCATGACCATGCGCCCGGTGCTTGAGCGACTTGGCCTCGTGGCCGAGAAGTCGTTCCAGCTCCTCAATGGACCGGGACTGGATCTGCCAGACGCCGGTGAGTCCGAGCTGGGCCAGGTGCGCTGCCGTCTTGGGTCCAATTCCGGGCAGGGCGCGAAGTTCGAGGCCCGCCACGAATCCCTCTTCCCATCCCGCGCGCACCTCCAGCACCCCCCGCGGCTTCGCGGCGTCGGAGGCGAGCTTGGCGATCATCCGATTGGGGCCGATGCCGATACTGCAGTCGAGCTGGGCATCCCGCTGTACCCGGCGCCGGATTTTTTCCGCCACCGGCAACAATGAAACGGGATGGAGCATTTCGGTGCCGCTGAAGTCGAGGTACGCTTCGTCCAGCGACGCCATGACGACCGTGGGCGAAAACTTCTTTAATACCGCGGCCACGGTATGCGAGGCGTCCCGGTAATCGGCGAACGA
>JBDTRF010000345.1:0-3460 GCA_039931815.1 Gemmatimonadota bacterium
GGGAATTCGAGAAGCAGACCGGGTGCGCCGTGCTGGTGAACACGTCGTTCAACGTGCGGGGCGAGGCGATTGTGTGCACTCCGCTCGATGCCTATCGATGCTTCATGCGGACGAACATCGACTACCTGGTCCTCTACCCTTACCTGCTCGCCAAGACTGAGCAGCCTGAATGGAAGGAGACTGAAGATTGGCGAAAAGAATTCCAGCTCGATTGACGCCCGCGGAACTGCGTCGCTTCGGCCTGCTGGTGGGCGGGGTGTTTGCATTGCTGGGCGGGGTGGTTCGCTGGCGCGGCGGGCACGTCGAGCCGGTGGTCCTCTGGATCCTGGGCGGCAGCCTGATGCTGACCGGCCTGCTGGCTCCGGCCCTCCTGGCCCCGGTGTACCGGGCCTGGATGGGACTCGCCCATGTCATCTCCAAGGTGACCACGCCGATCGTCATGGGTGGCGTGTACTACCTGGTGATGACGCCCATGGGCCTGCTGGCCCGGCTTTTCGGCCACCGCCCGCTCGAGCACCGGGGAGAGTCCAGCTATTGGATTACCCGGGCAGCGGACAACCGCAGGAGCAACATGAGCCGGCAATTCTGACTTTATCACGAAAGAGGATGCGATGAGCCTGACCCGGGAACTCTGGGCCTTCATGCGGGTGCGGAAGAAATGGTGGCTGCTTCCGATGATTCTGCTATTGGTCCTGGTGGGCGCGCTGCTGATCTTCGCGCAAGGTTCGGTGCTGGCACCGTTCATCTACACGATCTTCTAGAAAACGAGGGAATGCCGAACCCTCCTCCCCCGTTTGATCAGGGACCCCACACGTCGGGGCCGGTGTCGGTGAGAATGGAGTCCATCGCGGAGCGGAGTTGGGCCATCCGGTCCGCGAAGCCCGGCTCCGGGGCGAGGTTGTGCAGCTCCCCCGGGTCCTGGTCCAGGTTGTAAGCCTCTTCCTTTCCACTCTCGTGCCTGATGTACGTATCGGCACCCCACACCACCGAACGCAGCGTTTCCACCACGCCCAACGGTTTCCCGGTCGTAATCACCTCGAACAGCATCGGCTGGTCGGTGGGCGTGGCCGTGGAATCCCAGAACCGCCGCAACGAATGACCGGGGAACGGGCGGTCGGGGGTCGTGCCGGTCACATCCAGAATGGTCACGGCGAGATCGCGCAGGTTCAACCGGCTGGTCACCGTTTTGCCCTGGGGCAGCGCCCGGGGATAGCTGATGATCAGCGGCACCCGCATGACCGGCGAGTACAGGCTGTTGCCGTGAACGAAATACCCGTGCTCGCCGAACTGTTCTCCGTGATCGCCGGCGACGATCACGACGGTATTCTCCAGGAGGCCACGCCGCTTCATCTCCGCGAGCAGACGCCCGATCTCGGTGTCCAGGTAATTCAAGGCACCCATGTAGGCTTCATGCTCTCGTTCCATCTGGGCGGGAGTCATTCGCAGCTTGCCGATCATCCGGGCGCCCCGGATGCTCTGGTCGGTCCTGTAGGACGCGCGGGGAACGCTCGACGCAAACTTCCGGTCGAACTCGGCGGGCGGAAAGTAAGGCTCGTGTACGTCGTAGTAGTTGAGAAATGCGAAGAAGGGGCGGCCATCTTTGCGGCCATCCAGCCAGCTCAGCAGTTCCCCGTCCACCCGGGCCGCGTTCTTCCGGCCCATAATGTCTTCGAACCGGATCAGTTCGCGGAAATCGGGTCGTACCGACAGGTACCGGCCCACCGATGAATTGAGCAACAGCTCACCCGGACTGACCGCGTAGTCGGCAAAGTGGGTGAACCCCCGCGCGAGCCCGAAGTCCCGGCTGACGTAGTGCAGGTTGGCCGTGAATCCCCCGGTCAGGTAGCCGCGCCGGGTCAACTCCTCCGCGAGAGTCGGATACTTGTCATCGAGGGGAGTCTTAAGGCCCGAGCTCAGCTGGTGCGGCAGGTAGCCGGTAAACATCGATGCGTGCGAAGGCAGCGTCCAGCTGGAAGGCGAAAGCGCCTGGACAAAATTCACCCCGTTCCGGGCGAACTCCTCGAGCGCCGGCGTGGTCGGCCGGCCGAACCCGTCCACGCTCATGCTCATGGCCCGGGCGGTATCGAGAATCAGCAGGAGGACGTTGGGAGCACCGGCGGGGGCCGGCGGCAACTTCGCGATCGCCCGCCGTTCGACCACCCGCTGGATGCCGAACGTGCATCCGGCCGCGACGGCCACCAGCAGGGCGAGGACCGGGGTGGTGCGCCGAGTGAGCCGGATGAAGCCCGCGGTATGCCGGGCGATGACGGCGGAAACCTGGACCGCGATGCCGAGCGCGATCACCAGCAGCGCATAGGTATGCAACTGGAGAATCGCCAGAAAGCAGACGGCCACTCCCGCCGAAAAAGCGAGCATGAACATCGCGAGGCCGGTGGCGGCGGGCCTGCGCCAGAAGTAAACCAGGAACGAGAGGGCCACGCCAGGCAGCAGCAGCCAGAGCAGGTCCATGACCGGGGCCAGCCAGATGACGTGGGGACCCATGAGGGTGTCGGTCCCGAAGCCATACTTCCGGACCGTCATCACTATGCCTTCGATAAGGCCGGCCACCAGGCCGAACCAGATGGAGGCCAACAGCACATCGCGCGCGCGTATGCGCGCTCCCGGCTCAACACTGGCTGTCATCGAGGGGTTCCGTGAGAGGACTGCGGATCGATCAGGACCGACGTCCGCCCAGTTTGACCAGGCGGTTGTACACCGTTCCTACCAGCCGCCCGAGCGCGTAGCCGAACACGAACGCGTAGATAAAGCCGATGATGCTGCCCAGGAAACTCACCTTGTATCCTGGCAGAAACACCCGCAGCAGGCTCAGGTGCTGACCGACCCGCGGTCCTCCCTTGAGCACCAGCAGGTTGGTCGCGATGAAGATTCCCAGCCCCAGGAGCAGGCCGAAGGCAATTCCCCAGGCCCGTCCGTTGAGTCGGAGAATCGTGGATTCCAGTGCGGCGTCGTTTTCGTTCGTTACGGTTTGCTGAGACATGGCGGATGGATCATCTCCGGTTAAATGCGTTCGGGCACGAACCCTGTGTGACCTGTGCCGTTCGAGTTGTCCCGATACCACGCTTCACCTGGCCATTCGCCCGGCCGGGGCGCGAATGCCGAAAGGGCGAGGTTTATATGTGATCCAGGAAATCCCCGCTCTGCGAGAGCTCGGATTTCGCCCGGATAACGAAGATCGAAATGGCGATGACCAGGTTACGACAGAAAGCGACGAACCACCCGCCCACGTATCCGACCACGAAACCCCAGAACATCCCGACCAGGGCTCCGCCCCAGGAGACGGAATATCCCTTGAAATACTGAGCCAGGAGCGTCAGCCCGACCCCCTGGTCAGGGTCGCGGAGAAGGAACACTGCGGTGAACAGAAACACGGATATTCCCACGGCCACACCGATCGCCACGCCGAACGCTCGCTTGTGAAGCGGCGCAAAGGCCAGCGCAA
>JBDTRF010000346.1:0-3428 GCA_039931815.1 Gemmatimonadota bacterium
CAATTCGCCGTCGTCACCGCCATCATTTCCGGAAAGGCCCCGCGGAAGACAGCGCTTGCGCTGCTGCAGGAATACTGGGTCCGGGGCATCCAGTCCCACGAGCTGCAATTCCATGACGGACTGGTGAACCCAAACCTCCGCGCCGATGCCTCCGACCTGGACCTGGTAGCGTCAATGGTCGCATATCGTTTGGTTGAGCACGTCCTGTCCACGCCCCGGGAGCGACTGCGGATCTGTCAGGGGCCGAATTGCTCCTGGCTCTTCATTGACAGCTCCAAAGCGGGGCGCCGTCGCTGGTGTGATATGGGTGTGTGCGGCAATGCCGCCAAGTCCCGCCGCTTCTACGCGCGCTCGCGTCGGAAATAGCGCACCGGGATGCGGTCCCGTTTTTGTCCGGCCTGATCCATCATGGACCCGGCCGCCTGATTTCTGTCCTCAACTCCCGACTCACCGCTTCCGGCCGGTCGATCGCTCCCAATTCACGAATAGAAAACCCCCGGGCGCCTCGAACGGCGGCTGACCCGCTGCCGCTGTTACCTGGAGCTGGAGCTCTTCAACCGGATTCTTCGAGCAGTCCCAGCACGCGAGGGCAAACGTGCCGGGGCGGCGTGTACGGGAGAGCAGCATGATGTGCACCATCGCGCTATCGGTCACCAGAGTGTCGTTCCGATAGAGATGGCCAACTGCCCAAAGGGCCACCGCGCTCTGGATCGTTGGGACCAGTGGAGTGTGCACCCCCGATGCCCCGTGATAATAGAGTCCCAGGATGACACCGCCGAAGCGCGGATTGAATGGGATGTCGCGCGTCTGTACCCGATCGATCAGGAGGCGCCAGCGCGCGCCATCCTGGGTCGAGAATATGGCCGTGCCACTCACCGAATCCCGTTCGGCACCACGGTCCCATGCTTCAAAATGCGCAGTCCCGCTGATGGCCGCGACATTGTTCGAGTAGGGTCCCTGCTCGACCTTGTGACGAAGGTCGGCCTGCTGATCGGCGGGACGGGCACTGATCACGCCGCTCGCGCTATCGGCGAAAGGGAAAGGGCCAGGGAGAATCTGAATGACCGGTCCTCCGCCGATCATCGTCATATGCCGCGCCGCAGCAGACGTTGCTTCGGCGGGAGTATTGCCAGTGGCCTCCGTTCGAGATGGCCCTGAACCGCTGACTACAAGATCGGCAAGCATACCCAGGTGCTTGTGGGAATCGTTGCCGACGGGGCAGTAGAGCTCGTACTTGCCATTTCGGAGCGTGACGGTCAAAGTGTCGGACTGGCCGGGCTGAAGAAGTCGAGTGCGCCGCTCAAGTCCTGGGCCTTCCACCTCGAACGCGTGGGGGATCCCGCCACTATTCGTGATGGCAAAAACGGTGGTTCCGGCCGCCACATGGTCGCTGGACAAGGCTACTTTCCATTCGGTGAGATGAACCACGATGGCAACGGGAGCTCGGCTTGCGGGGTCAGACCCGCCGAGTCGGATGAAACCAAGAACTCCGAGGGCAAGAAGGGGTGGGTACACGGGTATCTCCTGTTTGTGTCATAAGGTGGCACTCGCAGGCCAGACTCTCGACTGGCCTCCGATATTCCCGGACATTCACGGGAATATTTTCGCCCGCGCGGAGGTCTTGATCCGGATGCTCAAGCGAGACTCGATCATTTAATGGCGGATACCAGGCGATTCGAAGAAGCGATGCTCCCGCATCTGGATGCCGCCTATAACCTGGCGCGCTATCTCACGCGGAACGAGCACGACGCCGAAGATGTCGTGCAGGAGGCCTACGTGCGCGCTTTGCGCTATTTCGATGCGTTTCGGGGGCAGAACGCAAAGGCATGGCTGCTGGCCATTGTGCGTCATACCACCTACACGCGGCGCCGGCGCGATCGTCTCTCGGCCATCACCACGGAGTTCAATGACGAGATGCACAGCAGTGCCCGAGACAACTCCGGCCCCGAGGCGGAGCTCGATCGCGCGGAGACGTTGGCCGAATTGCAGTCCGCACTGGGCCGGCTGCCTCCCCAGTTCCGGGAAGTTCTTGTTCTCCGTGAACTCGAGGGTCTCTCCTATGAGGAGATTGGCCTGATCGTGCGGGCTCCGGCCGGAACGGTGATGTCGCGTCTTTCCCGGGCCCGGGCGCGACTGGCTCAGGTCCTGTCTCCCTTCAAACAGGAGACGCGATGAGCGAGCCTCGCCTTCCGTATTACCCGGCGCGACCGGAACTGCGATCCCGGGTGGAGACCGCCATCCGGCAACCTCCCCGTCGTTCCACGCGGAGGACTTCCTTCCTGCGGATGACCGGACTCGCTGCAGCACTCGCGCTGGTGGCCTCCGCGGCCTGGATATCCGGCGCGCGGCGACATGGCGCCGAGATCGAGCTTACTGCGGTCCTTGATGGACACCTGCGGTCGCTCGAACCGGGGCATCTCGCGGATGTTGCTTCAACCGACCAGCATACCGTGAAACCATGGTTCGCCGGTAAGCTGGAGTATTCCCCTCCCGTCGTAGATCTTGCTGCTGCGGGATTTCCGCTGGTTGGAGGCCGGGTTGATGTGGTAGATGGCCGCAAGCTGGCCGCCCTGGTCTACTCGCGCCGGAGTCACATAATCAACCTGTTTGTCCGCCCACTCGATGCGACGGAGCGATCGTCCAGCTCCGAGATCGTGCGTCACGGATATAACATTGCGGGCTGGACCAGTAATGGGATGCGCCTCTGGGCGGTGTCAGATCTGAGCCTGGGGGAGTTGAGGGAATTTCGCGACCTGATGACGGCGCGGATCGTAGAGTCCGCTGGAACAACCCGCAGCCGCTAAGCCTCACACTTCCCTGGCTCCGGTGGAGGTGCGTCGATTAGACCTGCCTTAAGTCAGGACCGCCCCTCAGGCTCTCACCGCTCATTTTTACGCGCAGCCACGCCCGGGTTAGGCGAGCCGGGATGCGTCCCATTTTGTCCGCTCGCTGCGTTGTGGCATCCACCCGCGGGATATACAATTCCTCCAGGCCAGGCGACGACTTCGATCACCCTCTCACACGGCCATGCGACTCAAGACTCTGACCGCCGCCGACATCGAAACGCTCCGGCCTTCCCTCACCGCGCTGCTGGCCGACACCGTGGCGAATGGCGCCTCGATTGGCTTTTATCCCCCGGTTGGAGGTGCCGATGCTGATCGTTACTGGCGCGAGGTGGAACAGGGTATTCGAGATGGAAAGCGGGTGGTGATAGCCGCGTTCGACCAGAGGGGAGTGCTTCTGGGGTCGGGCCAGATTGCCCTGGAATCCCGGGACAACGGGTTGCATCGGGCGGAGGTGCAGAAAGTGATGGTGGCGCTGCTCGCGCGGCGCCAGGGAGTGGGCCGGGCACTGATGATGGCGCTGGAACAGTCGGCGAGGGAAGCAGGTCGCACGCTCCTGGTGCTGGATACCAGGGAGGGCGATCC
>JBDTRF010000347.1:0-3417 GCA_039931815.1 Gemmatimonadota bacterium
ATGCAGGTGATGCCATCGGTGGGTCGGGTACTGGCCCGTGCTGCGGGCCATGGAAACTGGGATGCGGATTCATTATACCGGCCTTCGATCAACCTGGAACTGGGGTCGCAGCATCTTGCTTCGGCCGTGTCTCAGTACGGGGGAATCGAACGCACGCTTGCGGCCTACAACGCCGGGGGAAGCAGGGTGAAAAACTGGTCCCGCTACCCGGGCTCAAGTGACCCGGAGCTGTTTGTGGAATGGATCCCCTTTCGGGAGACCCGGACGTACGTCCGTAGCGTACTCCGCAACCGGGAATTTTATCGGGCGCTGTACCGGTGGTGACCTTAGCGTAAATCGGCCGGGTGAGGAACCAAACTTCCCCGCCGGAAGCGCGAAGAGTCGCAAGAATAAATCGCGTTATCAGGTAGCCTCTCTATTCACGAATCCTGGTTGGTTCGGCAATGCCTATTCCCTGACACATTCAAACGCTCGTCATGGAGATGCCGATTCCGCGGACGCTCCGCACTTCGGCGTGGGGCGGTGGCAGTTGCCATGCGCTCTTTACCTCTCGACTCTCACTTTCATCAGTGAACCAGCCACGCCCAGCCCGACGAGGACACCGGCGGTTGCGTCGATCGCGTAGTGCATCTGGCAGTAGACGACGCCGATGGTCAACAGAATAGTGGCGACCGTCAGCGTCGCGCCCAGCCGGCGGGAGCCCATCCACGCGGCCGCCGTCGCCGCGATGGTACCCGCGACATGAGACGAAGGAAAGGCCGCTCCATAGGAACTCCCCGCCGCCAGGGTCTGGTAGACCAGGTGGGCAGGCCAGTTATCGGTGAACCATCCCGCTAGCCTGGCAAACTCATAGTACGGGCCGGCGACCGGGAAAAGCATGAAGCACAGGTAGCACACCAGGAAGGTCGTGAAGATGATCAGGATCGATCGCCTCAGGTTTCCCATGTCACCTCGGAGGCCGAACCAGGCAACCGGGAATGGGACGATGAGGTAATAGGAGAAATACGAGAGATGAAGGAGCGATGACCAGAAGATGCTGGGGTGCCGCTGCCACCAGGTCTGGCTGACCTGGCCGCCGAACACCAGGTTTTCCCAGTGCCGGACGAGCGTATCGTGGACCCCGACCTGGCCAATTCCATTGAGCAGGTCGAGCGAGCTGTAAAGAGGAACGAGAAGAAGGAGAGGATAGACTTCACGGAGGGTCCGACCAATGACGCCAAGGCCGGGCCGGGTCAGCAGCAACGCCATCAGGCCGATCATCAGGTAGGCCGTGAGCGCCCACCAGGCCCCGGGTCGGGTCGGCGCCCGGGCGATCGCCACGCCGCTTGCCACGACGAGAAACAGGAGGAGCAAGCAATCAACCAGTCGCAGCCGGCCAGTCGATCGTGGATCCATCGGCTCGGCGGGCACGCCCCGCGTCATGGCATCGCCGTTCGAAGGTGTGTTCTCCACAGACTCACGTGCGGATCCTCACCGCGGCTCGCTGGAATATTCGGAGTCCTCAGAGCCAGCCCTGAGCGCGATACCAGCGCAACGTCTCATTCGCGCCGGATGCGAAATCATGCTTCGCCCTCCAGCCGGTGTCGCTGGTGAATGATCCCGGATCTCCGGTCCACGCTGGCTGAAAAAATTCATTCGCCTTATCGGGAGTGAGAATCGTCGGCTTGCCGGTCATACGAGCCACCAGCCCGGTGATGCCCAGCATGCCACGAGCGAGAAGCGAGGGGAGCGGAATGATTCGGACTGCCTTCCCCAGGGTCCGGCCGATGATCCGGACCATCTCGCCGCTGGTGATCACTTCGGGGTGGCAGGGATAGTAAACCTTGCGGCTCGCGTCCGCGTGGCCCGCGGCACTGATCGCCTCGCCCAGGTCGGGACCGTACACGAGTGAGAGTTCCTGCTCACCTCCGCCGAAGACTGGAGCGATCCCGGTCCGGACGATCTTGAACACCTTGAGAACTTCACGGTCACCGGGCCCGTAGACCGCGGGAGGGCGAAGAATTGTCCAGTCGAGTGGCCCACCCTTCACTACCTCTTCACCGGCGAGTTTGCTTCGCCCGTAGGCCGTAACCGGCTGGGGCGCTTCGGCCCCGGTCAGTGCTTTTCCGCGTTGAGAAGGGCCTCCTGCCGCCGCGGAGGACACCAGGACAAAACGGGCGCGTGAATTCGCGGCGGCCGCCTCCAGCAAACGTCGCGTCCCGTCACGATTGACCCGCAGGAATTCGGCTTCATCCCTTGCCGCCACCAGGCCCGCGACGTGGTAGACCACGTCCTGGCCCGCCGTCGCACGAGTCATCGCTGCGATATCCTCGAGGTCACCCTGGACCAGTTGCACCCTGGATTCGAGAGACTTGGCTTTTTGTGGGGAGCGGACGAGGGCGGTGACAGAATCGCCGCCGCGGAGCAGGGCATCGATGAGGTGGGCGCCGACGAAGCCGGTGCCGCCGGTGACGAGGGCCTTCATGATTTCCGAGAGACGAGTGCCGGGTGCCGAGTAGACTGCAAGTTGATCAACCCGAATACTGCGGGGACTCCATGATTGCCGGATGATGAGTGAACTTCAAGACCAGAAATACCGGCCTGCGTAAGAATCAGTGCACCTGGTGGAATCCCGACCGACAGCACCGTCGAGATGTCACGGGTAGCTGTTATTCAGACGACAACCCTGTCGTACAATCGATATGTCTTGTAGTGCGTAAACGTCATTTTCTCGAGGCCCAGCCGGATCGCGGGGTTGTCTTCCAGGAGCCAGCCGCCCTCGGCCCAATACATTCCGTGATCCCCCGACTTGGTCCAGATCCAGTGATAGAGCGCCGAATCGATGCCCTTGCCCCGGTATTCGGGGAGGACGCCAAGGAGGAGAACCCGGGCTCGACGGATGGTCTTCATTTTGAGTGCCCAGAGAAGTTTGAGCACCACGGTAAACATCCGGCCCTTTCGATTCTTCTGAAAGACGACGTTGAAATCCGGCAGTGCCAGGGCAAAGCCGATCTCCTTCCCATCCTTCATCGCAAAGACGACCTGGTCTGGAACGACGACCGGCTTGAACTGCGTCGCCAGATGATCGATCTCATGGTCCGTCATGGGGATGAATCCCCAGTTCTTCTCCCAGCAGGCATTGTACAACACCTTGACCCGCTCGACCTCGGCTTTGAAGTCCTTCATGTTGAGTGGTCGCAGCGTGACGCCTGCGCGCTTCATCATGACGTCCACGGCCCGAGTAAGGCGTTCGGGGACCGGGACGAAGTGTTCCATGCTCCCGCCCTCGTACATCAGCAGGTCCTTCGCCTTGACGAAGCCCGCCCGGTCCAGAAGCCCCATGTAGTAGGGGGGATTGTGCGGCGTCATCAGGGTCGGGGGCTTATCGAATCCGTCGATCAGGAGCCCGCACTCATCGTTAGTCGAGAAAGACGCCGG
>JBDTRF010000348.1:0-3382 GCA_039931815.1 Gemmatimonadota bacterium
GTTTGCAGCGCGGGGGAGCCGGTAATCGTCCGATTCCGCTGGTAGAATGACGTCAAATCGTTCTCGGCGCCGTTGAGCTCGGCGCGGGCAATACTGGCCCGGTTGTTCGCAAATTCTGATTCCGCACTCGCCCGATTTTTCCGGAGAACCACATTGGCCGTGTTCAGCTCGACCATGGTGGTCTCGGCGATCGCCTGGGCCAGCTCCGGGGATTGGGCGTCCACGCTGAAGGTGACCACACCGGTCCGGCTGTTGACCACGGTTCCCAGCGACGCCTTGAGCCGCCGGCGAGTCAGGTAGCGCCGCAGGTTCGGCTCCTTCGCCTGGTACCCCAGAATGGTGGCCATGGGGACCATGGAACCCTTCCATGGATAGAGCGCGTCCCCGACCCGGTTGAGGACGGCATCTGATGTGACCAGGTCCCCGTAGAACTGGGGCAGGGCCGCGCCTCCCACCTGCAGGGCACCAAACTGTGCGGCAAGGCCTGAGAGTGAGCTGTTCAGCATCGGCTGCGGCGGCGACTCTGCCTGGAATGCTGCCGTCGCCGTGTAAGTCCGTGGAATCAGTAACACGATGCCGGCCGCAAGAGCGCCACCCAGGATGGAGAAGAGCAGCAGGGATTTCCATTCACGGCGGGCGCCGTCGGCAAGGAGACCAAGGGACTCAAACCAGTCCGGGGGGCGGGACGTGCGTTCAGGTGGCATGAATGCGCCGTGTCACACAGCGAAAACGACGCTGCGTCACTTTCAGTCGAAAAGTGGTAGGGTTGATGAAAGGCTCTGGGCAGAGGATGTATAGGGAAAAATCGTTGAATTGCTCTGTATCGTCAAGCCAAGGCTCCGATTTCTCGCCGCATGGAAATCTCCTGGTGATTGCGTCAATCACCTTCCAATCTCTCATGATGTTGAAGGTAATGCTACGACCCTGATCCAGCCCGTTCGCGCAGGCCGGCATCGCTCCGGGTGGTTCCCCGCTTTCCCGCCATCCGGCTCGAGCAATGGATCAGGGCATGGTGGCGCTGTCGGTTGCGTGGGTGGTGTCCGGCATCATGCCCTGCGGCGGCTTGCTGCTGTTCCAGATGTCCTGGTACACCTTCCAGTCATCGCCCTTTCTCACCCAGGTGACGAGATATTTGCCTCCATCGGTCACCGTGTCCACCATCCCGGGAATCGTGATCGCCCAGTTGCCTTCCTCGACGGCCAGTTCACCCGACTCGGCCACCTTGATGCCGATGGTAGTGAAGACGAGATTGGCTTTGAGCGGCCAGAGCGCGGCGAAGTATTCCCGGATGGCCGTTGGCCCGATCACCTGGCCTTCGTAGGGCGGCAGGAGGCGGGCATCGGGCGCATATAATTCGGCGATGGAGGAATCGTCATGGGCCACCAGGCTGGCGTTCCACTGCTTCACCATGTCGCGAATTTTCTGCTCCGCCACATCAGGGTCGGCCGCCGGCGGCTGTTTCTCGCAGGCAAACGCGGAAAGAGATACGATCGAGAGGATGAGGCCGAGCGCGCGCAGGGTCATTGGGGTCCGATGGTTGGGGAGCAACCTTAAGTGTAGTGGATGCGAGGGCAGTGGGGGAGGATGGGAAGGCCCTGATCCCGGCGCCTCCGCTTCCCCACGTCGTCGGTTCCCCGCTAGATTAGCGCGGGCATGCGGGCCCTTAGCTCAGCGGTTAGAGCAGCGGACTCATAATCCGTAGGTCCTGGGTTCAAATCCCAGAGGGCCCATCTTCCAGATCTATTGCTCCGGCGTATTCCCAAACGGAGCGGCCACCCGTCGAGGTGGCCGTTGTCATCAGTTCTTCCAGAATGTCGCAGGACTCTCGCGAAATTCCCACGAGCAGAATCCGTAGATCATTTGTTCAAGTATCAGCGAGGCACTTGTCCCCGACCCCGGACGATACAGCCCTGTTTGAGCTAATGCTGGCTCACCGCCACTCGCCCTCTCCATTCCGTTGCCTCTGCCGCCTTGCCCCACCGCTCATACAGGTCCACCAACCGGGTAATCGCCAGTTCCCTGTGGCTCAAGGTCGCGCTGGGAAGCGCGCGAAGACCCGCCTCGGCCTCGAGCAGTAACGGCTCCGCCTCGCTGAACTTTCGCTGAAGGGCGAGGCAATAGCCCAGGCTGCCGCGCAGCCGGTACGGTATCGACAGCGTCGAATCCCGCGGCGCCACGGCGATCGCGGCCCGAAGCAACGAGTCGCCTTCCGCGACGGCGCCTGTCGCGCAGAGATCGATGGCCAGCCATTGCTGGATCGCGAGGAGATTGGGATCGTTCTCGGGCCGGAATCCATGAGTCATGGCGAGCGATTGCCGCAGGAACACAATCGCGCCGCTCGAGTCGTTCTGCTTCTCTCGCATGAAGGCGACATTCTGGAGCTGGCCCGCGACCGCCGGCGACTGGGGACCGAAGACGGTACGGCGAATCTCCAGCCCCAACACGCTGAGCGATTCGGCTCGGGCAATGTTGCCACGGGCCACGGCCAGGCCGGCCAGCTTTTCATACGCGTCGCCGACCATGCGGTGACCCTCCCCATACATGGCACGCCGTCGCACGAGCACTTCGGTGAGGATCGGCTCGGCCTCGTCGAGCTTACCCAGCTTATAGAGAGCCCAGCCGAGTTGCGCCTGCGTTTCCACCTCATTGTCGGCGATGCCGGCAGCTCGCCAGATTGGCAGCGCCTCACGGTAGCGTTCAATGGCCCCGGCCCAGTTATCCTGGTTCGCGGCGGAGTAGCCCAGATCAACGAGGGTCGCGGCGACCGCAGGGCTGCTATCCCCGAGCACCGACCGGCGGGCCAGGAGGGCCTGGTTGAGCAGCGAATCCGCTTCCGGGTACCGCACCTGCTCCTCCAGTAATCGGGCCAGATCGGTGCGCGCCAGCTGCACATCGGGGTGCTGCTCGCCGAGGAGTCTCACCCGCATGGCCAGCGCCTCCCGGATCAGGGGCTCGGCCGCCTCGAGTTTTCGCTGATCCACCTGTACCGTGCCCAACCGCGCGATTAGATCCGCGACCGTTGGGTGCTCCTGACCATACAGAGCACGAGCGATCCGTAGCCCCTCCCGAAACGTGGAGTCCGCCGCTGCAAAGTGGGAGTTTGAACTCTGCGCATCGCCCAGCGCCACAATCCCATTCACCACCAGGGGGTGATTGTCTCCATACGTTCGCCGCAGCATGGTGAGCGATTCCTCAAGCAGCGGCTCCGCCGCCTCCGGCCGGCTGGTAAAGTCCAGGAATGCACCCAGCGCCTGCAGGCGACTGGCGACTTCCACCCCGCGGTTGCCATGACGCGCGCGCGTCAGCCGGAGGGCTTCCCGATGCAGCCGCTCGGCGTCGGCAAAATCGCCTCGCGAGTACCGCACATGGGCCAGCGACGACA
>JBDTRF010000349.1:0-3366 GCA_039931815.1 Gemmatimonadota bacterium
CCGGATGTCATCCTGCTGGACCTGGGACTGCCGGACCTCGATGGATTGGAGGTGACCCGCCAGATCCGGGAGTGGAGTCGAACGCCGATCATCGTGATATCGGCCCGGGGGCGGGAACAGGATAAAGTCGCCGCACTCGATATCGGGGCCGACGACTATCTCACGAAACCCTTTGGTGTCCCCGAGTTGCTGGCACGGATCAGGGTAGCGCTTCGGCATGCGAATCGAACCGATAACGACGAGCCAAGCCCGGTATTCCGGTCAGGCCCGGTGCAAGTTGACCTGTCCCGACGACTGGTAACGCGGGCCAGCCAGCCGGTCCACCTGACCCCAACCGAATACAAGCTCCTGGCAACGCTCATCCGGCACGCCGGTCGTGTCATCACGCATCGCCAGTTGCTCCGTGAGGTATGGGGACTGAATTCGATCAACCAGACCCAGTACCTGCGCGTCTACATGGCCCAGTTGCGGCACAAACTGGAAGCAGATCCGGCGAGGCCGCGGCTCCTCACGACAGAGTCAGGCGTGGGGTATCGTCTCATCGAGGAAGAGCCTGGGACCTCGGCCTGATGGAGGATGGCCCGAGACGGCGCTTTCCTCCCTCACCCGCCCGTCTGCCCGGTTGTTCCTTTCTGTTTCCTCGCTAACTTCCATTCGGTCAGGCGCGTTCCAGTTCCACGTCCCGAGGAACGCCCGGCGCATCACCCTCGACAGCTTCAGGCGGTCCTCCGATCGCCATGATCAGATAATGGAGTTTCCTCTCATGCGTCGTGCCCGTCACAGCCGGAGCACCGGCCGCGAGCAGGCCCTGGATGAGCTTTTCGCGACCGCCGGTCTCGAAGGTGATCCGGCCGCACGCGGAGTCGATAGTCACTTCTCTCTTCGCCCCTTCGCCGAAGGCAGCACCGGCGATGGCCAGGTCGAACCTGACCCGGTCACCGAGGGCACCGTTGCCGAGCAGCTGCTCCGGCGCGCCCGGGAGGCCATGGATCGGTCCCGTCGCACCGAGGCCATTCAGATCTATCGTCAGCTCCTCACGCTGGAACCGGGGAACCTCGCGGGTCGGAACAACCTCGCCCTGCTTTTCGAGTCGAGCGGTGAGCCCGAGATGGCCATCGACGAACTCAACGCCGCACTGCGTCATCATCCCGATCAGATCGATCTCCTGGTGAACCGGGGTGCCATCCAGGGCACTCTGAAGCGCTACGCGGAAGCGGAAGCCGATCTTCGTCGCGCGTTGCGCCTGGCACCAGGCCATTCAGGCGCCCATTACAACCTGGGCCTCGTGCTCTGGAAAAAGGGCCTCCCGGAAGATGCGTCCGACGAATTTCGTCGGGCGGTGGAATCGGATGCCGAGAACGCCGCCGCCTGGTATTACCTGGGCGACGCCCTCAACCAGACGGGGGACCTCGCCCGGGCGCAGCAGGCGCTGGAAGAGGCCGTTCGCCTGGATCCCATGTTCGCCAAAGCTTTTCATTTGCTGGGAAGAGTATTTGATCGCCTCCATCGCCCTACGGAAGCCATCGATATGTATCGCCGGGCACGCGAGATCGGCACGCAGTGATTCGGGTGGTTGTGGACGATCTTGCATTCCTCCCGGTCGATGCGATTCTTCGCCCGGCCAATGAACGACTGGATCCCGTCACTCCCGCCATGTCCCGTCTCGACCAGCAGGCTGGCCAGCGGTTCGCCGATCAGCGCAGGGTCCAGATTCCGCTCGACGTCGGGGCCGCGGTCGTTACCGGTGCCGGCGACCTCGCCGCCAAGTTCGTGGTCCACGCCGTCATCCAGAACAGCGACGTGAACCCCAGCCGGGATGCCGTGCGACGAGCGTTGATTTCGGCCTGGCAGCGGGCGAGCGATTGGGAGCTGGCAGCGATCGCCACCCCCCTGATCGGCACCGGCGCGGGGCAACTCAGTATCGAAGACGCCGCAGATCTCCTCTCCGAAACCCTGCGTCACCATCGGACCCACGCGCTCTTTCCCGACAGTGTTCAGATCGTCCTTGAACACGAAGGGGAGCGCGACACGGTCCTGGCAGTCGTCGCCCGGCATACCTTCTGACCCGTCGTACGCTCGCCGCCGCGATCCTTGCCGCCTGGGTGGGCACCCTCGGCTGGCTCTCCTGGCGGGTCTATCATCGGGGACAGGCCACCTTCACGACCGGCGCCAACCCCATCCTGCCTCCTGATGCCTACTTTTATTCGATCAGGGCTGGCGGCTCCCAGATCGGCGTCAGCTCGATCACGATCGATACTCTTACCGACGGAATCGAAATTACGGAACGGATGGGCCTCGACCTCCCCATCCAATTGTCCAGCAGTCGCAGCCAGTACACGACCGAATACGTCCTGGGGACCGATCTTCGGCTGCGAGAGTTCACCCTCACGCTGCCAGGGATTGGCATCCCGGTCGTTCAACATGGCGTCGTGGAAGGCGATACCATCATCGTGGTCACGTCAGGCACGGGAGAACCCAGTCGACGCATCCCGGTTGAGCCATCGACCCTGGTCCCCCAGGTGGCGGCCACCGTTCAACTCGCGGTCGAGCACCGGTTGCGGACCGGGACCCAGGCGAGAGTCGTGGCCTACAATCCCGCCACCTCGAAGACGGAATTGCTCCACCTGTCCGTCGTGGACGACTCCACTTTCATGGTCCCGGACAGTGCCGAACTGGATCCGAGCACCGCGGGCTGGGTTCCAGTCCACTCCGACACGATGCAGGCATGGAAGATCGAATGGAAACGCGGCGATCATGTGAGCATGGCCTGGGTCGACCGATACGGTCTTCCGCTTCGGACCGTTGATCCATCCGGCCTGGAATTCGATCGATCAGCTTTCGAAATCGTAACCATTAACTACCGGAAACGGGTTCCCCGGGGAGAACGTGCCGGGGCAATCATCCCGCGAAGCGCCATCGCCAGCGGCGTCGACCCGACACCGAGGGTCAGGACGATGCGAACCTGGCTCTCCGCCCAGGGAATCACCTGGCGACTGCCCGAGAGCGCGGACTCCCAGGTCCAGCGGATGGACGGTGATGTGGTGACGACCCAGGTCCTGGGGTGGGATTCAGCGGGAGCGGGATTTATCCTCCCGGCCGGCGACTCCATCGGGAATGAATGGAAGACCCCTGATCCGCTTCTGGGTCTGGCCGACAGCCTGCTCGTTCGCCAAGCCCGTGCCGTCCTGGCGAAGACCACTGACCCGGTGGAGGCAACCCGGCTGCTGGCTGCCTGGGTGAGTCGGAACATTCGCCGAACCCGCGAGCCGGTGACGTGGTCCGCCCCGACGGTCCTCCGGCGCCGACAGGGGGATGTAGACGGTCACACCCTCCTTTTCGTCGGGATGGCACGCGCGTCCGGAATCC
>JBDTRF010000350.1:0-3297 GCA_039931815.1 Gemmatimonadota bacterium
TGATTCCTGGTTGATCGATTCCGCTCCTCCGCAACATTTCCGGAGAAGCGCGGAGTTCGCGGATCCCTGGAACAACGTCACCCGCGTCGCAACTGGACAGCCCAATATCGTGGCTGGATTGAAAGATTGGTTCCTGATCGACTCCGCTCCTCCGCGAAATCTCCGCGATCTCCGCGAGGAGTTGTTCGTGTTTACCTGCGACATGAGATTAATGTTGCATGCTCAACGACAATGCTCAAACCGGTTTTCACCCCCAGCAATACGGGATTACTGAATGACTGACAAGCGACTCGGCGTTGGATTTATCGGCTCGGGCTTCATCACCCGCTTTCATATGCAGGCGTTTACCGCCGTCCGCGATGCCGACGTGCTCGGTGTCTGGAGCCCCAACGCCAAGCGCGCGGCCGATACCGCAGCCTTTGCCCGAGGCCTGGACCTGGGTAAAACCAGGGCATACACCTCCATCGCCGACATGGTGGCCGATCCCGCCATCGACGCTCTCTGGCTCTGCGGCCCTAACCAGGCGCGCATTGATAACGTCGAAGAGATCGTCGATACGATTGAACGCGGACGGGGAGAGTTGAAGGGGCTCGCCTGCGAAAAGCCCCTGGCGAGAAACGTGGCGGAGGCCAGGAAAGTGGTGAGCCTGGTCAAGCGCGTGGGCTTGAGTACCGGCTACCTGGAGAATCAGCTCTTTGCCCCCGCGGTGACCCGGGGTCGGGACATTGCGTGGGCCCGGGGAGCCGCGCTCACGGGACGCCCCTACCTCGCACGCGCGGCGGAGGAGCATAGCGGCCCCCACATGCCGTGGTTCTGGCAGGGCAACCTCCAGGGCGGCGGGGTCCTCAATGATATGATGTGCCACTCGGTCGAGGTCGTCCGTTTTCTGCTCACCCCCCCGGGGTCTCCCCGTTCGTCGATCAGGCCGGTGCGGCTCAGCGCCCGGATCGCCAGCTTGAAATGGAGTCGCCCGGAGTACGCGAAGAAGTTGGGCAAGACGATGGGCAAGGAGGTGGACTACCTCCAGCGCCCGTCCGAAGACTTCGCCAGTGTGTCCATCGAGTTTGAAGACGACAAGGGCATTTCACTCATGGCCGAAGCGACGACGTCATGGAGCTTTGTCGGCGCGGGGCTTCGCCTCTCCGGAGAACTCCTGGGTCCCGAATATTCCATGAGCTGGAATTCACTGCAGAGCGAGCTGAATCTCTTTTTCAGCCGCGAGGTCAAGGGGAAGTCAGGCGAGGACCTGGTCGAGAAGCAGAACGCCGAGATGGGGCTGATGCCGGTGGTGCCGAATGAGCCGGCGGCCTATGGATACGAAGCGGAAAACCGTCACTTCGTGCGAGTGTTCCTCGGCAAGGAGAAACCGCAGCTGACCTTCGAGGATGGATATGAAGTTGTAAAGATCCTGATGGCAGCTTACATGGCGGCGGAATCAGGGAAGACGATCGACTTCCCACCTCGGGGCCTCGAGAGCTTCGTCCCTGCGGTGGCGCGGGGGACCTGGAAGCCTAAATAGCGACGATGCGGGCTTACCCAGGCTGGAGATGTGAGCGTAAGCAACCAGGTTCCCTCGTTCAAACTTGAATCGGCAGGTGTCAATCCTACAAACCTTCCCCTTCCCCTGCCCCGCTTCTTCCCCTAAGGGACAGAAGGTCGATCCAGCGGGCGGTAGTTCACATCGAGAATGCCCAATCGCTCCAGTTCCGGGCCCAGCCGGGTCATGAAATCGGGGAAGTTCTTCCGGTCGGCGGGCGTCCACAGCGCTTCCGACAGGGCGAGCAGCCGGGGAAAGGCCATGTACTCCACCTGCTTGGGATCCCTGATATACTCGGTCCAGACCTGGGCCTGAGCGCCGAGGATGTGCTTCCGGAACTGCGGCTCGAGGTGGGCCGGCATCGGATCGAACGCATAGACGGTATCGATCGGGGTAAAGCCCCCGATGGCCAGCGGCTCGGCGGTCTGGTCGCGCGCTTGATAGTGATCAAGATAGGTGTGACTTCCGGGAGCCATCACGACGTCGTGTCCGGCCCTCGCGGCAGTAATCCCGCCGGAAATTCCCCGCCATGACATCACGGTGGCGTTCGGCGCCAGGCCGCCCTCCAGGATTTCATCCCAGCCGATCAGTCGCCGGCCATGGGCGGTAAGAAAGGCGTCCATGCGGTGGACGAACCAGCTCTGCAATTCGTCCTCATCCCGCAGGCCCAGCTGCCGGATGCGTTGCTGAACCCGCGCACTGGCTTTCCACTGTTTCTTCGGCGCCTCGTCTCCTCCAATGTGAATGAATGGACCGGGGAAGAGATCCATCACTTCGGTCAGCACGTTCTGCATGAAGATGATCGTGCTCTCCTCGACATTCAGGATATTTGGGGTCACACCCCATACGGTCCAGACATCGAGCGTGTCGCCGGTCACGCCAAGCTCAGGATAGGAGGCGATGGCCGCCTGGGAATGCCCCGGCATTTCGATCTCGGGCACGATGTTGATGAAACGGGCCTTCGCGTACGCGACGATCTCGCGGATATCCTCCTGCGTGTAATAGCCGCCGTGTCGCTGGCCATCGAACTGCCATCGGCTGGGATTGTCGGTTACCCGCCCAATCAGTGTCTCTTTCCGCCAGGCACCTACCTGGGTGAGCCGCGGGTATTGCTTGATTTCGATGCGCCAGCCCTGGTCCTCGGTAAGGTGCCAGTGAAAGGAGTTGAGTTTCTCCAGCGCGAGCAGGTCGATGTATTTCTTGACGAACTCCTTGGGCATGAAATGACGGCAGACATCGAGATGAGCACCGCGCCAGGCAAACCGGGGATAATCCTCGATGATGACGGCCGGCGCGATCCAGGCGACCCCGCTGACGAGGGCCTCGCGAAAGATGGCGGTGGGCAGTAGCTGTCGGAGGCTCTGAATCCCGTAGAAAATCCCGGCCGCCTCGGGTGCGGCAATAGTGACCCGGTTATCCCGCACCGTCAGCTGATACCCTTCCGGGCCCAGATTGGCGAGTGCGCTGTCACGACGCAGGACGATGGCGCTTCCTTCCGGGGATCCCACCTTTACGTCGAAGGGATATCCGGTCGCGGGACGCAGATAATCTGACAGCTGGCGTCCGAGGGCTTGCGAGGCCGAGTCGGTCCAGATCACGGTTTGGCGAACAAGCAGAAAATCTCCCGAAGCCGCGGTAATACTTACCGGCCGGGGGATGATGGAGATTTTTGGAGGATCCACCGGGGGGACACTCAGGGCAAACGCCAGCAGGGGGACAAGAATCACGGCGAACCTCAATCGAAAATTGAGTCGTGCCCG
>JBDTRF010000351.1:0-3295 GCA_039931815.1 Gemmatimonadota bacterium
AGTGGGCCTGACGGGTGTCGCGGACCAGGTCGAGCCCGAGTTGCGTGACCTTGGCGCAGGCCCGTTCGTTCTCCGCGGCCGCGACCTTCAGCCGGAACGGCCGGAGGAGCAGGGACTCGATCGGGAAGTCTGCCACCGGTTGCGACTGGAGACCAAGGAGCCCGATCTCAGGAGCTGGAAGGCGATGACCGAGCGGGTGCTGCACCCGAAGCAGAAAGTGAAGATCGCGGTGGTGGGCAAGTATACCGACCTGAGCGATGCCTACAAATCGGTGCAGGAGGCGTTGATTCACGGCGGAATTGGGAATGACGTCGGCGTAGAGATTTCCTGGCTTGCCTCGGATCAATTTGTCGACCAGGATGCGGCGGCAGCACTGCTCCAGGGCCACCACGGGCTTCTTATTCCGGGCGGTTTTGGCGTGCGCGGGATCGATGGCATGGTGGAAGCGATTCGGTGGGCCCGCGAGAACGGGATGCCGTTTTTCGGCATCTGTCTCGGTCTCCAGACGGCCATCATCGAATTCGCCCGCGATGTCTGCAAACTCCCCAACACCAACAGCACGGAGTTCGAACCCGAATGCGAGACACCGGTCATCTCGCTCATGCAGTCGCAGAAGAACGTGGCGGACCTGGGCGGTACCATGCGCCTTGGCGCCTATGCCGCTCGGCTGCGTCCTGGATCCCGCGTGGCGCAGACCTATGGCACCACCGAAATCAGTGAGCGGCACCGGCACCGCTGGGAAGTGAGCAACGCGTACCGGGACGTGCTCGCGGAATACGGCATGCGATTGTCGGGTCAGTCCCCCGACGGCGGTTTGGTCGAGGTCATCGAGCTGCCCGACCATCCCTGGTTCATCGGATGTCAGTTTCACCCCGAGCTCAAGTCGAGACCGACTCGCCCCCATCCCCTGTTCGCCGGTTTCATCGGCGCTGCGGTGCGGAGAAAAACCAATCTGGAAGCCCCGGTAGAGGCCTCCCCGATGATCGAGGCGCACCGCGGATGACGTGGACGTTCCGGCGGTCGCCATTTCTTATCGCCGGGCCGTGCATGATCGAAGATGGCGATGTGCTTCCCCGAGTGGCGGAAACACTCGCCCGGCTGGGCGCCCGGTTCAGCCTCCCCATCTGTTTCAAGGCTTCCTTCGATAAGGCCAACCGCTCGCAACCAGGAGCGCCTCGAGGACCCGGCCTTGAAGAAGGGCTGCGAGTGCTTGAGCGGGTTCGATCAGCCAGCGGTCTCGCCATCATCACGGATATTCACGAGAGCGACCAGGCCGCTCCGGCGGCGCAGGTGGTGGACGCGCTGCAGATTCCGGCCTTCCTCTGCCGCCAGACCGACCTCCTGATTGCCGCCGGCCGCACGGGTCGGCCGGTGAATATCAAGAAGGGCCAATGGATGTCGGCCGAAAGTATGGCCGGCGCGGTGGAGAAGGTGCGAATGTCGGGCGCCGTGGATGTCGCGGTCACGGAACGAGGGACCTTTTTCGGATATGGCGACCTGGTCGTGGACATGCGGAACCTGGCACGTCTGGCTGCGGCGACCAACGCGCCTGTCATCTACGATGCGACCCATTCGGTCCAGCAGCCGGGCAGGGGGAACGGCGGCGCCAGCGGAGGGCTTCGCGAGTTCATTCCACCTTTGCTTCGCGCCGCCGCCGTTGCCGGCGCTGATGGATTCTTCATCGAAACGCATCCGGACCCGGCGCACGCCCCGAGTGACGCGGACAGCCAGTGGCCCTTGAATGAGTTGGAGGGCCTGCTGGAGCAGACACTCGAGCTCTGGCAGGTAGCCCGGAGACAGGCGCCGTGACTTTCCTGAACAGCAGGGCGCATGAACCAGATTCTCGTTTGGGAGCAGCGATAGGGCAATGATCAACCCCGACGTGGCCGGACGGATCAAGCTTTTTGGCCTCGATGTCGACGGCGTGCTGACAGACAACGCCATTTTCATCGGAAGCGTCAACGGCGAACGGGTTGAACTCAAACGTTTTGATATCCAGGACGGACTCGGCCTGGTCGTGCTGCGTCACTCAGGCATCAAGGTGGTATGGTTGAGCGGCCGCGAATCGAAGGCCACCAGCCTTCGCGCCGCGGAGCTCAAAATCGAAGAGGTGCTGCAGATCGACGGCGCGGCCAAGTTGCCCGCCATGGCCGATCTCATGAAGCGACTCAACGTTACCTGGGAAGAAATTGCCTTCGTCGGCGACGACCTCGCCGATCTTCCGATCCTTCGCCGCTGCGGGCTTCCCATCGCGGTGGCGAACGCGGTGCCCGAAGTCCTTGAGGCGGCCGTGCACGTCACCCGGCTGCCGGGAGGGCAAGGAGCGGTTCGCGAAGCCATCGAGGGCATACTCAAGGCGCGCGGCTCCTGGGACGATGCCGTGCGCGGGTACTTGCGAGACCGGGGAGACGATGCCGCCTGATCCTGCCGTAGAATCGGGACGTCGGGTCCTCAAACTGGAGGCGGTGGGAATTCTCTCGGCCCTGGATCGCCTGGGAGAAGAGTTCGCCGTAGCGGTCGATCTCCTGGCCAGGGCCAAGGGCCGTGTCATCGTATCGGGAGTCGGAAAGTCGGGCCTGATCGCCCGGAAGATCGCGGCAACGTTGACGTCGACTGGAACGCCGGCGGGCTACCTCCACCCGGTCGACAGTCTCCACGGCGATCTCGGCATGGTTGGCCGGGACGACATCGCAATCGTCCTGAGTAAGAGTGGGGAATCGCAGGATCTGTTCGGCCTGCTGGGATCGCTGCAACGGATGAAGGTCCCCATTATCGCGATAACCGGTGGCACACAATCGATGCTCGCCCGGATGGCGGCGGTCACTCTGGACGGGAGCGTGGCCGAGGAAGCCTGTCCGCACGATCTCGCGCCGACGGCCAGCACCACCGTGGCATTGGCGCTGGGCGACGCGCTCGCGGTGGCGCTGCTCGAGCGAAAAGGTTTTGCCCGCGAAGACTTTGCCCTGCTGCATCCCGGCGGCAGCCTCGGTGTGAAACTGACGCTACGCGTTCGCGATGTAATGGTAAAGGAGAGCGGCTCCCTTTCCCCCGATGCGACAATGCGGGAAGCCGTGGTGACGCTGGCGCACTATCGGGGAATCGCCACCGTGGTTGAAGATGGACGCCTTGTGGGCGTCATCACCGCCGGCGATTTGACCCGCCAGGCCGAGCGCGGATCCGACTTTCTTGGACGCCGGGTGGACGAGGTGATGACCCGGACCCCGCGGACCGCGGAACCGGATGAACTGGCGGCCTCCGCGGTCGGCACGATGGAGCGCCACGGGATCATGGCGCT
>JBDTRF010000352.1:0-3280 GCA_039931815.1 Gemmatimonadota bacterium
TCTCATGAACCTCAACCACCAGATCCAGCCCGCACGCCCGACCGAACGCGAGCAGCTGGGCAAGCACCGTTGGGGACAGCGCCCGAACGATCAGAAGGGCAGCCGAGGCACCCGCGGCGCGGGCCTCCAGCAACTGGACCTCATCAACGATGAAATCCTTGCGGAGAACCGGAAGGTTCACCTGGCCGCGCACCGCGACAAGGTCGTCAATAGATCCGCCAAAGAACGGCCGGTTGGTGAGAACCGAGATGGCGTCCGCCCCAGCCTCGGCATAGGCGCGAGCATGAACAGCGGGATCCATGGTCAGGGCGATGGGCCCTGCGGAGGGAGAACGCCGCTTGATTTCGGCAACAAGCCCCAGGCGATCGCCTTTCAGCCCCTGGTGAAACGATGGAACCGGAGGCACATCATCCAGGGCTCGCTCAAACCAGGCCCGGCGCTTCCTTAGAGAGGGCAGGTGTTCATGGACTCGAGCGACTATTTCGTCGAGGCTAGTCATGTCGGCGCCATGTCGATACTCCCCCTTGCCCTTCGGGCGGCTTTCGGGTACCTTAATTCGGCTTCTATTCGGTCACACAATAGGCAAGGAACACATGCCTCTCACCAAACGCCAGAGCGAAATCCTTATCTATCTCCAGTCGTACATTGGAGAAAACGGTTACGCGCCGAGCTTCGAAGAAATCGCGGAACACTTCGAGTTCCAGTCGTTGGCGACGGTGCATGAGCATCTTACCAACCTGGAGCGCAAAGGGTACATCCACCGCACCCATAACGAGAGCCGCTCCATCGAGGTGCTGCCTCCCAAGGGCCAGGCTGGCGCGACCGAGATCCCGATCCTCGGCAAGGTTGCTGCCGGTACCCCGATCGAGTCGCTCATGCACGAAGAAACGCTCTCCGTGCCGGATTCACTGCTGCCGCGCCGGGGTCCCAACTTCGCCCTCAAGGTGCAGGGCACCTCCATGATCGACGAACACATTATTGATGGCGATTACGTCGTCGTCCATGGCCGCCATGCGGCCGAGAATGGCGAAATGGTCATCGCGCTGGTCAACGGCAGCGAAGCCACAGTCAAGAAATTCTACCGGGAGCCCGGCGGCTGGATTCGCCTGCAGCCGGCCAACGAGACCATGCAGCCCATGCGGTTCCAGGAGCGTGATGTGCTCATTCAGGGAGTCGTAGTCGGAGTGATCCGCAAGTACTGAAACGTTTTCGCGCGTTATTTCCGGCGGGCCGTGATACGGCCCGCCTATTTGCTTCCCGCTTCCCGCGTTCCCTCTCGCCGCAGGTCATGGAGCACTTTCTCCGCCGCACCATTTTCGAGCGATGACCGGGCTCGGTCCACCGCCTCGGAAAAGGATATACCCTGCTCTGCCACATAGATCGCGGCAGCGGCGTTGAGCAATACGGCACACCGTCCCACGTCATCGTCGCGCTCCCGGCTCAGCAAGCGCTCAACCCGCGCCGCGTTGAGAGATGAATCGCCTCCCGCCAACGCCGGCAGATCGTGACAGGCGAGGCCGAATTCCTCCGGATCAAGCAGCCAGTGGGTGATACGATCTTCCTTCACTTCCCAGATATCGGTCATGCCGGACGGACTGATCTCATCCATCCCGGTCTGAGCGTGGACGACCACCGCGTGTTCCGCCCCGAGGCGTAACAGCGCATCCGCGACAGTGGGCCCCTTCGTCGCATCAAAAACTCCCATCACCTGCCGCCGCACTCCGGCCGGGTTGGCCAGTGGGCCGACCAGGTTCATGATGGTGGAAACCCCGAGCTTTTTTCGAGTCGGGCCAACGTGACGCATGGCAGGGTGGTATTGCGGGGCGAAGAGAAACACCAGGCCAATCTGGCCGAGCACCTCTCCCGCCCGCTCCGCTGAGAGCCCAATATCGACCCCGAGCGATTCGAACAGATCCGCGGATCCTGACCGCGTCGTGTGGCTCCGGTTTCCGTGCTTGGCCACTCTTACGCCGGCACCGGCGGCCACGAAGCTGGACGCCGAGGAAATGTTAAAGGTGGTGATGCGTCCTCCTCCGGTCCCGCAGGTATCGACCAGGGCCCCCGGCCGGGCGGATAGCCTGACCATCACCGCGCGCAGCGAGTCAGCCGCCCCGGCGATCTCCTCCGAGGTCTCTCCCAGTGACCTCAGAGCCAGGAGGAGACGCTCCATCTGGTCCGCGGTGGCCGTTCCATCCATGAGCAAGTCAAAGGCGGCGCGAGATTGATTGCGCGAGAGGTGGATGCCGGCCTCAAGGAGTTCGAGCGCGTGGTTCAGGGCGGAGTCGGGAATTGGTGTCCTCTGGACCTTGGCTGACATCGGGAAGAGACCGGCGGAAGGCTTTGGATTCGGGTTCAGGAGGTGGTGGCTGCCCGTTCGCACAGACATCAATCGTGGTTCTGGCACGCCATGGGACGGCTGAAGAATACGGGGGCGGATGCGAAGGCGCCAGCAGGCCCTTTTGTTCAAATCTGACAAGAACTTGCGCGCCTTGAAAGGGTCGCCTTCTGAAACTAGATTCCCGCCCGTGAGCCGAACGTTCCTCATGCTTCTTCATTACGACGGCGGCGGGTTCGTTGGGTGGCAGCGCCAGTCGATTGGCCGCACCATTCAAGGGGAGATCGAGGCCGTCCTTGGCCGGATCTGTGATCAGAAAATCAGCGCTCATGCGGCCGGCCGGACCGATGCGGGTGTTCACTCGATGGGCATGGGTGTGAGCGTAGTGGTGCCGGACCGCTGGTCGCCGATCTCGCTCCGTCGGGCAGTCAATGCACTGTTGCCGGAAGACTGCTGGATCGAACAGGTCCTGGAAATGGTGCCAGAATTTCACGCTCGAAAAAGCGCGAAGTCGCGGCGGTATCAGTATCTGGTCGGAACGGACGATGCCGCATCCTCGCCCTTTCGCCGACCATTCGAATGGGCATTGAGCCGCGACCTGGACCTGGCGGCCATGGGCCAGGCGGCATGCGCCATTCTCGGCACCCATGATTTCCAGGCGTTCGCGGCAAAAGGAACTCCGAAGCCCCACTATCGGTGCTCCGTGCACCTGGCGGAGTGGGAGATCCGGCCGGAGCAGGCGGGTTTGCGCTTCGACATCGCCGCCGACCGATTCCTGCATCACATGGTGCGGATGCTGGTGGGCACCATGGTCGACATCGGGTTGGCTCGGCGCCCGGTCAGCGACATGATCGATCTCCTGGCCCGAACGGACAACGATGCAACGAGTCCCCCTGCACCACCCCAGGGGCTCTATTTTATTTCAGCTGAGTATCCCGCGACCTG
>JBDTRF010000353.1:0-3238 GCA_039931815.1 Gemmatimonadota bacterium
TGTTCGCGGGGCTATCGAAGCATGTCGACTTGAAGCTCGTGAGCCGGCTGGAGTTTGGCTCGGGGGCGGTGGCGATGCGGTATGAGCCGAACAGGTAACCGTCGGGGCTGGTAGCCCGAGTCCCGGTATCTCGCCGAATCCTGACTGGCTACCATGCGCTGGCTCCGAACCACAAACTGACAGGAAATCGTGTCCCTACTTGTTAAAGGTCCCGCAACCATCATCGCCTCGCGCGTGGCAACGCTGCTGCTCATTTTCGCGATCGTGACACTCTATCTGAAACACGCCCTTTTCGCTCGCGGGACGGTGGCGATTTCGCTGCAGGTCGCGGCAGCGTTGCTCATGCTCTGGGCCCGTATCACGTTCGGCATGCGAAGCTTCCATGCGGCCGCCAATCCCACCGAGGGCGGATTGGTCACGACTGGACCCTACCGCTTCATGCGTCACCCGATCTATGCAGCAATCCTGCTGTTCCTCTGGGTCGGCGTGCTGTCCAGCATTACCCTGGTGAATATCCTGCTCGGCGCTATCGCGACGATCGCGATTGCCGTTCGCATCGGGGCGGAAGAAACTCTGGTGACCGCGCGGTATCCCGAGTATGCCGCGTACGCGGTCCGAACCCGGCGGATCGTTCCATTTCTGATCTAGCTGTGCCCCACAATTGCCTGGTCTCCATCAATCACTTGTCGCGGATACTGCCATGAAAGTTCTGCCCTGTCTGTTGGGAGTTCTGTGTCTTCCGCTCGTGACCAGCAACGCCTCTCCGCAGGAAGCTCTCCGGTGGAGTCAACACGCGCAGCACGTCACGATTATCCGGGATGACTGGGGTGTGCCGCACATCCATGGAACCACCGATGCGGATGCTGTCTTCGGGATGATCTATGCCCAGGCCGAGGATGATTTTAACCGGGTGGAAACAAACTACCTGACGTCGATTGGCCGGCTGGCAGAAGCGGAAGGAGAGTCGGCGATGTACCAGGATCTCCGACAGAAGCTGTTCATCAACCCCGATTCCATGAAAGCGATCTACGCCCGGAGTCCGGTGTGGCTCAAGGACCTGATGGTGGCGTGGGCCGATGGGCTCAACTACTACCTGATCACGCACCCCGACGTAAAGCCGCGGGTCATCCGACACTTCGAGCCCTGGATGCCGCTCACCTTCAGCGAAGGAAGCATCGGCGGAGACATCGAATCCATCGACCTGGGCAAGCTGCGTCAGTTCTATGGCAAGGAGCCCGCCACGACGAGTCCTGCTTCCGGCGGCGACGGCGAGCCGCAGGGAGACCGGGAACCTCGGGGCTCAAATGGGATGGCGATTGCGCCGTCCAACACGGCGAATCATCACGCGCTGCTGCTGATCAATCCCCACACCTCGTTCTTTTTCCGGGCCGAACAGCAGGTGACGAGCGAGCGCGGGCTGAATGTCTACGGGGCGGTGACCTGGGGGCAGTTCTTCGTATACCAGGGATTCAACGAGCGCGCGGGGTGGATGCATACCTCGAGTGCCGCCGATGCGATCGATGAGTATGCCGAGACGGTCGTGCCTCACGGGAGCCGGTATTCATATCGGTATGGCGACACGGAGCGTCGGTTCACCCAGCGTATGATCCGGGTTCCCTACAGGACCAGTCACGGCCTCGCTCAACGGACGTTCACCGCGTACTTCAGTCACCATGGGCCCATCGTGCGTTCAGACAGCGGGAAATGGATCAGTGTGCGACTCATGCAGGAGCCGTTGAAGGCACTGACCCAGTCGTTCACCCGGACCAGGGCGAGGAGCTACGTGGAGTTCCGCCGGATCATGGAGCTGCACACCAACTCGTCCAACAACACCATCTTTGCCGATGGCGACGGTAACATCGCGTACTTTCACGCCAACTTCATCCCTCGCCGCAATCCGAAATTTGACTGGACCAAACCGGTTGATGGCAGTGACCCGGCCACCGACTGGCACGAGCTGCTCTCGGTGAGCGAAAGCCCGAATCTTCTGAATCCGGCGAGCGGGTGGCTCTACAACAGCAACAACTGGCCCTGGTCGGCGGCTGGTAACTCCAGTCTTCACCGAAGCGACTATCCACGGTATGTCGATAACGGCACGGAATCGGCCCGCGGGCTCCACGCGATCCGGGTGCTGGAAAACCGGAAAGACTTTACTATCGAAACATTGCGCCAGGCGGCGTACGATCGCGACCTGCCTTCCTTTGATATCATGCTCCCTGCGCTGGTGCGGGCGTATGACCGCTCGTCGGACAGCGACCTCAAGACAAAACTGGCCGAGCCAATCGGGCTGCTTCGCGCGTGGGACCATCGCTGGTCGGTGGAATCGATACCCACTTCGCTTGCGGTGTATTGGGGTGGGGAGATTGAACGTCAACTGAGCGGTCTGTCCTTCGATTCCGAGACCATGGTGGAAGACGTCGTGGCGACCAGGGTGCCGGACGACAAGCTGCTCTCGGCACTGTCAGCGGCAATGGATCGGCTCACGGCGGATTTCGGAACCTGGAAAACGCCGTGGGGCGACATCAATCGCTTTCAGCGACTGACCGGGGACATTGTCCAGCCGTTCGCCGACTCAGGTCCCAGTATCCCGGTGGGATTTCCTTCGGCGCGGTGGGGGTCGCTGGCTTCGTTCGGCGCGAGACCATATCCGGGAACCCGGCGCTGGTATGGGACCAGTGGTAACAGCTTCGTCGCGGTCGTGGAATTTGGCGACAGCGTGCGCGCTCGGGCGGTCACGGCGGGAGGGGAGAGCGGGAATCCTGCCTCTCCCCACTTCAACGACCAGGCCGGACGATATGCGACCGGGGATCTCCGGCCCGTCTACTTCTATCGGTCTCAGCTCACGGGTCATATTGAGCGGGAATATCATCCCGGCGAGTAATCGCTATCGCCAGTGTCCTTCCATGAAATACCAGCCTCGTCGTTCGTGGACCCATCGACCCGGCACCCAGTGCCCACGATGCCCCGGTCGCTCGGCGAAATGACCCGGGGCCCAGTCCCAGCCGGCCCCGGCGCGTCGCCAATACCCGCCGATCCAGATAAAATCTCTCCCTGGGGCGGCGGGAACAACCTCGACTCGATTTCGAGGGGGCCTGTCGACGACATACACGCGGCCCGGAGGTGGAGTGGTGGCGCAAGCGAGAATCAGGAGTAATCCAGCCCCGGAAAGGATGGAGAAGTAGCGATGGAGTCTGATGGACATTGTTGCCTCCCGAAAGGAAAACGTGAGAGGGTGACG
>JBDTRF010000354.1:0-3229 GCA_039931815.1 Gemmatimonadota bacterium
CATTGAGGGGGGGAAATACTCGCCGTCTCTTGAGGTGGCGTTTCAGATTGCCCATGTATTCAGGACGCCACTGGAGGAAGTGTTTCAATACAGCGGGAAGTGAGCGGGGAGGTACAAGAGAAAGTGCGGTACAGGGGAAAGTGCGCAGGTTCGACCGTAGATCAACCCTCGTTAGTGGGCATGTCGACCTCTCGGCAAGACGATCGCCCCCGAAGCACTTCAGCAGTCCAGCGGAAGCGCCGGGGGAGCGACTGTACGGGGGACACTCAAGGACGTCATTCCGGGCTCACTACGTAAGCTAACTAAGCGCGCAATGCCTAACGGCATCGAGGTCGCGAGTGTTGAAAATTAACTTACGTCATAACCTGATGTGATATAGAATCTTATTGCTTTGCATTCATGTGCTACTTGATAAACATTTTGATTCTACTGGAGGCCATCGCCCAATCTTCTCTGGAAAAACCTCACGAGCCTGGCGTTGAGCGCAGTATGCACGGCCACTCGGTCTACCCCCGGCGGATCAACGCAGATGGAGGGAACCCGGGCAGCCAGTGCCGTGCTGCAAGGTGCCAGGAAAATGTAGTGCCCTGCCCCAGGTACCAAGAACACCGGTTCCGCCAGCCTCACATGCCCGGCCAGCCAGGTCACGTTGTCGGGCTCAATAACAACCATATCAGAATCCGCCCGCGCAACGAAGATCGGTGTCTGGATCTTCTCGAGCATTACGCCATTAAAAAGGAAGGCAAATGCCGGGGCCACGAGAGCGGCGGCGCGAATCCGTGGTTCCACTCGTGGTTCTGCATACCGGCCGGTCAGGGAAACCTTTCCATTCAGCCCGTCCACACAGTAGGGAGCGTGAGACGGATGGCGATGGCAGTAGGCAGTGAGCCGGTTGAAGTCCGGCTTTGCCCCGAGCAGCGTGAGTCCGGTGTAGGCTCCGGCCGAGAAACCGTAGAAGCCCACGCGGTTTGGATCGATGTGAGGACCCCAGAGTGAATCGCCGATGAGTCGGTCCAGCGCGAGTCCGACATGGTGCGACCGGCCATAGAACTGAATATCGGTGCCCAGTCCGGACCGATCGGACGAGTTATCTCCGGGGTGGCGAACCGAGAGAACCAGGAACCCGGCCCGGACCAGGGCCATCGCCAGATCGATATGCCCGACCTCGTTGCCGCCTGTGCCGTGTGAGATCAGGATGATGGGATATTGACCCGACGATGGAGCGATTGGCGCGCGATACGCGATCCTCGCCAATTGAAGGCCGAGGGCAGTATCCCGTGCCTCGCTCAAGGTGGGATACCAGAGGAGCGCATTCACGGTGTCCGCAGGCTGGGAACTGATGGCGATGAACGGAGCAACGCCAACCGAAGGTTCCTGACTGATGATGAGACCTACGGCAAGGATCAACGAGAGCATGCAGGAAACTAGAGCGTCACCAGGAGTGCCGCCACTCGAGAGGAAGGATCATCTCGAGCGATCGATCGCTGGGCGCACTCCCAAAACCGACTCCCGGCGAACCCTCGCCGGCCTCGTACCCTTTCTTCATGGGAATTCCCGCATGCGCCTGGTTTATGCCGTCGTGCTCAGGCTTGGTCTCGCAGCTCCACTGGCCGGCCAGGTTCCGGCGATTCCGCCAGCTCGGCTTCCCCTTGATAGCATCATCCATCTCATCACCGACAAGTACCGGATACCAATTTCGTCAGACAGCCTGTATCACGTGGCGCTGGGCGGAATACTCAAGACGCTGGATCCGTATTCGCGTTACTATAGCCCGGCCGAACTCAAGATTTTCAGGGAGCAATTGGCTGGAAGCATTGGCGGCATCGGAGCCATCATTGATTTTGACAGCACGGGGCATCGATGGTGGTTCAAAGGGTTTACGGTCGCTTCGCCTGCACACTCGGCGGGCGCGGAAACTGGCGATACCATCGTCGCGGTGGGCCGCCGGCCGGTGAAGGGCGCCTCACTCGATGACATCCTCAGCTACCTCAAAGGGCCGCCTGGATCCGTCGTCTACCTCACGGTGCATCGGGCTGGAGAGACCCGGCCAATCGAGATCCAGGTCACTCGCGCGGTTATCGAATTTTCGTCGGTCAACGGCGTTTGTCGTCAGCGGGGAGAATGGCAATACCTGCTTGCTCCGGGAAGCCGTGTCGCTTACCTCGAGCTCACGAACTTTGCCAGGAACTCTCCCATCGAACTCGACAGTGCGCTCTCCGCGATCGCCCGCACCGGGGCGACCGGGTTAGTGCTCGATCTGCGGGATAACCCGGGTGGGATACTCGAATCAAGCGTCGCCATGGCTGACATGTTCCTGGATACGGGCCGGATCGTCACCACTCAGGAACGAGGCGAAGCGGATTCCGTTATCCTGGCGAAGGCCGGAGCGCTCACGAAAGTACCCGTCGTTATCCTGGTCAATGAAAACACGATTTCCGCCGCCGAGTTGTTCGTTGCCAGCCTGCAGGACAACCACCGCGCGATCGTGGTCGGCTCTCGCACGTTCGGGAAAGGCGTCTATCAGCAAGTCTATGATTTACCTGATTCCGGTGCATTCCGGCTGACGCCGGGGGCGTATGTGCGACCTTCCGGTGTTCCGATCGAACGCCACGCGCCGGGAGCCGATTCGGTCAGAGGGGGAGTGTGGCCCGACTCGGGAATGGGGATCGACCTGACGCCGTCGGAGAAGGAGCAATTCGAGCAGAGGATATTCAGTCGCGCTTCGCAGGTGCCCATCGAAGGGCAGCTTACCTGCCCCGCTCCACCGGTGGACGATCGCGCGATTCGGCGCGCGATTGAGGTACTGTCGGTTAAACCTCACTCCTGATGAGGCTGGAGGTGACATATATGGCCTAAACGCTGTTTCATATCACGTCTCGTGATCCGGGGGCCATCACGGTGCGACAGCCTGGCAGTCCCTGGCGGCCCTGCTGCTTGGTTCATCCCGGCCGGGCGGGCGTCCCAGGCGCCGGGAGCGGAGTTGCTACCACATGGGTGAGACAAGAGGCGCCAAGCTCATTGTTGCCGAGGCGGTTGAAAGACATAGCGCGCAAAGCCCGAATATGTCTTCGCCGGCCATAGATCGATATACTGAATCCATTCACCGGCAGTCATTTCGTCTTCACCGGGCCTGGCGTCGTCCATTCGCTTCCGGCTGATAGTGAGCACCACGCCGTCCTTGAGCCAGCGATCTCCCTCCGGTCCCTCAGTGCGCCCTCCGTGCAGGACC
>JBDTRF010000355.1:0-3218 GCA_039931815.1 Gemmatimonadota bacterium
GGCGGCGAACAGGGAACCGCGGAGATTGCTCGAAAATCGCATGCTGGAGAACCTAGCCGGGCGGCAGAAAGTCCGTAAGCGAGACACGACGCACCGGGGCCCGCCCGAATGCCATGCCTCCCAACATCTTAGTGCCACGCCCTGCCCAGAGACCCGCCTCCCGCTATCCTTCTATAACAATGCGTACCAGCCCCTTCAACGATTCCCCGGAAGCCTGCGTAAAGCAGTCGTGAGCGACGCCGACCTCGCCGTACGGGCCGCCGCGGGCAATAGCGAAGCTTTTGGGGAGTTGGTGAACCGGCACGCCGCCGCCGCGCGCCGTCTCGCTCGAACCGTTCTGCAGAACGCAGAGGATGCCGATGATGCCGCCCAGGAAGGATTTCTTCTGGCCTGGCGACACATTGGCCGCTACGATCCCGGGCGCCCGTTCGCTCCCTGGCTCATGCGTATCGTGATCAACGCCGCGGCGGACCTTCGCCGCAAGCGAAAGGTGCGGCAGACGGAAGCCATCCCGGCGAGCGCATTAGCTCGCGGTGGATCGCCGGAAGAGGAAACCGATCGCACCCTGTTTCGAGCGGAGCTGACGGAAGCGCTTACCAGACTGCCTCCAAGGCAGAGAACCGCCGTCGTCCTGTTCGATGCCGAAGGATATGGCCACGCGGAAATCGCCGAAATCCTGGGAGTTCCCGAAGGCACGGTGCGATCAGATGTATTTCACGCCCGGCGAGCACTGCGCCAGGCGCTCACCCAGTTCCACGAGGGATCATCATGACAGTGAACCCGTTCGATTCAGAACGCGATGAGCACCTGGGTGCCATGCTGCAGAATTTTTTTGAACCCTCGGACCATCCGGGGTTCGTTCGAAAGGTCCTGGCAGGGGTCCATGCCACGGACACCAGTTGGGATGTCCTGGGGCACTGGGCGCGACCCAGCGTCGCCGCGGGGCTCGCTTTTCTGATGGGCGTGACCGTCTGGCTGGCGCTCAAGGGACCCGCCGAAGCACCGGCGACCCTGTCCGAAGTCATGCGCCCCGGCAATGCCCCCGCCCGGCTCTTCTCCTCGGCCCGACCGGATAACGAGCTGGTGCTCGAAGTCGTATTAGACCGATAGGACGGCAGGGCGGTCCGATTATGCCATGACTGAGCGATCGGCGATGCGCTCTGCACCACTGTTAAGGAGTCCGAATGAATTCAAAGTGGAAAGCGTCCCTTCTCCTTATCTCGACCTTCGCAGTCGGGGCGCTGGCCGGAGGCACCGTAATGGGAATGGCTCAGCGGCGCGATTCGTGGGACAGCGACAAGCGTCACCATCACCACGATTCTGCTGACCACGTGGAGTTCCTGACCAAAGAGCTGAACCTGACGCCCGCCCAGAGGGACAGTGTACAGGCGGTCCTCGAGCGGTATCGGCCGAGGATGGACACGATCTGGCAGCAGGTCGGTCCCCGGTTTGAAACAATCAAGGATTCGATCAGTAATGACATCCGCCGTCAACTGACCCCGGATCAGCAGGCAACCTATACCGAAATGATCCGGCGCCTCGAAGCCGAGCGCGCCGGGTCCAAGTAAATAATGCGCATTCACATTCTTCTAGCGACCATGGCATTGAATGCCGCTGCCATGTCACCGGCCGTCGCGCAGGATTCCACCCGCGCGCGCGTCTCCGCCAGGGATTCCTCCGTCGCGCAGGACCGCGCCCGGGAGCCGAGCGTCACATTGGCGGAGGCCATTGCGCTGGCCGAAAAGGTCCAGCCAACGGTGGTCCAGGCCCAGGGCAATATCCGAAACGCGAGCGCCCAGCTGCGCGCCGCCCGGGGCCAGTTCCTGCCCAGTGTCACGGCGAACAGCAACGCACAGACATCGTTCTCCGAATTCCAGAGCACCAATCAAAGCGGCCAGATCACCAGTGGAAGCAATTCCAACATCTCCACCGGCCTCTCCGCCAGCATGGATCTGTTCACCGGCTTCCGACGCGGCGCGGACATCCGATCGGCCAGGGCAACTGGCGATGCGGCTGATGCCAACCTGGTCGACGCCCGTTCTCAGTCCAGGCTGAACACCACGACCGAGTTCCTCAATGCATTGTACGGGTCTCAACTGTTGAGCGTCCGACAAGCCAGCGTGCGGCGCGCGGAAGAACAGTTGAAAGTCGCGGTGGCGAAGCTGGCCAGCGGGTCGGCGACGCGGTCGGACTCACTCCGCTCCCTGGTGACACTTGGGACCGCCCGGTTGCAGCTGATCACGGCACAGGCGGACCTGGCCCAGGCCGAAGCCAACCTCGGCCGCCTCGTCGGGATCAACGCCCGGGTCCGGGCGGCTGATGACTCCGCCTACTATCAAGTCATTTCGATTGTCGATACGAATGCGTTGCGAGCCGAACTCAGGGCGCGTTCACCCCGGGTACAGAACACGATCGCGACCCGAAACGCCGCCCAGGCCACGCTGGCCTCGGCCCGATCGGCTTATTGGCCGACCCTCAGCCTGAACGGCAATTACAACTACAATGGGAATGGCGACAACAACTACAACCTGCTGAACAATCGCTCTCTCACGCTGCAGCTCTCCTGGCCACTGTTCAACCGCTTTACCCGGGAGCGGAATATCACGACCCAGGAGACCAACCTCGACAATGCCACCGCCCAGGCAGACGACGCGGAGCGTGAGGTCCAGGCCGCCCTCACCGCCCAGATCGCCCAGCTCGACGCCGCCCGGCTCGGGATCGAGATCACCCAGGTGAGCATCCGGGCAGCGGAAGAAGATCTTCGGGTCCAGCAGGAGCGATACCGTCTCGGTGCATCCACTATTGTTGATCTGCTGACTTCGCAGGAAGCGCTCGACCAGGCCGAGGTCGACGCCGTCAATGCCCGGTTCAACTACTTACGCGCCAAGGCACAGATCGAAGCCCTCATCGGAAGGCCACTATGAGCAGCATGGAGAACACTGCGGAACGGATGGCCCGACTGCCGGCCGACGTCCCGCGGGACGCCGTAATCGTCACGCGCAATCTCAAGCGTGAATACATCATGGGCGATGAAATCGTGCGAGCCCTCCGGGGAGTGGACGTGACCATCCGGAAAAATGAGTTCGTCGCGATCATGGGACCGTCCGGATCGGGCAAGTCCACCCTGATGAACATGATCGGCTGCCTGGATACGCCAACCGAAGGCGAGTACTGGCTCAACGGGCACCGGGTCTCCGATCTCGACGACAACCAGCTGG
>JBDTRF010000356.1:0-3210 GCA_039931815.1 Gemmatimonadota bacterium
GGCACATACGAACTGGTGGGCAAGCGCAAAGATGGAAGCAGGGTGCTGCTCGAAGCCACGGCGAAAACGCACAACGTCGGTGGCCAGCCGGGGCGGGTGACGGCGCTGCGCGACATCACCGACAAACGGTCCCTGGAAGATCAGTTCCGCCAGGCCCAGAAAATGGAGGCGGTCGGTCGCCTGGCCGGGGGCGTGGCGCATGATTTCAACAACCTGCTCACGATCATCACGAGCTACAGTGAACTCCTCTTGTCCGACCTCGCGCCGGCCGACCCCAGGCGGAATGATCTGGACCAGATTCGCCAGGCCGCCGTGGCGGCGGCGGGCCTCACCCGGCAACTGCTCGCGTTCAGTCGACAACAGGTGATCGCGCCCCGGCCGATCGTGGTCGCAGAAGTCGTGGGCAACATTCACAAGATGCTCGAGCGGTTGATCGGGGAAGATATAGACCTGGAGACTCATGTCGGCCAGGAAGACTCGCACGTCATCATGGACCCGGGCCAGCTGGAACAAATCATCATGAACCTTGCGGTGAACGCGCGTGATGCGATGCCAACCGGCGGCAAGCTCACCATCGAAACCGCTACCGTTGACCTCGATGCGCTCTACGTTCGATCCCACTGGCCGGCCACACCGGGACGTTTCTGTATGCTGGCCGTAAGCGATACCGGCTGCGGAATGAGCGACGCGACGCGGGAGCGCATCTTCGAACCCTTCTTTACCACCAAAGACCCTGGGAAGGGCACTGGACTCGGCCTGGCCACGGTATACGGCATTGTCAAACAAAACCATGGATTCATCTGGGTGTACAGCGAATTGGGGGTCGGCACGACGTTCAAGATCTATCTTCCGGTTGCGACGGAGCAGCCCCAGGCCTTGCCAACGATTCCGTCGAGCGAGCAGCTACCCCATGGGACGGAGACGATCCTGCTGGTGGAAGACGCGGCGGCGGTTCGCCAGGTGGTGATCCAGATTCTACGGCATTGTGGCTATACCGTCCTCGATGTGCCGGACGCAAAGGCGGCCATTGAGATGGCGAAGCGGCACCCGGGCATCATTGACCTCCTGCTCACCGATGTGGTCATGCCCGGTATGAGCGGCAGAGTCCTGGCCGAGCGTTTTGCCACGCTCAGACCCGAGGCCAGGGTGCTGTACATGTCGGGGTACACGGAAGATGCCGTTGTTCGACATGGGATGTTGACGCAGGGAATCAACTATCTGCAGAAACCCTTTTCGCCCGCGACACTGGCAAGACGGGTGAGGCAAGTGATTGACAGGTAGGGGCAGGGTGTACGCGACGGTGCAGGTGCGGAAAAGACGTGCAGGGTGCAGGGTGCAGGGTGCAGGGTGGCCGAAGATAAGAAGGATTAGTGGATCGAAAGCTCCAAGGCACCTATATTATGAACGTGGCTTGCTGAGGATAAGCTTCTGTTCGGGACGCAGATCCTGAAAGTCTCGGATCAGTTGCTCGGTCCGGCTGGAGCCGATGCGGGTCGCACCGGCTGCGAGAAGGGCAACCACCTGGTCAATCGCCGTAATCCCCCCCGCCGCTTTTACTTCGCAGATCCCCTGCACTGCCTGGTGCATCAGGCGCACGTCTTCCACCGTTGCGCCCGACGCGGCGAATCCAGTTGACGTTTTTACGAACTGGGCACCGGTGAGCGCGATCCATTCACAGGCGCGCACTTTCTCCGGCTGAGTGAGGTAACAGTTTTCGGTGATGACCTTGACGGTTTTTCCCTTCGCCGCGTTGACTACGCCCTCGATGTCCCGCATGAACAGTTCCTGTTCCCCGCCTTTAAGGGCCGGGATGTTCATGACCATGTCGAGCTCGGTGGCGCCGAGGGACAGGGCCTCGAGTGCCAGGCTCCGTTTCATGGATTGGGTTTCGTTGCCGTGCGGGAACGCGATCACCGCTGCGACGGGAACGCCGGAGCCGCTGAGGAGCTCGAGCGCAAATGTGATATAGTGCGGTTGCACCATCAGTGTCGCGGTCTGGAGCCTCGCCGCCGCCTCGGCAAAACGGGCCACGTCGTCCCTGGTAGCATCGGGGCGAAGAATGGAATGATCGAACAGCCGCGCAAAGCGGGAGATATCTGCGGGGAGAGGCGGAATATCGCTCAATTGTTTCATCCGGACCGCACGGGGTCGTTGCGAATGTCGGGCATCAGGCAAATAAGGAACTCGCCGGGTACAAGATACTCCACCCAGCGCCCCCACACCGAACCGGCGAACGGGATGGGCCTCACCTTTACCAGTTGGAACCAACCACCGCCTCCTCGTGCACCTGGGAAGCCGGCTGCAGCTATCCCCAACGAGAGCTGATCATTCGCCCGTCCATTCCTCTTTGTAAGACATAGTGCGCCATTCACCTTGCGGCCCAGGTTACCTTCTCTACCGTGATAATAGTGATCGCCAGATCATTGGTCTCGATGTTTGAAAAACCCGGAAAGCCCCAATGACCGCACCGCCCGACCCACCCACTCCACCATCTGGCAACCTCGCCAGGCTCCGCCGCCCCGGGAACATCGGTCGTTACCGCATCATCGGGACTCTCGGCGAAGGTGGAATGGGAACGGTGTATGAAGCCGAACAGGACCAGCCTCATCGGCGGGTGGCCTTGAAGGTTATCCGCCCCGATTTCGTTTCACCCGAATTACTGCGTCGTTTCTCCCGCGAATCCGAGGTACTCGGCAGACTGCAGCATCCGGGCATCGCCCAGATCTACGAAGCCGGAACTTCGGATGGTCCTCACGGGCCCCAGCCCTTCTTTGCCATGGAGCTGGTGAAAGGGCAGCCTCTCAACGAGTACGCGACCACTCATTCGCTGGATCTCAACCATCGGCTGGAGCTCTTCATCCGGACCTGCGAAGCGGTGCACTACGCCCATCAGCAGGGCGTCATCCATCGCGACCTGAAGCCGGCCAACATCCTGGTGGACACCGGAGGCCAACCGAAGGTGCTCGACTTTGGCGTCGCGCGTCTGACGGACGCCGATGTCCAGGCGACACGCCAGACCTCGGTGGGCGAGGTGATTGGCACGCTGCAGTACATGAGTCCCGAGCAGGTCAACGCCGATCCCCTCGACCTCGATATTCGGAGCGACGTGTACTCGCTCGGGGTTGTCCTGTACGAGTTGCTGTCGGGGCATATGCCCTACAATCTCGACCGGAAATTGATCTACGAGGCAGCCCGGGTGATCATGATCGA
>JBDTRF010000357.1:0-3206 GCA_039931815.1 Gemmatimonadota bacterium
GCATCGTCAGCGCCGATGGCTTTCCATCGGTGATCATGATGATCTGCTTCATGTCTTTCTTCTGTCCCGCCAGGATCTTTCGAGAAAGCTTAAGCCCCTCCGCGGTGTTGGTATGGTACGGTCCCACCTGCGCCCCGGCCAGCGCGGCCAGCGGAATCTCCTCGGCGGAGTCATGAAAGAGCACCACCCGGAGGGTATCTCCCGGGAACTGGGTGCGGATCAGGTGCGTCAGCGCGAGCGCGACCTTCTTGGCCGGGGTGAATCGGTCTTCGCCATAGAGAATCATCGAGTGAGAGCAGTCGAGCATGAGGACCGTGGCGGCGGATGAACGATACTCGCTCTGGTGCACCATCAGGTCGCCGTACTCGAGATTTATCGGGACTCCCAGGCCCTCGCGGGCGATGGCGTTGCTCAGCGTGGCAGGAACATCAAGATTGAGGACGTCGCCGAACTCGTAGGTCCGGCTCGCCGCTTCGGATTCGACACTCGTCGCGAGGTGGCTCGTTTCGTGGGCGCCAAAGCTTGATTTGCCGATTGAGCCGAGGAGATTGCGCAGGGTCTTGTAGCCGAGGAAGTCGATGCCTTTGTCGGTGAGGTTGAACTCGACCTGCTGCGCCGCGGCGGCCGCCTCTCCACCGGGCCCCGTCATGGGCTGATGCCCCGATGGCATCTGCGGATTCTCCGAGACGTTGAGATACCCTTCTTCGATCAGCCGCTGAACGATGCGATCCAGGAGCTGCCCCAACTCCTGTTCGACCTCCTTGTCGCGAGCAGGATCTCCCGTGGATTCTCCTCGAAGGACCTGGAGCATCTCGGGGGTCAGCTGGCCCGAATCCATGAGCGCCTTGAGGATGGCCTGACGGAGTGCATCCATGGAGCGGTCGTTCTCATTCTCGTCCCAGAACGGCAGGCTGTCTCCAGCAAATCCAGACTGGAGGAGGAAGTCCCCCAGGTCGTCCAGCAGCCCCTGCAGATTGACTGCATCTGCCAGTTCGGGCAGGTATTTCGAATAGGTGGTAAAGCGCATAGATCGCAACAGCGTGGAGGGGAGAGTGTCAGCCAGGCTCGACGCTCAATGTGAGTCTGATCCGGGCCCCCGTCCATGATACCCCGGCGGGCGAGAAGGTTCAACAATGACCCCGCCTTCTGTTAGCCAGGCTGATTACTATTTGCGGATCATTCGAGAGAAGAAGGAACGTGGGGATAGAGCCAGAAGAAGCAACCCGACCGTCGGTGGCCCCGGATTCCCCCAGTGGGAGCCTGGGTGCCGTGACTGTGGGAGACGTGCGCCAGGACCCCCCTCCCCGCGCATTTGGTTCTCTCCGGCATCGCAACTTCCGGCTCTTCATCAGCGGTCAGTTTGTCTCCCTGTGTGGCACCTGGATCCAGACGGTGGCGCAGGGGTGGCTGGTCTACAAGCTCTCCAACTCTGCCTTCCAGGTTGGACTCGTCTCCACGCTGGGCTCCCTGCCCGTACTGCTGTTCACTCTGTACGGCGGCGCCGTGGCGGATCGGGTCAACAAGCATCGCTGGATCATGTTGCTCCAGTTTCTGATGATCTTTCCCGTGCTTGCCCTCGCGATCATGGTACAGATCGGGAGGGTGACCGTCATGTCGGTCATGATCGCTGCGGTGATTCTCGGTATTCTCAACGCGTTCGAGGTTCCAGCCCGCCAGGCGTTCGTCGTGGACATGGCAGGGAAGGGGGACCTGATGAGTGCGATCGCCATCAACTCCTCGATCTTCAACCTCAGCCGAATCATCGGTCCGTCCATCGCGGGGATCCTGATCTCCACGGTCGGCATTGCCGCCTGCTTCTATGCCAATGCCGCGAGTTTTCTCGCCGTTGTTGGGGGGTTGATGCTGGTCAGGATCCCGGCGGCCTCTGCTGAGCCACCTCCGACCGGACGTACCGGCCGACTCTGGGAAGGATTGCGCTACGTCTGGAGTGAGCCATGGCCCCGGGCCCTGATGATCATGTCAGGGACGCTCAGCGTGTTTGGCTTCGCCTTCATAACGATGCTTCCGGTTTTCGCCAGCGAAGCGTTGGGAGTGGCTGCGGCCGGATATGGCGGATTACTTTCGGCAGTCGGCGTCGGTGCTTCGGCCGCGGCGCTTTTTGTCGCAGGATTTGGTCACAAGCTCCGTCGGGAGCGCACCATTCTCATCGCGGGGATGTTGTTCGGCCTGAGTCTCATCCTGGGAGCGGTGTCGCAGTACTACTGGCTGGCCCTGGCGCTGCTGACACTGGCCGGTACCGCGATGGTTCTGAACAATGTCCTGACCAACACCCTGCTTCAGACCAGCGCACCCGATGAGTTACGGGGCCGGGTCATGGGTGTGTATTCGTTCATGATCCTGGGCCTCTCCCCTTTTGGCTCGCTCCAGGCCGGGTTTGTCGCCGAGCATCTCGGTGTGCGAATCGCTATTGCCAGCGGCGGCACTATCTGCCTCCTGGTAGCCGCCGGAGTCGCCTACCGGATGTGGAGCGAGAGTGTCCCGGTTCGGTTGTCGGTGCAGTAGATGGGCTATTCGTACTTGCCTTTGGAAATTCACCGAACGCTCTGATCGAGGATCAATGCTGATTACCATGTCGCGGCAATTTGGCGCCGGGTCTGCAACGGTCTCGCGGATGGTTGCCCAGGCTCTCGGGTGGACCGTGGTGGACAATGAATTTGTGGATGAGGTTGCGCGGAAGGCGGGCATTCCGGCAGAACAGGTGGCGAAGCGGGAAGAGCGGGCACCGACGTTCGGCGAACGCCTGAAGCGGGCCCTGGTCGCGGATCCCGAGGTTCCGCTGATACCCTCAGCCCCGAGCGAGAGCCTGGATGGCGCGAAGCAGGTCAAAGCGACGGAGGCGGTGGTGGGTGAAATCGCCGCGGCCGGCCGTGTGATCCTGGTTGGACGGGCAGCGGTCGCAGTATTGGCCCGGGACTCCAAGGCGCTGCACGTTCGCCTGGTCGCCCCTCGACCCTTTCGCCTAAAAATCATCATGGAGCGGCTGGGCGTCGATGAGAAGCAGGCACTGAAGGCTCTCATCGATACGGATGCTCACCGGGCCCGCTATCACAGGGACTATTACCAGCGCGACTGGAGCGATCCCGTCAACTATCACATGGTCTTGAATACCGACGCGCTGGGATTCACTGGTGCGGCAGATCTGATCGTGGCGCGGGCCCGTGGGCTGGGGTGGTAAGGCTCAGGGC
>JBDTRF010000358.1:0-3205 GCA_039931815.1 Gemmatimonadota bacterium
CGCCACACGCTATTTCCTTTTCCGCTCCGGATCAAAAAATGGCGTCTTTACCACGCGGGCCTCGGCCTGCTTCCGTCGATGCTCAACGGTGACCTCCATCTTCACCCCGGTTCCCGGCGTGGAATAGGCGCTTTCAACATGAGCCAGTGCGATGTATCGCTTGAGGATGGGCGACCAGCATCCGCTGCTGGCATACCCGACCTGCTTGGCACCGGAATACAACGGCACGCTGATCCGCCATGCCATGCTGGGCAGTTTGGGTGGCAATCCGCGCTCAGCGTACAGCCCCTCGAGCGATTCCCAATCCACCTCGATTCCCACGAACTGCCACGCGGAACCCCGCCGTTTTTCCTCGACCAGGGCACGCTTTCCGACAAATGGACCCTTGGTGAGGCTGACGGTCCAGCCCAGGTTGAGTTCAAAGGGAGATGACTTCTGGTCCTCGATCAGCGCGTGATGCGTGGAGACGTAGTCCACCTCGATCATCAGCAAGCCGGCCTCGATCCGCGCAACATCAAGTGCCAGGATTCCCGTGGGGACAATACCATAGAGGCGTCCCACCTCGATGAGGGCATCCCAGAGCTTGAGGCCATGCCCCGCCTCGGTCCAGATCTCGTAACCCAGGTCACCGGTGTACCCCGTCCGAGAGATCGTGACCGGGATACCATGCAAGCTCCCCGTGATCAGCCGGAAATACTTGAGATTGGACACGTCGCAACCGGCGGCGATCAGGATATCCCGGCTCAAGGGTCCCTGCAGAGAGAGTGCGGCCATCGAGTCCGAAACATCCTCGATGCGCACGTCCATTCCCAGCGCGTTCTGATGGAGCCAGCGGAGGTTCGGGTCGGCCGATGTCAGTCGAAACGTGTCTTCACTAAGTCGCGAGACGGTCCCGTCATCGATCACCTTACCCGCCGAATCACACCATGGCGTATACATCACCTGCCCAATTTTGCTCTTCGTCATATCCCGCGGCAGGACCCGATCGAGCAGGACCAGCGCGTCACGGCCGCTGATGATGTACTTGAACAGCGGCGAAACGTCGATCAGCGCGGCCGAGTTCCGAATCGCCGCGTATTCCCGATCATGCTGGAGTTCGTACGAGCTCGCCACGACATGGCCCGCCCAGCGGCGCCAGCTCTGGCCTTCCATGAGCGCGGCGGTTCGGGCGTGAAATGGAGTTGTTTTGAGCATGGATGCATTCAGAATTGTTGAGGGCGGTCCATCGGCAGCGAGCGCCGAGCGCTACTTTCCCACCGCGATATAGCCCAGGCTTCGGGAGATACTCGCGGTGGCTTCCAGCAGGATCGGCAACAGCTCCCGCAATCGTTCAGCGGGAAGCCGGGCGCTGGGCCCGCCTACGCTGACCGCTGCCACCACCTTTCCTTCATGACCAAACACCGGCGCGCCAATCGCGCTGTACCCGTCTTCGAGTTCGCCCACCGCCGTTGCATAGCCCTGGGCGCGAACCCGCGTCAACTCGTCCCGCAGCATGCCCACCGTGGCGATGGTTTTACGTGCCGGTTGGCTGAGCGGCGCCCGCAACAGTGCCTTGCGTTCACCCTCCGGCAGGTACGCGAGGATGACTTTTCCCGTCGATGTCGCATGGGCCGGCCAACGCGTTCCCACCGATGGGCTCGCGTGCAGCCACTTCCGGCTGTGGACCTCGTCGACGATCAGGATTTCGCCCCCCGCCAGGACCTCGACGGTCGCCGTCTCATCGCTTCGGCGAGCCAGCTCTTCCAGGCTCTCGCGGCCGACCGTGCGCAGATCATTCGATCGCACCGCCCGGGCGCCCAGGGCGATCGCTTCCGGCCCCAGCCGATAGGTATCCGTGCCCGGGCTCCGCGCGACCAGCCCTTCACTCGCCAGGGCGGTCAGCAACCGGTACACGGTCGTCTTGTTCAGGCCGGTGGCCCGGGCCAGGTCAGTAAGGCCCCATTCAGGTCTGGCGTCGCTGAAAATCTTGAGGACCGCCACCGCGCGACGCACGGCCTGGGTCCCGGAATATGGTTTGGCTCTGATCATTGTGAAATAGTATTTCAGTATGTGAACCACAATACATTTGAACTCGGGGAGAGTCAAGCTGCCGGAAGATGGGCTATTCTCGCCCGATGAAACCCCGCCCCAGCGGACGGCCAAGGTTTCAAGGTCAGTGGGGACGACATGGAAGCGGCGTCTACTCATTGGGTACACGCGCGACGAATCAGCCTGCAAACGGCTGTCAGGCTTGAGAAGAACTGATGTACGCCAGCGTCATCGGGCGGAGAAAGTGGATGGAGAGGGGAGGGGGAAAAGGGGCAGCAACCTCGATCAACGATTCCTTGTAGGAAACACCGTGCTCAGTTGCCCCGCGCCCGATAGACGATTTTGCCGCCGAGCACCGTGAGGACGACCTTCGTTCGAGCAATCTCGCTGGCGGGAATGGTGAGCAGGTTCCGATCGAGCAGGGCAAGGTCGCCCAGCTTTCCGACCCGAATCGAACCAGTCGTGCTGTCCGCGAAGCGGGCGTACGCGCCATTGATCGTATACGCGGCGATTATGGCCGGAAGATCGACGCGCTCCTCAGGTATCCAACCCGGACCGGGCGTCGCGTCCGGCGCTTGCCGGGTTACTGCCACCTGCATCGCCTCGAATGGATTCATGGAAGAGACGGACCAGTCGCTTCCACCCACGACCGTTGCCCCCGCCTTGACGAGGCTGCCGATGGGATACAGCCATCGCGATCGGGCGGCACCAAGGACAGGCTCGGTGAGATCCCTGATGTAGGAGTCCCGGTACGCCCACAATGGCTGAAAGTCAGCGATGACCCCAAGGGTCTTGAATCGGGGTATATCGGCGGGGTCGATCAGCTCCAGGTGCGCCATGATGTGACGACTGTCGCGGGGCCCGTTGGCAACCCGAGCCTGCTCCAACGCATCGAGCGTCATGCGAATGGCGCGATCACCGATGGCGTGCACATGCACCTGCAGGCCCGCACTATCCAGTCCCGTCACCAGGGCATTCAGGGAAGCCGGCTCGAGAGTCGGTCGCCCCGCATCGTGGGCGCGATTGAGATAGGGCTCCAGCAGAGCCGCGGTACCGGCTTCAATGACACCGTCAGCAAAAACCTTGGCGGAACGTGGATCGAGGAGCGGACCACGGAATTGATCGCGGAGCCTGATCAGGCGTGCGATCTGTCGCGGACCGCGGTCCAGGTCGAGTT
>JBDTRF010000359.1:0-3191 GCA_039931815.1 Gemmatimonadota bacterium
TGACGAGCAATAAACGGAGTGACGCAGCTAGATTCGGGATCATGCTCAAGTATAGACCGCTGGCATATCGCGTATGACTTCAGTCCAGGCGGACGCGTCAATCCCAAAAATGCTGATGGACAGGCAGGCTCAGATTCCCCAAACCGGTGACATGCGCCAAATGCCGTCCGCCAGGACCAAAACCCCGCTCACCCGATGAACGCCGTCCAGGTCGCCGACCGCGGGGCCGCCCGCTGGACCCGCGGACACCCCTGGATCTTTCGAAGCGACGTGATAACTCCCACTCTTGAGCCGGGCGTTGTCACGGTTGAGGATCCACGGGGACGTTTCATCGGTCAGGCCCTCTGCTCGCCCCGATCCGAAATCCGGCTCCGCCTCCTCGAGCGAACCGACCGGGTCATCGACCAGGCGTGGTGGCGCGAGCGATTGACCGCGGCCCAGGCAACGAGATCGGGGATCGAGGCCAATGCCTGGCGCGTGGTGCACGGCGAGGCCGACGGCCTCCCATCCCTCATTGTCGATCGGTACGATCGGTGGATCGTGGTCCAGCTGCTGTCAGCGGGGCTCGAAACCATGCGCACCGATATTATCGCGGCGCTGGTCGAGGTTTTTCGACCGGAAGGCATTCTTCTCCGCAACGATGTTCCCGTACGGAAGCAGGAGGGTCTGCCTGAAGCAGTCACTCTCGCGATGGGAACCGTACCCGAGGTCATCGAAGTACGCGAGTCGAACATTCGATACCTGGCAGCCCCCTGGACCGGTCAGAAGACCGGCGCCTTCCTCGACCAGCGGCCCAACCGCCTTCTCGCCGGAAACCTGGTTCCCCCAGGCGGTGAGGCCCTGGATTGCTTCTCGTATCATGGCTCATTCGCCCTTCACCTCGCGGCACGAGCGGGACACGTCGTGGCCCAGGATGCGAGCCCTGAAGCTCTGACCCGCGGAGCGATCAACGCGGATCTCAACGGGTTCTCAAACATCGAATGGCAGGTCGGGGATGCTTTCGAAATCCTGCGCGACTTCGAGCACCGCCGTCGCCGCTTCCACACCGTAGTTCTCGACCCACCGGCGTTCGCCAAGTCCAAGTCTGCGTTGCCCCAGGCCATGCGCGGGTACAAGGAGATCAACCTCCGGGGACTCCGACTTCTCCACCCCGGTGGCCACCTCCTGACTGCATCCTGCTCATTCCACCTGCGTCGACCCGAGTTTCAGCATATGCTGTCAGAGGCGGCAGCCGATAGCGGTCGCAGGGTCACCCTGGTGCAATGGCTCGGACAGGGGATCGACCACCCGGAAGTCATCACCATTCCCGAAACCGGGTATCTCAAGGGAGCTATCCTCCGGGTCGACTAGCCGGGATCGCTCGAGAATCGACAAGTTCATCGTTGACACTCCCTCGACACTCCGCGACTTTCCATAGCGGTGAATACGCCCGCCTCCGTCCCCGAGCGAACCGACGCGATCAGCCGCGTCCTCAAGGGACTTCTTGTCGCCAATATCGCCGTCGTACTCATCAAGTTCGTCGTCGGGTGGAAAACGGGATCGCTCGCCGTCTTCGGCGATGCCATTCACTCCTCGGTCGATGCGCTCAACAACATCCTCGGCCTGGCCGTGATGCGAGTGGCCGCCAAGGGTCCCGATGACGAACATCCCTATGGTCATGCCAAGTTCGAGTCGCTCGGCGCCCTTTCCATCGTCGTGTTCCTTTCGGTCACGATTTTCGAACTGCTGAAGGGCGCCGTGGAGCGATTGACCCATCCGACACAGCCCCTCGTCGTCGATGCCGTTCAAGGCGGACTCCTCGGATTTACCCTGCTGGTCAATGTATGGGTCTCCTGGTATGAAACACGCGCGGGTCGTCGATTGAAAAGCGAGATTCTTCTGGCGGACGCCGCTCACACCCGGGTGGACGTCTATATCACGACTGCCGTCATTGCGGGACTCATTCTGTCCCGGATGGGACACCCCTGGGCCGACTCAGTGCTGGCCATCGTGGTCTCCGCCCTGATCGGGCACGTTGGCTTCCAGATATTTCGCCGATCCATGCCGGCCCTGGTCGATGAGCGAGCCCTGGATGGCGGTGACATCAGGCGGGTCGCCGAGGAGGTGCCTGGAGTGATGAGTGCCTATGCGATTCGCTCCCGCACGGCGGCCGCGATCCGGTTTGCCGAGTTGACCATCGCGGTAAACGGCGAGGAGAACGTCGCGGCTGCCCACCGGATCGCCGATGCGGTGGAAACCCAGCTCCGTCAGACCCTGGAGGTCCACGAAGTCGTGGTCCACGTCGAGCCATGCTGACCCTCGACCAGGTACGCCAGCAACGGCGCCGGCGCCCGCCCCCGTCCCTGAAGCAGCAATATCAGGAGTATCTGCTCCAGCGTATCGAGGGATTCAAGAACTCTATCGCCCGGGAGGATCTCCTCCGCCTGGGAGACGAGGCCGTCGCCGAGCTCAACGCAACCGCCGAGGGACAGTTCGTCCTGACCGAAGTCCTCATGCTGGACTGCGTCGACCGCCTCATAACGAAGCGCCTTTCCCTTAAGTCATATCGCAAATGGCGCGAGCATTACCTGGGACTACGGAAGGCGCAGCGGGAACCAAATCACTGGGGACTTCCCCCCGGACACGTGGCCGAGACGATCCTCCCGAGAATCGAGCCGGGAGATCACGTGGTGGTATTGGGAGCTGGGGCGGAGACCGTCGCCTACCTCTTCGCCGCGCATGATGCCGCGGTCACCTTCATCGCGGGCGATCTTGGCGTCGTCGAGCGAGTCGAGTCGCGCATCGCCGCCGAGTCGCTCAGCGCCCAGTTCCTGGCGTGGGTCGCCCACCTCGGCCACTGGTTTCCCGAGTTTGATGCCCCAGTCAACCTGGCCGTCGTCGATGCCGGGATCCTGGTCGATCTCGAGCCGGGTGACCGGGAGCGGCTGATGGCCTCACTGCAGGATCGCACCGCATACAGCGGGGTTCATATCATCCTTCCCGGGGACCCGTCACTCGCCCCCGAGGCCTTGCTGCCATTCTACCACCACTGGCATCGCGAAAGTCCCGAACCTGGCAGGAGAGGTAAGCCATCCCGAGGCCTGATCCTGACAAAGCGCCCGTGTCCCGTTGACACGGAGACGGACGTGTCCGAAGGACACCGCCGCCGAAATTCAAGAGGCTAAGTTATTTGTATTGATAGCGTTATAGTT
>JBDTRF010000360.1:0-3180 GCA_039931815.1 Gemmatimonadota bacterium
CCTGTACCCCGGTCCAGCCTGCCACCTGGCTGACAAACGGTGTGCGTGGGAATAAGCCCCCGATGCCCCATCATCCAAAGCGCAGAATGAATGAATCAGGACCACCGACGAGCTGGTAACACGGCATCCGATTCCGAGTTGGGCGCCGCCAACTGGTGGATCCTGCTGGCCATCGCCGTCGCGGTGGTGGGTATGTATGTCTGGTACCAGCGGCAACCGGCCGGAGACAATCTCCCGCAGCAGGTCAAGGTCGCGTCGGCCGACTCCAGCGGCGAAATCCCTTCGCCTGACACCCTGAGGGTTGAGCCTGGCGTCCCCAGCTTCACCCGCCCCGGCGATACGACGTTCCACCCACCGTTCATCGCCCCATCGCCCGACTTTCAGAATCCGAATTCAAAACCCATCGGAAGCTTCCTCGACTACGCTCGGCGCATGCAGTTTGACCCGTCGCGCGGAGTTGAGCTGGCGCTTCCGACCGACGAATTTGGTCGTAACCCCATGGTACGGCTCGAACCATTGTCCAACCTTCGCCGGCTGGACTCGCTCGCCTTTGCCGAAGGAAGAATCATCGCGCGGGTGAGAAGCGATGCCCCCCGGGCCGATCTCTCACTTCACAACGGGGAGAATTTCATCTGGGTTCGAGGCCAGCTCGGCGCCCCGATGCGGGCCGAGATATGGTCTACCTCGGTGCTCGCCACCCCAAAGACGTTGCCACTGTCGTATAGCCCCAGGCCTCCGCCCGATGCTCCTGCCGGCAAGGATGCGTTCTGGTCCGGCGGAGACAACTCCAGAGCGCTGTGGATCATCTGTGGTAGGGGCTGGTGCCATAGCTGACCGTGGACTGGGCACTGGCCGCCGGTGAAACACATAGTATTGCGACGATGTGAGGCGCCCGAAGCTATCGTGTCTCAGCTTTTGATGATTTGGATCGAGTGGCCCGGCTGGCGCGGCGTTTGAGAAACACTGTTGACCGCTCCTCCCGGCAAACACTCACCGCAATCGCTGCCGGTCTCGCTGGTCCTGGTCCCCTTTTCACTCACACTCATTTCAAGACCTAGATGCGAAAACTCGCGCTGCTCGCATGCCTTCCGTTCATCACCAGCAGTACCCCCTCTGGACCGGACTACGACGTCGTGCTTCGGCACGGCACTATTTACGACGGACGCGGCGGAAAACCCTTCGTGGGCGATGTGGCGATTTCGGGTGATACGATCGTGGCCGTCGGGCGCGTGGCAGGGCGTGGCCAAGCGGAAATCGAGGTTCGAGGACTCGCGGTGTCGCCCGGCTTCATCAATATGTTGAGCTGGGCCGGCAATGGGTTGATCGCCGATGGCCGCTCTCAGAGCGATATCCGGCAGGGAGTCACGCTCGAAGTATTCGGTGAGGGAACTTCGGGAGGCCCTCTCACGGATTCGATGCGGCGCGAGGAGCTGGCGGAGCAGGGTGACATCAAGTACGACATTCCATGGATGACCCTGGGAGAATACCTCGACTTTCTTGTCAAGCGTGGCATTTCACCCAACATCGCATCGTTTATCGGCGCCACCACGGTCAGGATCCACGAAGTGGGCTATGAGAATCGCCCTCCGACGCCGGCTGAGTTGTCTCGAATGGAGGCCCTGGTTCAGCAGGCCATGGATGAAGGGGCGCTCGGTGTCGGGTCATCACTCATTTACGCGCCGGCCAATTACGCCAGCACCGATGAGCTGATCGCTCTCGCCCGCGTCGCGGCGCGAAACGGGGGGATGTACATCTCCCACATGCGTGATGAAGGGGGTCACCTCCTCGAGGCGCTGGATGAGTTGTTGACCATCGCGAAGGAGGCCGGAGTCCGGGCCGAGATCTACCATATCAAGGCGTCCGGGCGACCGAACTGGTTCAAGATGGATACGGTCATTGCGCGGGTTGAGGCAGCACGCAAATCAGGCCTCTCCATTACCGCCGACATGTACACTTACACCGCGAGCAGCACCGGACTTGATGCCACCATGCCGACATGGGTGCAGGAGGGCGGCCATCGCGCATGGGTGGCGCGGCTCAAGGATCCGGAAATCCGCGCTCGCCTTGCCCGGGAGATGCGAGGCAACGGCTCGACCTATGACAACGCCTTTGCCAACTCCGGGGGTCCGTCAGGAATTCTTCTCGCCGGCTTTAAGACGGATAGCCTTCGTTATCTTATCGGTAAGACCCTGGCGGACGTCGCGGCGATGCGCGGCACCTCTCCGGAAGAGACGGCGATGGACCTGGTCATCCAGGACGATAGCGACGTAGACTGCGTCTTCTTCACCATGTCCGAGGACAACGTCCGGAAGGAAATGGCGCTCCCCTGGGTAAGCTTCGGATCAGACGGCGGGTCGCTTGCGCCCGAAGGCGTCTTTCTCAAGTCCAGCCCCCATCCCCGGGCATACGGGAACTTTGCCCGTCTCCTCGGCAAGTACGTTCGGGATGAACAGGTTGTTCCCCTTGAAGAAGCGATCCGCCGACTCACGTCACTTCCGGCTGCCAACCTGCGGATCTCCGGCCGCGGCACACTGGCTCCGGGTTACCATGCCGATATCGCCGTCTTCGATCCGGCGAAGATCAGGGACAACGCGACCTTTGACCAGCCCCATCAATACGCGACCGGGATGATCCATGTTTTCGTCAATGGCATTCAGGTTTTGCGAAATGGTGAGCACACGGGAGCGAAGCCAGGGCAAGTCGTCCGACATGCAAACAAGTAAGACAAAGTACCTGGAAATAACTGCGAGGAACTTAGGCAACCGGCTTCATTTCAATACATACAACCTTCACACTTTGATGATCCGAATGGCGTCTGAATGGTTACCGCGCTGGGCTCATCTCGTCTACTGCCCGAATGGCGCGCGCGCAGAAGTCGAAGATCTCTTTGGCTGGCAGTGAGCTCGGCAGCTTTCAATCTGGACAAATGAATTGTGCCGTGAAGGCCGCCTAGCCAAAGTTTTTACACTCTCAGACCAGATGCGTCGTGCAGCGATTTCAGTGGCGGCCAATATTGCCGAAGGGTTTGAACGAGGAACGCCCAGTCAGTTCGGATATTTCCTGTCAGTACCAGCTGCATGCGCCGAGCTGCGCTCCCATTTATTTCCGGCCGAGGATGCGGGGTACGTTTCCCGCAACTCGGGGAACGAGGCGCACCAACTCACCCGATCAGTCGAAGAC
>JBDTRF010000361.1:0-3178 GCA_039931815.1 Gemmatimonadota bacterium
CCGCAGTAGCCGCGGATGCTGGATTCCAGATCGCGGGCGACGATCTCCTCGTGGTTGACCGTGAAGGATCGCTGTTGCCAATCCATGGGTCCCTTCGAGTAGAAGAGACCACTGCTCCTTCTGGTTGGGAACCGCTGGCGCGCCTCCATGATGGTCGCTGCTGGTATAACCTCCCACCGATTGCGCCGAGTCAGAAACTTCTCGCGCTGTGCCGCCTGGATCGGGGACCTCGCTGTTCCTGCACTCCCGTTACCGGCGCCCGGCGGCTTGCCACGCTCGCGGCCGCGGGGTTGCTCACGTTCTTTGGTGACGGCGCAGACGCTCAGTGGCAAGCGGCACTGCTCGACCTGGCCGAGCGGACACCGGTATGGGAGCTCACGGTGCCTGAGGGGTTAGCCCAGTTGCGATCAGAATGGCCCCGAATCGCGGATTGGCTTTCCTCGACGTGATGACCCCCTCTTCGCCGGTCCGATAATGGAGACCAGTCGGCGAGACCTGCTTCTGCTCGGCCTCTGGGCCGGAGCAGTGACCGGGCTTGGCGAGTCGCTGCTGCTCCTCTTCAAGCGTTTCGTTCGTCACCGTTTCATCGCCGTCGGGACCGATACATTCTGGATGGTTCCGCTCACCGAGTGCCTGATCTTCCTGCTCATCACCCTGGTGCTTCTCGCAGCCACCAGCCGAACAAGCATTGATCGGCAGGCGCGCGTATTGACCAGTGCGGTCATCGGACTGTCTTCGGGCTGCATCCTGCTTCTCTGGGGACGTTTTCACTGGATCGCCATCGTCCTCCTCAGTGTGGGCCTCGGAATGAGGCTGGGCCAATGGCTCATTCCACGATCGAGCACGCTCCACACGGTCGTTCGACGGACCCTTCCTGCCGCGATCGTGACGATCCTGTTCATCATGGTGGGTGTCGCGGGCAGCCGTTGGCGGGGTGACCGGGCTAACGCTGCGGCCAGCGGAACCGGCAAACCCAATATCCTGCTCATCATTCTCGACACGGTTCGCAGCTACAACCTGGGACTCTACGGCTACTCGAAGAACACCACGCCCGGGCTCAGCCGATGGGCCAACCGCGGAACCGTATTCGAGCGGGCGATCGCACCGTCGTCATGGACGCTTCCATCCCACGCCACGATGTTCACCGGTCACTGGCCGACCGAGCTTTCCGTCTCCTACCAGTCCCCCCTCGACGACACGTACCCGACATTGGCTGAAGTCCTGGGAGAGCAGGGATATGCGACCGGTGGTTTCGTTGCCAACCTTCTGTATACCACGCGGGAATCGGGACTTTCCCGCGGGTTCAGGCACTACGAGGACTATGGTCTCACGTGGGGTGAGTTCCTGCGAAGCGCCATTCTGGTTCGTCGGCTGGTGGATCACCCACGCTGGAAATGGATGACCCGTCGATGGCGGCCATTATCGTGGCGTTCGGCCGACGATGTCAGTGATGAAGCACTGACCTGGATCGAGCGTCGAAAGGGTAAACCCTGGTTTGCTTTTCTCAACTATATCGAGGCGCATGATCCCTGGTTCGTTCCGCCACCGTTCGACACACTCTTTGGAGAAGGGGCCCACCGCATTTCATGGAAGGACATCACCAGGTACCCTCTCCCGCCGCCAGCCGATCTCCGCAGCTTCGAGGAGGCCTATAACGGCGCCTTGGCCTATCTTGATTCCCGGGTTACAGGACTTCTGGATTCCCTGCAGCAGGGGGGGCAACTAGCGAATACCATCGTGGTGATCACCGCCGACCATGGCGAGGAAATCGGAGAGCACGGGGTATTGGGGCACGGGCGGAGTCTGTACCGCCCCGTGGTGCAGGTCCCACTTCTCGTCCTGCTCCCCTGGTGCGGACTGGAGGGCCGTCGAATCGCTCGGCCGGTTTCGCTTCGGGATCTGCCCGCTACGATTGCCGACCTGGCAACGATCCAGCGATCGCCTTTTCCCGGATCCTCGATGGGGCAACTCTTTTGTCAGCCCTCCAAGGCTGATCCTGCTGATCAGGTTTTCTCGGTGCTCAAGGTCCAGACGGGGCCCGGGCAGGGGAACCTCGTGTCGGTCGTGCTCGACACCCTGCGGTATATCAGCACCAGAGATGGGACGGGAGAGCTCTATGATTTTGAGCACGATCCCTGGGAAAAGCACAACCTCATTGCAACACCGGCAGGCGCAGCGGCGCTGAGCCGGTATCGTGGGCTGACGGACTCGCTTCTCCTTGAATCATCAGCGGGCCATCGCGTTGCTGCTCATCCACCAGAGCGACCTGCGGCTTCGCCATGACCGAGCCGGAAGCCTTGCTCTGGGTGATGCATACCGCCCTCGGCGAAGAGCGCGCCCTTCCCGATGCCACCGCCTGGACGTCCTCCCTGCCGGCACTGGCGAGCAGCCGCTTGAGCGCCCTGGCACGACATCTCCTAGGATCGAGGGCTGATTCCCTCCCGATCGAAGCCCGACACCATCTTGAGGCGGCCACCCTGGAAGCCGAGTGCGTGTCAGCCCGTGCGAGTCGACAGCTCGAAGCGCTGTCGCCCCACCTCGAAGCCACCGGCCTGCCCTGGGTCGTGTTGAAAAGCTGGCCGCTTGCCGCGCGACTCTACCCAACTCCCTCCTGCCGACCCAGTAGTGACCTCGACCTGCTGGTCGCATTCCAACACCATGCCTCGTTTGCACGAGCGCTGTCCCTGCACGGCTATCACCCGGAGAACAGTGACAATGGCTTTCATACCCGCTATCTCGGACCCAGGAGCGATTGGGGCCGTGACGTCGTTGAACTGCATCGGGAAGCGGGGCCGCCGGAGTTCGGCGGACCAGGCGTCGCCGAGGTGCTGGCCAGTCGGCGGCGGTTCAGTGGCGAGTGCGGCGCGGTGTGGGTTCCATCAATCGCACTCGAGCGCGACCTGCTGATCCGGCACTACCTTCGTCACGGCGGTAATCAGGCGATCCTGTTGCTCGACCTGCTGCTTCACCTCCGGGGCGAGGGTCTCACCCACCCGCTTGGGGCGCTGGTGGGAAACGATCTCGCGCGGCTCGGATTTGAGCGCCAGGTGAATGGCCCTCGTCCATGGCGGCAGCAGATGCTGGCGCGATGGATGGCGAGCCGAGATTTTGAAACGCGGCGGGCCGCGCGGGTGATCAGTCCCGCCGGGCTCCCACTCGCGCTGGCGCGCTCTCACCG
>JBDTRF010000362.1:0-3176 GCA_039931815.1 Gemmatimonadota bacterium
GCATCGGTCGATGCACCTCCATCTGCTTGGGAGGAGCCCGGCATCCACCGATCCTTCCTGGCGCTGGGGCGAGTCACCTCGCTTCCCCGATTTCGCCGATCGGCTGACGTGGTCGGTCAACTACACTCGACTGAATCAGGAGGAATGCAATGCGGTCGTGAGACGCGTTGAGGCGTTGCTCACATCGAGATACCACATGAGCAGTGCCCACATCGCCCCCTGGGCGCCCTGTGAGACGTGCGACTATCCGACCTCGAGACGCGGGGAACGCGACGCTTTCCTCTGTGATGAATGCGGACCCAGGTAAGTCGTGGGGCCTCGACCATGACTGACATCACCCTCGTCGTGTTTGACATGGCCGGCACCACCATCAAGGACGATGGCCAGGTCCCGCGGGCATTCGCCGAAGCCTTATCGCGACAGGGCATTTCAGCGTCGGTGGAGGCGCTCAACCGCGTGCGCGGTTCGTCCAAGCGACATGCGATTCAACAGTTTATTCCTGAGGGGCCTGACCGGGGGAAGCAAACGGAAAACGCCTACACGGTGTTCAAAGCGACGCTGGCCTCGGCCTACCAGTCAGAAGGAGTCGTACCGATCCCCGGTTCGAGAGAAACGTTCGAGTGGCTTCGGAGTCGAGGAATCACGGTGGCACTGAACACCGGGTTCGATCGTGATATCACCGAACTCCTGATCACCTCACTCGGCTGGCAACACGACGTGGTTGATGTGATCGTGTCGGGCGATGACGTGAAACGCGGTCGCCCGGCCCCGGACCTGATCCTTCGAGCCATGGAACTCACCGGGACCCCGGGGCCGGAGAGTGTGGCCTCGGTGGGCGATACAATGCTCGATCTCCAGGCCGGGCACGCCGCCCGCGTGCGATGGAACATCGGCGTCCTCTCCGGTGCCCATCGTCGGGAGCAGCTGGCGGGGGAGCCGCACACCCATCTGCTTCCATCGGTGGCCGACCTGCCAGGTCTCTGGGAGAGCTGGTCGCCGCGAGCCACAAGCCCAGACATCTAGCGCCCTTCGATCACCTCAATTTTCGCGATGGTGTCCCCTTCGACAATCTGGTCCATCACCGCCAGCCCGCCGGTGACCTGGCCAAAGACAGTGAATTCGTGGTCCAGCAGCGGATTGTCCACCAGGTTGAGAAAGAGCTGCGCATCCCCGGTGTCCCGCCCTCGCGAGGAGATCCCCGCCGTCCCACGGTTGTGCGAATGAAAACCAACTTCATCCCGCATGAAGTCCGGGTGTCCGACGTATTCCGACGCATCCGGCCCGCCACCCTGGATGACAAAGTTCGGTTCGACCCGCTGAAAGACGTGACCATCGTAGAAGTGTTGGCGGGCCAGGCGAACAATCCGGGCGACGGTCGCCGGTGTTTCCCGCGGGAAAAGTCGAAGGGTGAATGACCCTCCACCGCTCGATGCGGCCATGGTCACTTTGAGCTGCGAGCGAGTGTCCAGGAAGATGGTCGCGAGCGGTTCTGGCGTAATCGGAAGCGGAGCCGGTCGTGGCTCGATGCGGCGGCCCGTCCATCGGGAGAGAATCGCGGCGGATGTCGTAGCGACGGTCGTGTCGAAATCCGCCAGGTAGGTGGTGAGTCGCGCCGAATCCGCCGCCGAACCCATTTCACCGACCCGCGTGAGAATAGCCAGCCGTGGGTCCCTGGCGTTTTCACTCCGCCTGGCCGTTAGTCGGTCCATGCCATCGAGAAGAGCTCGCACCGCATCGGGGTGGTGCGAGCCTGCCAGTGCCTGTGCCGATGCGAGTACGACCTGGAAGCCATCGGAGGCAAGACCAGCGATGTACAGGCTGTCCGCATCATGCTTCTTCACCTTGCTGAGGCCGGCTATTGCGGCCTCTCGGACGTTATGGTCCTTGTCCCGGGCCAGCGTCATGAGAGGCTCGATCGCTGAGAGGTTCGCCGCAGCCGTGGCGGCGTAGAGTCGGTTTTGCCAGCGGCGTGATGTGACGAAGGAACCGAGCGCGAGATTCGCGCGAGTGGAGTCAACGCGAGACAACGCCACCAGGGCGTGCGCCGCGGCCTGCCAGCCTCGGTTTGAACTCTCATCCAATCCCGCGGGTTTCCGCTGGATAATTTCGAGAAGCGCCGCAACCACGGCGGCCGAATCCCCACACGGCGCTCCCAGCGCATCGATTGCCGTGAGAACAACGTAGGAATGCGGGTCCCTGGTCGCGCCGATGATCGGCCCGCAATCCGGCCGGTCATTGCCGGCGCGCGCGGCTCCAATCGCCGCGACTCTCACAATCATGCTGCGATCGGTCAGCGCCTGACGCACGAGGCCCACCCGATCGCCGGGGGATAGAGCCGCTGCGCCGGCTAAGGCCAGTCGGCGAACCTGTTCATCCCGATCCTGAAATGCGGCGAACATGGTAGAACTATCGAGCGCCGCCGCAGCACCAAGCGCGAGGATCGAGATTCGACGTGCCAGCGTGTCTGCCGCCGTAAGAGAAGTCGCGCGGAGCAGGACAATCGCGGGTTGCGAGAGACCGCCGCTGAAGCGGCGGGTCGCAGCAAGCCAGAATAATCCGTGAGCCATCCCGAAATTCAAGGTCGAACCAGCCCGGGTAAGAATGGCGTGCTCGGCGCGGCGACCAGCCACGCTGTCCCCCAATGGAAGCCGGCCAAGGGCCTCAGCCATGGCGCCCGCGACACTGTCGTTCTTTTCCTGCACGATTGACTCATTCAACGCCTGGAGCGCCCGCGTCACGGTGAGCCCGGCAGAATCGGTGTCCGGGCTTCCCCGCCGTACTCCTCGTAATCCTTGCGCCATGGCGATGGCGGCCTCCGAACGAACCGCCGGAATCGAATCCGAAAGCACCGGGACCAGGTGAGCCGCAAGGTCCGGCCGCTGAAGCCGCCCGAGCGCCCTCACCGCCACTCGCCGAATCAGTGTATCCCGGCTCGTCAATCCCTCCATGATGGGTGCGATCCCGCTAGTGCCTTTCCCCCGCGAATCCTCCGCGATGAGCAACCGCTCCAGCCTGGCCCGATCAACCGCACCGGTCTGCTGCGCATGAGCATGCAGGGGAAGAAACATCGCCATCGAGATGATTGGCAGGAGAATGCGGCGGATGGCTGGAAGCCCATGGCGCAGATTCACTCGCTACTCCTTGTGAGGTGTGCAGATTCGCGTATCGAGGGAAAC
>JBDTRF010000363.1:0-3174 GCA_039931815.1 Gemmatimonadota bacterium
GCCTTGGAAAGCACCAGTGACCCGCGATCCGTACCATCGAGTGCAACCAGCATTCCGCGGACATCCTGCAGGAGTGCTGGAACCAGCAAAGTCGGCAGTCGATTCCTTCGGACCACCGCATCGGTCGTGTCACCCAGCATCAGGCGGGTGGTACGAGACCGTACCTTTCGGCCCAGGACCACGAGGTCTACCCCGATGCTTTCCGCGTAGCGGGAAATTTCCACCTGGGGAATGCCGCCAATCACGGCTGGCGTGAAGGTGGGTGCGTCCTGATCGACGGCGTATGTGGACTTCAACCAATCCTTCAAGCGGAGCAGTTCATCCTGTTCACTCGGCCCCTTCCTGGCCAGGGGAATCACCCGAAGAACGGTGACCTTCGCCTCCACGCCAAGGGCCAGCCTTGCCGCGATTCTCAGGGCATTGCCGCTCGCGTCGCTGTCATCGATTGCCACCAGAAAATGCTTGAGCATTCATCTTCGCTTTCATTATTGCTCATTCTACTTCTCTCGCGTGAAGAGAGGATGAACTGGGGAGTAAGCCGCGGAGATGGACGGGGTTTGCCTGACGCAGCTATTATCCCTTCTGTCTCTTACCCCCGGCCTCATGCCTGGAAGCATATCCCCGTTCGCGGTACCCATTTCGGAAGCCAGGCTCAAGACCCTCGTCGAGGTCGGGCTGCTCCTGACGTCGGAGCTGTCACTGGATGGGGTGCTTCAGCAGCTGGCGGACCATAGCGCGATCCTTCTTGGCGCCCGATACGCCGCGATCGGCGTCCTCGATCCCACCGGTCGTGAGCTTGAGGCGTTCCATACCGCTGGATTGTCTCTGGAAGATCGGCAGCGAATCGGCCCCCTGCCCCGGGGTCATGGAATTCTCGGTGTCCTGATTCGGGAGCCGCGAGTGCTGCGCCTGCCGGATCTGGCGAAGCATCCGGATTCATTCGGGTTTCCTCCCAATCATCCCCCCATGAAGTCGTTCCTCGGCGCACCGATCATCGGCCGACGGGGAATCTTTGGTAACATTTATCTGACCGAAAAGCTGGGTGAAGACACCTTCACCGCTGAAGACGAGGGGCTCCTGGTGCTCCTGGCGGCGCAGGCCGCCGCGGCCGTGGACAACGCGCGCCTGCACGAGGAGAGCGCCCGGCTTCTCGAGGAGGTCCAGGGCCTGCAACGTTCTCGCGAACGATTCTTCGCCATGGTCAACCACGAGCTGCGCAACGCCCTCGCCGCAACCTTTGGATGGGCCGAGATGCTGACCCGCAAGAAAGACCCGGCTACCGTCCCCCGGGCCGCCTTCGAGGTGCTTGATTCGGCCGGGCAGGCGGTCGCGTTGATCAACGATCTCCTGGATTTGAGCCGGCTGGATGAAGACCGGCTCAAGCCGGTCGTGCGACTGGTAGACCCGGTGGCACTGGTCAAGCGTGGCGTGGCTCGAGTGCAGCCTGACGGCGACAAGAAAGGGGTCACGTTTGAGTGCCGGTTCCCTCCCGATGTTCCGGATATCCTTACGGATAGTCAGAGGGTCGAGCAGATTCTGCTGAACCTGCTGACGAATGCCATTCGGCACTCCCCTGATGGGAACACCGTGAACCTCAGTGTCCGGCAGGATGAACATGACATCATCATCCAGGTCGCCAATGCAGGGCCCGGCATCAGGCCGGAAGAGGTTGACCATATCTTTGATATTTATTTCTCCGAGGCTGGGAAAGAGGGCCGTGGCGCCGGCCTGGGACTCCCCCTTTCCCGTCGATTGGCGAGGTTACTCGGAGGCGAGCTTCGCGCCGTTCCCTCGGATGTTGGCGCCTGTTTTGAGCTCCATCTCCCAGTGGCAACTCCCGAACTCTGAGACTGCATCAGGCGCCGATCGATCCCGCGATCCGGTCAGCCGGGGAACAGCAATCGTGACTCCTTTTCGAAACGAGGAACCCGTGCACCCACCCAGGCGATGAAGATTCTTGTCGTGGAAGATGACCGGAAGGTGGCCGGATTCATCGAACAGGGGCTCAAGGAAGAGGGCTACGCAGTGGACGTCGCCCCTGACGGGGAGGCGGCCACGATGCTGGCGCATGTGTACGAGTATGACGTCATTCTGCTCGACGTCGTCCTGCCCAAGAAAAATGGCTTCCAGGTCGCCGCGGAGCTTCGACGTGAGGGCCGGAACACTCCCATCATGATGCTTACCTCACGGGACAGCACGGAGGATGTCGTGCGCGGCCTCGATGCGGGGGCGGACGATTACCTGGCCAAACCGTTCAAGTTCGATGAGCTGCTTGCCCGGATACGGGCCCTTCGACGACGGGGAGGAGCCGAGGTCATGGATGCGCTGCAGTATGGGCCTATCAGCATGGATCGCCTGCGACACACCGCCAGCGTGGAGAGTCGGCCGCTGGACCTGACGCCGAAAGAGTTCCAGCTCCTCGAATATTTCCTGCTCCACCCGGATCAGATTGTCCGTCGGACGATTTTGCTGGAGAAAGTGTGGGACATGCACTTCGACCCTGAAAGCAATGTGGTCGACGTGCATGTCGGCAACCTTCGCCGCAAGCTCAAGGACGCGACGGGGCTGAACCTGATTTCCACGGTCCGCGGAGTGGGGTTTGCCATGCGCGAGGAATCGCCGGAAAGCAACGAGGACCTGCCGCTCCCTTGACCAACACCACGTCCGAGAACTGGCGCGTGGATGCGCTTCTCGGGCGCGGAACTCCAAATTGGGAACGGGGCCTCCGCCCCTGGTCGATGAAATCCGCCTCGCCCAATTACCAGGCCGCCCCGATCTCCAGGTCATCTGGTGCGGGAGAAACAGGCCCGGACTCCGGGTTCCCTCCTTCCATCCTTCCCACCCCGGTTCGTGCCAGGTCCAGCAGGTGAGTAATCTCGACGTCGGTGGTATGCCGATACCCGGCATTGACCAGCATGACCGATCGATAGTCTTCCGAAGTGTAGAGACTGATCACGCATCCAGGTGGTTCGACCAGGTCAGCCTGTCCTGCGCCCGCCACCGGGGCCGCATAGACAATGTCCCCTGCCGTACGGTGCTTCAGCGATTGAATCGCGGCCTGGAGTTCGTGCCAATCGACCGATCCATCAGTCACCAGGATCGCGGTTCGTCCCACCAGGTCGATCGCGGCATGCCCATGGCGAAGAGCACGTTCCCGCCCCGTCTCGCGTGTCG
>JBDTRF010000364.1:0-3158 GCA_039931815.1 Gemmatimonadota bacterium
TAAGATAAGGGGGAGGGCGAGAGTGCGTAACGGTGGCTACGGGCGCGATTACAGGCAGATGACGGGGGGCGGCCTTATCGGGATCCAGGATCTCCACTTCCCGCAGGAAGAACGGGTCGTGCGGACCTGGCATCCAATCGATTGGCGCTCAACAGGTGCAAAATTCGACGATACGACTCTGCAGAACACCCGGGGTACTCACCCGGACGTTTCCGGTCCTACGGCGTGTTCTTCGTGATCTTGCCCTGGTGGGATCGACGTGGGCATCTCATCGGTCCAGAGCGGTGGCGAAATCGTGCGATACGCCTGGGCCAGCTGCTGGCCGGCTAGAGTCGCCTGCACCCGCTGCAGCACGGTCTGGGCGCTCGCCTGGGACAGTGTGAAGACGTAAACATAGTGGGCCACCGCTTTATCAACCGGGAGGACACCGTTCAGCAACCGGGCAAATTCGATCGCGTGGCTCACATGTGTCGCGGTCACCGCCTCGGCCGCCCGCGCACCGACCATCCTGGCGAGGTGCAGAGTGGTCTCCGCATAGTCCCGTCGATATCGAATCATTCGGAGGACCAGGTCGGCCCGCAGGAGTTTCCACCCTCCCAGGGTAGGGAGCGGTTTCCGGGTCGGAAGGCAATCGAGGTCCAGCTCGGGAAGCGCCCGGGTCCGCACCGATTCCTGCATCGGCTCAGGCACGGCGACGACTCTGAAATACAGGTCCAGCGCCTCCAGCGCATCCATCCGGCTGGCGAATTCGTGGATGAATTCGAGCACCTGGTTGCTGTGGGTGGTAATCACCCCTTCCCATGCCACGGCATAGGCGATCCGCACTCGCGGTTCGAGTGCCCTGGGGATGGACCGCATGGACATACGGCTGGGAACGGACATTCAGGCCTGCCGGAAAACGGCGATACGAAGGGTTGAGGAGGTGCATCCACTGGGATGGAATCAACGATTCCATAACTGCAAATTTCACGCAGAGGTCCCCGGGGCAGGCAGAATTGGCGCGGAGGGCAGTGCTCGGTCCAACGACAGGCTATTCAACGCTAAGATTGATAACGATTTACGCGATATATTCGACCGGTGGCCCGGGCTCGCATCAGGCCGAGGCAACACTCCCTGGCCAGCATACCCGGGCGAATTGGAGTTGGTGTCGCAGAGTGAGAGGTACGCCATGCGGAACCCAACTCCCCAAACCACTCCTCGCCGGGAGGGGCCGCAGGTTATTCAACGCCAGAAGGGGATGATCGAATCGTCGATCATCCCCTTCTTCCCTCGGCCTCAGTGAGGAATGGCTTGGATTCCTTACTGCTCTACGACGATCAGGTAGCGGGCCGGTGTCCAGAAAACAACCGGATCCGCGATCCGGATGCTGCCCTTGAACTCACCATGATCGTTGGGCTGCTCGGCCAACCCGGCCAGGTTCTGGCGCGATATGACCTTGTACTTCCTGGTTGAGTCCGGGAGCGGAATCTCCGTCAACGAGCGCATGTCAGCCGAGGTGAAGGCGCTGTTTTCGACCTGGCGGGCTGGCTGGAGTGACTTGCCCCCGAAGAACAGGAACTTGCTTCCTTCCTGGACCGCGATTCCCCGCTGGACCAGGTCGTTCTTCCGGCCCATGACGTAGTAGACCGTGTTGTTCTGGGTGGTGAGCGTATCCACCTGGCTTGTGAGCGACTCGCGCTGGGCCACCAATTTCAGGTTGGAAGACTGAAGCTCGTTGATCTGACCGGTCAATGAGGCGATCGTGACTTTCTGCGTGTCAATGATGGCCTGGAACCGTACGATGGTCGCCTCGAATTCCGCGATATTCGCCCGTAAGGTGTCCGACGCGCGAGTGAGCCCGCGTACCCGCCGCTGACTGGCAGCCAGCCGAGTTTCGGCGTCGTTGATCCGGGTGGTGACTTCCTTCACCTTGGCCAGCAGATAGTCCTGCACCCGGACTGTATCCACCGCGCCGGTTTCAGCGCTCGAGACCGGGACGACGCCGGTCTTGAGATCCTTGACCTTGTTCAACTCGTTGTTGATGTCGTTCATGAGCTGGGTATTGTCGACCACCATCTTGAGAAGGCTGTCCTTCTCCGATGAGATGGTCGACATCTGCTGCACCTGTTGACGCAGCGCGACGTTCTCCTGCTTTGCTTTCTGATCGCACCCGGTCAGCACCAGTATCGCCGTCGCCGCAACACCGGCTTTATGGAACATTCGCATGTCCTAACCTTCCGATCAGAGTATAGGGGGGAATACTTCGGCTAATATACGCCGTGGGCATGAAATGTTGGTGATATTGGTCACAACAGCCGGGGACTTCATTCAGCCGATGATCGCTTTCATCCGCATGCCGATATGGGGACCCAGCCCTCCGTCTTCCTCGTGCTTGAAAAAGGCGAAGGCTCGCTCCCATTGCTCGCCCCGGATGCGCTCGGCCCAGATTTCCAGGTCCGCCGGTGAGTAGTCTGTTCTCCGGAGCCTGAGATAGCCCCAGCTCGCCGTCGCGACCATCGGTGTGCCTCCGTCCTCATCATCCACGATACACAGCGCTACGTCGTGCCCCCTGAGCGCCTCATACACGTCGTCCTCGAACCACGACTGATGCCGGAATTCAAAGGCCGAAACCCAGCGGCGGGGGACCAGCGACAGAAACTCCTGGAGCAGAGGGAGATCCTTCTTGAAATTGGGGGGCAATTGAAACAGGGTTGGCCCCAGGCGTTCGCCCAGGCAACTGGCGGTACGCATGAAATACTCGACACTGTCCGCCGACTCCCGGAGCCGATTCATATGGGTGATGCGGCGCGGCGCTTTGAGTCCGAACAGGAACCCCGGCGGGACCTCCTCCTGCCACTGCATCAGCACCTTCTCCGTCGGCATTCGATAGAACGTATTGTTGATCTCCACCGCGCCGAATCGTTCGGAATAGAATCCCAGCATCTTGTCCGCCTTGAGATCGGCCGGATAAAAGTTCGGCTTCCATTCCTTGTAGCTGTAGCCCGACATGCCAATGCGAATAATCATCGGAGAAGAGGCGGCCGGGCGGTGAGAAAATGATGCGACACGTTTCCTGTCTGTCGGGGTAAAAGCTGCCGGTGGTACTACCGGGTTGCGCATTCGCCGCCACGCTACCTGGATTTGAGCTCTTTGTACGTTTTCAGGTGTCGAATTGCCGC
>JBDTRF010000365.1:0-3145 GCA_039931815.1 Gemmatimonadota bacterium
CGCTTCACGGTAGTCCAGGACTATGAGGTGATGCGTCCGCCGGTCAGGGCGGTGTATTCCTCAACAGCGGTTTTACTGGCGCCCGCAGGAATCGACTGAATCCATGCCTTCCCACGAGCGCCAGGCCGATGATGAGAATCGGAATAACCTGGACGGCTTGAAGGGCGAGGCCGGCCGCCAGACCATCGACTGCCGATATATCGAACGCCTTCAAGCCAAGGATAATTGACCCCTGCATCACGCCGATATTTCCCGGGGTCAGGCGGGGAATGCCCGCGACGTTCGCCACCACGAGGGCGCTCAACGACACCGCGGCCGTGACCGGCGTATGTGTGGCCGCGATGCTCCAGTGATAAGTGAGCCATTGGGCGAACCAGCTGGTCGTCGCGATGACAATGGCGGCGGCCAGGCCAATTCGGCCGCTCGAATTCAACATGCCGAGGATGGTGGTATAGGTCGCCCCGCGCTTGCCTGCTTCCAGCCGTTTCCAGGGCAAGTGTCGGTATCCTATGAATCCGGTAAGAATGACGGCGGCCATTCCGAGCCCGACATAACGGGCCCAGGGCCATGGGGGGAGGGCGACGAGTGCTATCGAGAGGAATACCGCGAGGCCGGCTGCCTCCACGATGCGGGTGACCACCAGCGAGGCGATAATTGTTCCAAACGGAATGTCGTCGCGCTGGTTGACCAGTTGGGCCCGCGCGGCTTCTCCGCTTACCGAGACACTGACACAGCTCAGGGCCGCGCCGACGAATGTCGCGGCTTGCGCGGTGCTCCTTCGGACTGCCCCGACTCGCCCGAGCAGGATGCGCCATGCCTCTGCTTTGGCCACCAGGGAGACGATGTTGATGAGGCACGCCGCGGCCAGTAGCGGCCAGTTGGACCCGGCGAGCACGGCCAGTGTGCGTTTCCAGGGAAACGTGAGGCCGAACCGGATGGCAAAGGCAATGGTGGCCATCGCGAGTATACCCGTTATCCAGCCTCGTCGGCTCACACGTCACCTGCGTCACGCGGTGATGGGGCCACATGGTGGCCCTGGAGAGTGTACGAGCGATGGGCGGGAAACAGGATACTAGGCCTCTATAAGCTGCTCAAAGTACATCAGCGCGGTCCCCCGGTATTCAACGTGTCCGCAGGCCCGATAGGCACATCGCGAATAGAATCCGCCCGCACCCGCGGGCCCGGCGTACGCGTCCAGTCGTATCGCGTTGCCGGGCCAGGTCCGAGCCAGGTCGGCCGCCGTGCCGAGGAGTCGGCGACCAAGACCCTGCCCCTGGAGATCCGGGTGGACGGCCATATCCGTCAGATAGAGCGCTCGCTTAACCGGAGTAAAGTAGGCCGGATCGATCGCCCACGGCTTCCTGGTCGCAAGGCGAAGCGTGCCCACGAGGCGACTACCCAGCCGGGCCACGGCGATTCGTGATGTGATCAGGGTCCTGAGCACGGCATTGGGTGAAACTTCGGCTGACCAATGGCCCGATCCATATTTCGTGGTGAGTTGTTGTGCGACCAGCGTCCGGAGGAGCGCCAGCGCGCCCGCGTCGTCTTCCGTGGCCAGGCCGAAAGCGATGGCTTCAAGACTCACGCGTTCCCTCCGGCGCGGGAAATACCTGGATCACAAGGTAAAGACACCTAACTCAAAGGAACTGAAAGCAGGTCAAGGTAACTCGAAATCGGTTCCGCCTGGCTTCCGTACCATGCACCCGGTACCCGCACCTACTCTCATCCTCGCCGCTTGAAAAACTGGACCGCACGTTCATGTTTTTCGGCCGCCGCGCGGGTCTTGAACGTCCCCAGGTTCCTGCGCTTACCAGTCTTGGGGTCCTTCTTCCTGGAATAGAGGCGGTAGCCGCCCGAATGGAGTTTGCGAATCATCACAACACCCGTGGTTCAATGTCCGGAGCAAAGGCAAATTCGATGATCGTCGGCGGCGTCGTGCCGTAGTCGCTGTACCGGATCCAGCGCGGACGAGCACGAAGGTAGATCAGCCCCGGCCATGACTGTCGCTCGACGCCATCGGGAAACGTGGTCAGGTAACGATCAACCAGGGCGCGGCGCTCCTCGCGACCCGGAATGTCGGTGATCCCTTCGAACTGGACCGTACGCTCGTTTCCGGGCTGGGTGCCCCCGATCACGAACGCGATCGACGGGTTGTCGGCCAGGTTCCGGGCTTTTCGCGTGCTCGCCAGGGTATCAAAGATGATCTCGAAATCGTCGGTGATGACGAAGCCCACGACAGCAGCCTGGGGTCCGCCGAGGGGGTTCACCGATGCGAGTGCCGCCAGCGAGTGCTGGCGAATGAACGCCAGCACGGCGTCGCGATTGACGGCTTCGCTCATGTGACTATGGCTGACGTTTGGAGTTGATCACCGTCAGGACCACAGCACTTTGAAGGCATGGGTCCATTGGTCTCGAAGAAAACCAGGGATGCACCAGAGTACCGCCAGCGGCTCGATGGCCCGGGCAGCCACCGCCGTGCCGAGGTCAAGCGGCTCCCAGCCGAACGTCTCGAGGATCTCACTCACCTGGGCTCTTGCGCTTGCATCGTTCCCGCACAGAAACATTGTCGGCCGGCCAGCGGCGTAGTGGGGGTTTACCATCCGGTCGCTGCCGACGGAATTGAAGGCCTTGACTAGGCGAACGGTCGGAAACGCTGATTGGAGGATTTCCATCAGCGAGGTGTTGGGGCCGGTAAACACCTGGATCACGCCATCGACCGGTGGCGCATCCGACAGAGGGTTCGTGGTATCAATGATCACCTTGCCCCGGAGGTTGACTTCACCAGCCAGTCGCAGCGCCTCCTGCGCGCCCGCTCCATGGACGGCAAGGACGAGCATGTCACCCCACCCTGCCACCTCGGTGAACGTGCCAGCCGGGATTCCTGATGATGCGACAAAATCTGCCAGTTTTCCAGGGGTGCGACTTCCGATCCGTACGTCGTACCCATGCTTCTTGAATCCGGCCGCGAGGGTCTGTCCTACCGCGCCGGAGCCCAAAACGCCAATGGTGGTCATAGCCGTCATTGCCCGGTCCTGAGTGAATGGAAGGATCAACGGGTGGGGCTCCGCCCATTGACGATGTTCAATCCCGCAGGTCCTTCACAAATAACCTGGTGTCCTCTCCGTCATCGGAGAGCCGGATCATC
>JBDTRF010000366.1:0-3039 GCA_039931815.1 Gemmatimonadota bacterium
TCTGAATAGTACGGCTCAGCGCCCCGCGAGTCTTGTAGATCCAGGGCCCGAGCGCGGTATCGCCGCCGTGGAAATGGCCGTACTCATGGGCCAGCACCGCCTTCATCTGGGAAATGGAGAGCAACTGGAGGAGGGGAAGTCCCAGCCCCATGATCCTGCGGCTGCCAAATCCCATCACCCCTCCTCGCTGGGAGACGTAGGCGTTGAGATCGGCATCCAGGTATACCTCCGACGGCATGGCCTGTTCCGTTTTCGCCGATAACTCGCGGATGATCGCGAAGAGTCGAGGATGATCGTTCGGCGCGAGCAGCGGCCCTGGAGGAACGAATCGATCAGGTCGGGGCATGATGGACTTGAGGATCAACAAAGCGGCCACCCCACACCCGAACGCGATCCTGATGTCCAGCCGGTTACCGTAATGCCACTCCGCCCACGGAATCGTCACCAGGAGGATGACGATCCCGATAGCGAGAAGGTAAAAACCAGCCAGGAGCGCTACGGCCGCAAGTGCGCGACCGGCGAGCGACGGAGCTTTGGTCATAAGCCTGACAGCAGGGGAGGACGAATAGTCTGCAGCACGGAATCGCTCGGCGCAAGGCTATCGGCCGCGGGGTGTTTTCCGCTGAGTCGGGACGGTTCCGGGGCCCATTCGGCGCATCGAGTGTGATCGTGCCGGAATTCCCGCCGTGGCATCATCGGGACGGCCGGACGATCAAAAAAACAGGGGCAGGTCTTAAGACCCGCCCTGTGACCCTCGGTTACGTTCCCCCACGCCATTAGTAGAGCGGGGGACGGGGGTGGGGTCGCCGAGAGCTACCCACCCCCAACTGGTCGTCGACTACACTCCCGCGACCTGCGGCCTGGGTGACGCCTCCTCCCGCCTTTGCCCGAACAAGTCCGGCGGAACTCCGCCGGCCAGCCGACACAGCACCGTGAGCTGCCCGCGATGATGGATCGAATGCATCAGGAGTTTCCGCTCCAGCAAGTCTCCAATCGTCCAGAGCGATCCATCCGCGTACGGCATCTCCGCTGCCCAGTCCTGTGGCTCAAGCTGAGCGATTCGCGCGACGGCATCGGCATGCACTCGGAGAAACGCGGGCGCCAATTCGGCGATGGTTCGAGGCCGGGTGAGCCCCGGCGGATTGCCCGGCCCAAAGGTGAATCGGCGCTGCTCGATGCCCCGGGTGACATATCCGTCCAGCTCGGCCAGGTGCCAGGCCAGCTCACCCACCGAGCGGCCGCCGGCATCGGGGCGGAAGTCGTACTGGTCCTGGGGCAAGGATTCCAGCAGGGCGTGGGTGCCTTCGGTGTGCCGCTCCCACTCGCGGACGAATTCATTGAGCTCTGTTCGCATCGTGATACTCCTGTCGTTGTCGTTTTGCTCCACAGCATCATGTATCGCGTTGTCGATTTTCACTTGACACTCGCCATTCGGACCGCGAGGCTGTCGGCCACCGGGATCACTACGACGGCGAACGGTGTTCCCCCGTCGTCGGTCACCATGGGTAGCGCGGTCGGCCCCATCGGATTGTTCCCCACTGTCGCGTTCTCGTAATACGGAGAGAACACCATCATGTGCGGGTGCCAGTGCCCCACACCCGGTCCCAGGTGCTGCTCCGCGGACCACATGTAGGCAAAGGACACACCCTCTCGCCGGGGCAGTGTCCCCCGGGCGTACGCCGCTTCGATGGCCACCGCGATCTGATCCGGCGACTGGCCTTCCATGCCGAGCCGGCTTCGCATCTCGTAATAGGGAAGCACGGTCCTGACGGCGACTGCATCGAAGCAGATCGGGGCTCGAACGGTGGCGTCGTACACCAGGCCGCGAAACGGTGCCGGGGTGTAGGTCGGTGCGGACCACCCGCGCATGACGACGCACACGAATCCATTCTGGCCTTCGCGGGCGACCTGGTATCCCGAGGCCGTCAGGACCTTGAGTGTGGCATGTCCGGTCACGCCGGCGGGGGCGGCGGTCGATGCCAACGCCAGCTCGGCATCCCGCGGCATCATGAATTCGCTCAGCGCCGGCGGGCGAGGACTCTGCGCCAGGGCGGTCGAGGCAGACACGACGGACAAAACGCTCGCCCGTCGAAGCAGTGTGAACAATCGAGGCATTGCCTTGCTCCTGTAGAAGTGATCAGTGCAATCGGTTCTACCGGAGTACGCATGGCGGGACCGTCAGGATACGTGGACGGATTGTGCGGCGGAGAGAATCCAGGGGCAGTGGTAATAATCCTCCACGCCGACGATGCGCGAGCCATCGAAGGCCAGGCGGATCAGGCTGAACGGTTTCCAACCTCCATTGTCCGGGGCGAGCATGATGACGACGGATTCGCCGTCCACGATGCCCAGTGCCATTCGCCACGGAGTTTCGAACCGCTGGTAGGTGCCGAAGTAGGGAGACTCGGTCAGTCTACCGGCGAAGCGGTCAGCCACCCGGAGATGGGCATCGGCCGAGATGAGTTCGCGGAGTCCGTCCCAATCGCGTCGGTTGAAGCGGTCCACGTAGAGCCGGAGAATTCGAGCCGCTGGCTCGGCGAGCGGCCGGACAGGCGTGACCGGCATGGGAGTGTCCGCCAGCTTCGATCGGCCCCGGTTGAGCGCCGCCTTCACCCCGCCAACCGTGGAGCCCACCATGCCGGCGATTTCTTCCAGCGAATAGTCGAAGACATCCTTGAGCAACACGCTGGCTCGTTCCTTGGGAGGGAGAGCCAGCACCAGGTGTTCCACCGCCCGACCCAGAGCGGCCCCCGGCGGATCCGGCTGGTGCACGGCTTGAGGCTCAACAGCGGCGGCTTCCGCCTCTTCCCTCACGCCGCGGCGCCGGAGGAAATCAATGCAACAGTTGTGGGCGATCCGGAACAACCACGGCGCCAGGGGACGACCTTCCTCGAACGTGTCCAGCTTCCGGTAGGCCTGGAAGAGCGCATCCTGCGCCACGTCTTCGCCATCGATGACGGAGCCGGTCATCCGGGAGCAGTAGCGGTGGAGCCGCGGCCGCAGCTGGGTGATCGTTTCCAGGAAGGCCAGGTAGCGGGC
>JBDTRF010000367.1:0-3004 GCA_039931815.1 Gemmatimonadota bacterium
GAAACCGATCCGGCGGTGCGCCGGTTTCTTGAGCGTCGTCGTACTGAGTTGAAGCGGTGATTCGACTGCCCTCGCTCATGGCTTGGACTCTGGAACAGCCGGCACCGAGTCGCTGGGCTCAACGCGTTCAGTGAGAGGCACCTGGAGTAAGTCATCGAGAAATGTTGTGCTGGTGTGTCGCGCTCGGTGAAACCTCAGTTGGGTGGGGCGGTTCACCTAGAAAGAGAATTCGCGCTGGATCCTGGGTTCACCGTACGTGGATCCGCCGGTTATCACTTTCAAATTCGGCAGCATCGCCACCTCCCCTGAACTGTGAGTATGACCGCACAGGACAAGCATCTCCTGGTCTGGCCGTCCCTCCATCACCTCCCGAAGCACGTCTCCCACCGCCTGGGACGAGAAATGGGGAAGCCAGTCGTCTCCCGAGCGGGTGCCCTCATGCCAGGCGGCTTCGGCGAAGGGGGGAACGTGGGTGAGAACGACGACGCGCCGCGAGCGTTCGAGCGCGCCGGGCAGCACTGCGCGAAGGAATGTCGCCGCCTGGTCGCCCAGGGCCTGCAGTTTATGCAATCGCTGTGAGGCGTTGAGCCCCCGGAAGTCCTCGATGAACCGATAGTCGTTGAGCAGCACCCGGGAGTTGATGTAGTCCCCGTAGCGTCCATCGGCCCAGCCGTCATGTCCCACCAACGTCGTCTCGTCACCAAGCGGTACAATTCCCGTAGCCGGTAACCAGTGGAGCAGGGAAGACTCGGCCGATATCCGGGCAACCTGTTCCCGGACCCGCTCGATCTTTCCGTGGTAATAGTCGTGATTTCCCAACACGAAGAAGATCGGCCGCTCGAGGGTGCGCTCCAGGATACGGAGATGCTTCTCAAGGCCGGGCGCCTGGCTGATGTCACCGCCGATCAGAAATGCCTCGGCCTTTGAGGCCGCGAGCGTGACGCAGAAGTCGGTGAGGGCTGCTGGTGTGAGAAACTCGAGGTGAATGTCAGTGACCCAGGCTAGTTGCATACGGTGTTATCTGATGCTCCTTGCTGGCGAATTGGGTATGGCGTATAGCATAGGGCCAAGTGATTATCGAGATCGCTGTTCAATTGATGATACACGAAATGCGATGAACCAGGATTGACTTTGGGATCACTGCGCCACGTTGCCCTATGCGATACGCGGTACGCTTAAAAAAGACGCATGTACATCCTGAACTGCACCCGCATCACCCGCTCCTTCGCCACCAACCCGCCTGAACCACTCAGCGGTCCCTCAATTGTCCAGCTGGCTTCGACCGGGAATCCCTGGTTTGTGATGTCGGCGCTGGCCGGACTTACGTAGGTGATGCCGGCCTGGAAACTGGTCAAGTTCCAATTGGTGGCGAGGGCGAGGTCTCCCGGGTTGACGCCCGGCAGAGAATCCTGGCTCGACGCAAAGGAGACATCATCCTGGGCCCGGTGTCGCAGGCGCACTCCGCCGATAATCGCGAGTGATGGCGCGATGCGGAGAAACGGGGTGACGGACAGATCCAGTAGTCCACCGGGCTTGAGGCTCACGTCGGCCAGTCGGCTGGCAAAGGGAAACGGCTGAAAGGGCGAAGCGACGCGACGCTGGATCGTGGCGGTGAACCCGTGTTCGTACCCGCCAGTCACCCGCGCCCCGATACGACCGCGTCCCAGGTCGAGGGTCCCCGTCACCCGGGCGGCCATGTATCCACTGCCGGTCCCGATTTCCAGGAAATCATCCGGTCGGTCGAGGGTGCCGGTGGGGAATCGGAGGGCGCCGGTGATGGCGGCCCGAACTCCACCGGTGGGGCCATGGCGATTCCACGAGTCGATCAGCGTTATCGCGACGCCGCCTTCGATGTCTCCGAGGAGGTTGACCACGGCATCTCGAACCGGGAACCCGCGAATCGGTCCTCCCGGATTGCTGAGAAGACTGGTGATCTCATCCGGGCTTGCCGCATTGGCCGCGAGCGGGGGAAGTGTCGCAAAGCCGGCGACGCTCAGATTGGCGATGGTGGATTGAAGGGTGGCGATGGAATCGATCAGGGCTGTCCCGGCCGAGCTGCCCGCTGTCGGGACAAATGGCGCGTCCGGGTCCTGGTAGACGGAGGTGAGGCCGCTCCGTATCGCGGTCCCCTGGTTGAGGGCGCTCTGGGCGAGGGCCTTGTCGGCGGGATTTCCATCGTAGTCACCGCCCTGGATCTTGGCCGCGAGCGTGAGCAGCGCTGCGTCGAGCTCGCCGAAAAACTGGATGGTCTGGGATCGACCGGCCGGTGTCCCGAGAAAGGGATCGTTGGGGTTGAACCCGGCATCGGCACCAGCGCTGTCGAAATGAAGCCGGAGTTGCATCCGGGTTCGCACGATCGGCACCGTCGTGAAGAGCGTGATTCGGCTGGTGAGACCGTAGGACACGCCGATGGACGCCGTGCCAATATTCATGATCCCATTAGCGACGCTCTGGCCCGCGCTCAGTCGATAGTTAGTGTTCCCGATGATCTGCCCGATGGCCGCCTCGCTCGCGGCCAGGGTGGGAAAAAATCCGCTGCCGAGCGGGTTGGCGGTGAAGGATCGACCGAGGTCCTCGGTGACGCCACCGTTGAACCGGGAGTCGGCGTTCCGAAACTCGCCACCCAGCTCGATCCGGAAGAGCTTCTTTGGAATCGTGACCGGGGAGAACTGGGCCGCCGCTGACTGCCCCGTCAGGGCCAGCAGTGCCAGCAGGGTCCAACCGGATCGTTGCTTCAATTCACCCTCAGGGTTTTACTGTAATGAGCGGTGTGCCAATGAAGGAATAAAACCGGGAAGGGCTCAAATTGGTAACCAGTATTCTGTTCCGGCGCGAACGAGCGAAAACGCGAGGACCGCAGAGAGGGACATTACTCCTCCGGTGGTATCCGGATGGTCAACCGCTCCTCGCGGAGTAGCGGAGAGGCGCGGAGGCCGCGGCCGGGTCGCGACAGGATCAACTCTTCCTATTATGACTCCAATTATGACTCCGACTGGATCATCTC
>JBDTRF010000368.1:0-3002 GCA_039931815.1 Gemmatimonadota bacterium
GGGCGGGAGAGGATGAGTGCGATGCAGATCAGGACGCAGAGTCCGGCAACAACATCGCCTCCAGCCACCCGGAAGGCCGAGGGTTGGCGAGCCGGGCGACGGCGGAGAACGGGAAGGGCCGCGCACGTGGCGAGGTAGGTCAGCACTCGAATCTCCACGGTAAATGTGGCGGCAGAGGTAAAACTGGTAGCGAGTGTGAAAATCAGCATGCAGCCGGCCGAGATCAGAATACCGACCCAGGGTGTCCGGTACACGGGATGCACCGAGGCGAAGAACGCCGGGAGCTGTCCCCGCTCGGCCATGGCATACGGAAAGCGGGCGGCCGCCAGCACGATAGCATGCCCGACACCGAGTGTTGAAATCATGGCACCGAGGACCATGACGGTGGCACCGACTCGACCAACGTTTGCGAACGCCGCATCCGCCAGCGGGCGGGGTGAAACACCGGGATCCGCCAGGGTGCCCACCGTAACCACCTGGACGCCAAAATAGATCAGGGTAACGATCACCAGCGCCGTGATGAGGGCGAATGGAATCGCGCGGGCAGGGTCTCGAATTTCCCCCCCGGGGACCCCGAGCACCTCAAACCCGCTGAAGGCATAAATGGCCAGGAGGACGCCGCTCCAGAGGGAAGGAAGTGCAATCGAATTGAGGGGGAGAATTCTGCTCCCCTCGATATAAAACGCCCCGATCGCGACGAAAAGACAAAGCGGAATCAGCTTGCCGATGGTGAGCACGGTACCGACCCGGGCCGCCCGCTTTACTCCGGTCAGGTTGATCGCCGTCAGGATGACCAGGATGAGCCCTGCACCCACGTTGCGCCACACACCTTTCTCCAGCGCGGGCGCAAACCAGGCCGCGTAGTTGAGAAAAAGGTTGATGACGGCCGCGAATCCGAAGAGCCGGGCGACCCAGAGCAGCCATCCGATTTGAAAGCCGATGGCGGGGCCGAAGCTGTGAAGGGCATACAGATAGGGTCCACCAGTTTCCGCGAAGCCACTCCCTACCTCGGCAAAACAGAGGGTGATCAAGCTCACGATGATGGCGGCGGCGACGAAGGCCAGGATGCTCATCCGACCAACCAGTGCAAAGAGCACCGCCGGCAATCCGAAAATCCCCGAACCGACGACCGAGTTGATAGCAAAGGCGACGAGATCTCCTCGACCGATCCCGCGAACCAGCGAGCGACCCCGGGCGGGCACTTCCATCAGGGCCGGCCTTTCCCCTTGGGCGTGGGCAACCAGAAGGTGAACTCCTTCTCATAGCATGCGCCATCCAGGTCCGCCGTACGTTGCTGGAAGTACGCCTGCGCATCGGCAACAGCAAGATTGTAAACCGTGGGGGCGAGTTCTTTCAGGAAGTAGTCGAGCACGTTCCCCGCTTTCAGGTCCCCGATCTCCTGTTCCAGATCCTCGAGGAAGAAGCGTCTGATGGAGGTCCGCATCTGGCTTTCAACCTCCTTCGATAGCTTGGCTTTCATCAGCTGACCATCCTCCATTTCGAGAAGGCTGAGCACCTCCACGGCGAGCTCGCGGAGTAACACCTGAGAGTAGAACTCAAAAATCAATAAGGTATCGGCCTCAGGCCTACACACCTGTAGTCCCGTGCCTTCGAGGAATTGCACCTTTGCATTCCGACCGGCATGCGGCCGCCTGGTGTTCGAAGCCATCGCTCCTGTGCCCTCCAACTATGAATGGAAGGCACCCTGAAAACATCATCCCTATCTTTGTGCCCACAGCAAGGCTTACCAGAGAGCCAATGGAACACTGCTGCGCGGGGAACGAGAAATGAAGGGAGAGGCCCAGACCTAAGATATGAATATGACGCAGGCAAATAAGGGAACCCGCTATGGCTGTTTTTGCGTGCGCAGCCTGGCAACGGCCGCCAGGAAATTCTCCCGCTCGGGGGAAATCGGATAGATCCTCACCGTCGTTTCCGTCGTCACCAGGGCGGCGTCAATATCGCAACGGTGCTCTACCAGCCACCGCATCGCCGGCAGGTACTTCTCCATCTGGCCAACACTGACTTTGTATTCCGGCGGATTCGGGACGGTCGTCCGCCAGCTTTCCGCCTCTTTCTGCAGATGCCTCGCGGCCAGTTCACAGAACCGTGGAGTTGCTTCCAGGTCCAGGTTGTCGATCTCGACTAATGGAAACCAGTGACCGTCCTCGAGAAGCTGCACGGCATCCGACTGACGACCTGGCAACCGGCGCGCCACCGCCAGGGCCGTATCTCTCAACTCATTCCCGCCGAAGGTAAACGGCATCCATTGCCAGAGGGGAGACGAGGGAGTCAGCCTGGCAAACGTGGCGAGATTCTCCTGCTGCTTCTCCAGGCTCTTCCGGATGGAATCCCGACCCGCCTGAGCCTCGATCTCTGCTCGTCGGATGGTAGCCCCACGGTTTCGAGCCATAGCGCTGGGCCACGGCAGGAGTGAAAGGATAAGGATCATTCCCCACGCAACGCCTCCGGCGGCTTCCGCCGACAATGCGCCCCTGAATGACGGGACAGAGGCCCAAAGCGCGAAACCAATGACAATGGCCGGCACGAGGACAGGTATGATGGCGGGCCAGACGAAACCGGTCTGTCCCCGCATCAGGTTCAGTGCACAGAGTGCCGCAGCACAGGAGGCGGGAAGAAGTATGATCGCGGCTACTTTGATCCAGCCTGGCATGGTGGACCTGGTGATAGCGAGTACAATCAGCGCCGTCAGCAGGACCCAGAGTGCCAGGATCATGAGCACTCCGAATGCGTACGACAAACCGTTGCCGGCCTGATCGCTCTCATTCAGGGTGAGCACGTTGGCGACCATGAGGATCCACAACAGCACGGTGAGCCCGAACAGGATGGCGCTGAGGATGGTCATGGATCGCGACACGTCAGGTTCGATCTATATGGAGTGAGAGCGTTCGCAATGCAGGTAGCGGGATGTACGGAGTGGGGCCGGACTTGAGGTTGAGCGATTCGAGGATCTCCTCTGAATACACCGGGCCCGCTTAAAT
>JBDTRF010000369.1:0-2942 GCA_039931815.1 Gemmatimonadota bacterium
GACGGGATGCCAGGCGGGCCGATTTTGAGTGGGGCGTTGAGGCGACGGGGTGTTACCAGCAGTGACCTGGAGGGCTTTGGTTACGCTCCAATCCTGAGACGCGTCAACGGCGCGCCCTTGCGACTACCGATCCAGCCGAGCGCCTGCGTTTCATTTTCGAAGACCGTGCTGGCAGTGCCCTCGTGCGACAGGTACATGGCCAGGGCAAGTCCTGCCACTCGGTGCGCAATGCCGGTTCCCAACAAGGCGACCGCGCCGGTAAATCGGCGAGGGCCGCGGGCCAGATGCTCCGCACAATCCCGAATCCGGGCGATGGAGCAGTCCGCCAACTGAGTGAGATCAACGATGAGCGGCATCGAGGTGTCAAAGCCTTCGTCCGCAAGCAATTCCAATAACGCACATTCCAAGTCGGCAATTTCCGCCTCGTCGGAGGAAACAATCCATCCGACCAGCAGCGACTTGTCTTTTTGAAATTGATAGGACATGAGATCCCTCGGCGGGTTGAGGGATCCTAACCTTGCGGGCGGACCCGGTATATCAGGCATTACCTGAGGCAGCAGATTTTTCGGCACTCGTTGACACATCGTTGGGTGATGGTGTCACCACATTCCACCACCAGATGAAGCGTCGGCTGGAGCCCGGTGTCATTCCCGTTCTCACTCAGGTGAGGGGGAAGCGGTCCGCCCTAGACCAACCAGAGCCCGAGTCCTAAGGCGGCGCCAAATGCCAGGAGGCCCACGGCAACTTTCCAGCGGAAAGCGTTGCCGCCCAGCGTCAACGCTAACCCGAGTTTAAGGACCGTGTTCGCGAGAATACCGACGGCAATGGCCCTGGCGCCCAGCCCGACCAGCGAAGGGTCTTCGCCCATCTTGCTCATCGACAATGTCAGGGCATCGACATCGGTCAGTCCCAGCCCGGCGGCAGAAATCAATATTCCCGGACTTCCCCACGTATCGCGCACAAACGTGATGGCCATCAATACCGCCTGAAGTGCCACGGCGAGTTGAATCGCCGTCCATAGCCTCAGTGGATTCTGATCCTTGTTCTCAGGTTCTTCAGCACCATCCGGTTTGCGGTGAAGAAAAATGACGGCAATGATGGCGGCCCCGACCACCGCAGGGGCGGCAAGGTAAGGCAGGAGTGCCCGGGCAACGGCGGGATTCAGGATGGCCGCAATAATCGCCACACGAGGCAGCAGGATGCTGCACGCGGCCAGCACACCCAGCGCCATGGGCCCTGCGAGTCCCGGGTCTCGACGACTTTCGCGGGAGAATTGAAGCGTGACTGCCGTGGATGAAAGCAATCCGCCAAGGAGACCCGTAATCGGATATCCAAGCCGAGTCCCGGCCATCCGACGGGCAATGTAGCCGGCGAAACTGAGGGCCGAGAAAAGCAAGACGACAGCCCAGAGAGAGCGGGGACGGATACCACCAAGCGGGCCGTAGGGACCCTCAGGCAAGAGCGGGAGAATGACCAGGGCGAGCACGGCGAATTGGGCGGCAGCCCTGAACTCTTCATCTCCAATGCGCTCGACCGTCCGGTGCAGTTTGACTTTCTCCCGGAGGGCGAGGACGACGAGGGCGGTGATGGCTCCCGCAATGACCAGCGCCCCCTGCACCGCCAGTACTGCCAGGGCCAGCACCAGGAGTCCGGCCACCTCGGTCGTCGCATCGGCCTCGGCATGGGGTCGTCGCATCGCCATCACATATGCGGCAAGCACCAGGGCAATGGCACCGGCCATCAGGATCGTCCCGGCCGCGACCCAATCTTCCTGGTAGAACAGTCCGGCTAAACCACCGATCAGGCCGAGCATGAAAAATGTGCGGACGCCGGCAAACCGCGCCTGTGGGCCGGATGCGTGTCCGGACCACTGCCGCTCGATTCCCACCACCAGGCCAATGAGTGCGGCAACACCCAGGCCTACGATGGTTTCTCGATCAGCGATGAAGGGGATGCGGGCCTCGATTCGCGCCAGGGGTGAAAACTGCTAACCCTATTCTGATGCCTGTGGTTTGCGAGTGACTTTCCATTTGCCGCTCACCGCCCGGCCGTCGGGGTGATAGGTATGATAGACGCCTTCCAGAGTATTCCCACTGAGGCGGCCGTTGAACATGGTCCGCACCTGGCAAGCGCAGTCCGGATCCTTGTAGGCCGCCAGCTGGCCGGCGACCTGGAGGCCGAAGACCCGAACCAGCTGAATTCGGAGGGGCTCCGGTTGCGGCATCACCTCGCGCGGCAAACTGGGAGACACCAGGTTCGGCCCGGGGCCAGCCGGGACCATCAGCACATCTCCCTGCGCGGTGTCCGCCCCCGCATCGAGGTTGAATACGATGCTGCCGGTTCGACCTGACTCATCACTGCTGTACTCGCCGGTCCAACGCCCTTCCAGCGACTGCGCATCGCCCTTGACGGGAATCGGCGTTCCTGGAGCGCCGCACGCCGCGATCAGGAGGATGGTGCCGAACGCGAGGCTGTGGTACTGCATGAGACCTCCCTTTGAATCCGGTCTTTTCGATTGCAGGATGGCACGATGGAAAGGTGGAACAGGTCGGTCTGAATTCCAAGCTCCCCGTGCCCGACCGCCCAGTTGAACGAGATATCCTCCAAATTTCCTCATGCTTTCTTTAACCCTCAGAGCCCATTATTCCCTGCAAATAGCCTCATGCCCATGGAGGGAATCATGTCATCGCTCAATGCAATCGTCGTCCCCCTGGATGGATCCCACTTCGCCGAACAGGCGCTCGATGCGGCAACGCAGCTGGCGCGGTCCGACGGGGCGACCCTTCGCCTGGTGATGATTCATGAGCCACTCACGGCCTGGAGCTCAGCCGGCGAGTATGGCGATGGTTCAACCGCGCTCTCCGACCTCACTCGGGAACAGGACCTCGCCTACCTGGAGCAGGCCGCTGACCAGGTCAGAAACGCGACACACCTGGAAGTCA
>JBDTRF010000370.1:0-2911 GCA_039931815.1 Gemmatimonadota bacterium
GCGGCCAGCTTCGCCGGCTGGTACTTCGCAATAAACCGCGCATTGAGGTCGCCCGAGAGCGGCATGAGGATGGCCGCGGGGGCACCGACCAGCAGGGCGACCCGGAGCGCTCGCCGGTGAAACGCATTGTCCGGCTGCCGAAGAAGCAGAAACGCATGAATCCCGGCCACCATGAGCCCGGTGGCGGCGTAGGATGCCAGGAGCATGTGGAGCGTCTGGGGAATCATCGCTGGCGTCATCATCGCTTCGATAGGATCGAGAGCCACGATGGCGCCACCGGACATGGTGATCCCGGTGGGGGCGTTCATCCAGGCGTTGGCGGTGACGACGAACACCCCCGAGAGCGCGCCGCTCAGCGCGACGAGTATCCCGGAGGCAAGGTGGGCGCGAGGTTTGATTCGGCTCCAGCCGTAAAGATAAATCCCGAGGAAAATGGCTTCGGTAAAAAATGCGAAGCCCTCGAGGGAAAACGGCATGCCGATGATGGGCCCGGCGAATTCCATGAACCGGGGCCAGAGCAGGCCCAGCTCGAAGGACAGGACCGTGCCACTCACCGCTCCGACGGCGAAAAGAATTGCCGCCCCTTTCGCCCAGCGCTTGGCAAGGTCGAGGTAGATCGGATCTGCGGTCTTGATCCATTGCCGCTCGGCCAGCACCATGAGCAGCGGCAAGGCAATTCCAATCATCGCGAAGATGATATGAAATGCCAGGGACATTCCCATCTGAGTTCGAGCGGCCAGGAGGTCCGACATGCAGGAAGGGTACAGCCCTGACAGGGAAAAAGGGAACAGGGAACAGCACCACACTCTGTTCCGGACTGGGTTACGCGGCAGAGTCAACTCTGTCTGCCTTGAGTCTCAGTCCCGTCCTCTCAAGCGTGCGGTTTGTCTCGAGGCTCCGAGCAGTGGATTGGGAGAGACCTCGGGTGCGAGTTCGAGCCGACTCGCCCCCGATGGCATTGCCTTAGCGGATTTCAGGCCGTTCCTTGACGACGCCGCAGGCGATGCGAGTGCCACTGCCTTCCGGACTGGCGTGTCCATTGTCGGGCTCCTGGGTGACAACGAAGCTGGATCCACCGTTATGAAACACGCCGCGACCCCCCTTGTCGAGCCGGATCAACGGCCAGCTGATCGTGGTGTCGGACCACTCCGTCGTACCGGCGGTGATGTCCGGCAGGTCGCCGGCGAGAACGGAATCCTTCGCGTCCCGCGCGGTCAGGATGGGTCCCGCAGATGCGAATGAGGGCGGCTCGCAGACCGCATTCTGGTGAATATTCAAACCGTGTATCCCTGGCGCCATGCCAAGGGTGTGAACCCGAATCTGGACGCCGCCCTTGATTTCCAGCAGGTCGACGAATCCAACCAGCTTGTTCTGTCCGTCGAACAGCTTCACTGAAGTGGGAACTGGCGGCAGTCCAAGACAGCCCATCAGGGCCAGCAGGACGGCGGCTGACATGACCTTCCGCGGCAGATTCATGGTCCGGTTTGCGTTCGGGTTCGGGTGTGCAGCTCGGTACTGCTCTCCGGTGACGAACCTGGCTGGTCTGGGTGCACCCGCCTGGTTGCCAGGAAGGTAACGGGGTTCTTGCCTGGACTCATGTGACGGGATCCCCGTCATCGGGCTATTTTCCTCTTGTCACCAGCGTGCCCCCGGAGCAGACATGACTTCCTCAACAAACGCGCCCAAGCCAAATGTCACCCTCGCCTCGGGGGTCACAGTTCGCGGCGACATGCGGCCAGGCTACGAGCGGGTGGTCTCGGCGGATGCTCTGGCGTTCCTGGCCACCCTGCATCGCCAATTCAACCGTCGGCGCCTTGAGCTGCTCGATCGTCGTCAAGAGGTCCAGGCCGGGCTCGACGCTGGGCGCAGACCTGATTTTCTCCCCGAGACCAGGGAAATTCGAGAAGGAACATGGCGGATCGCCCCGGTGCCGGCCGATCTCCAGGATCGACGGGTAGAGATCACTGGTCCGACCGATCGAAAAATGGTGATCAACGCGCTCAATTCTGGCGCCAGCGTATTCATGGCCGATTTCGAGGATGCGACGGCTCCCACCTGGACCAACCTGATCGAGGGGCAGGCCAACCTCCGCGCGGCGATCGAACGCACCATCGAGTTTGAGTCCCCGGAGGGAAAGAAGTATCGCCTCAATCCGCGGGTCGCCACGCTGCTGGCCCGGCCCAGGGGGTGGCACCTCGAGGAACGCCACGTCCTCATCGATGACGTTCCCCTGTCCGCCAGCCTGTTCGATTTCGGCCTCTATTTTTTCCACAATGTCAAACGACTGCTCGCGAACGGGAGTGGCCCCTACTTCTACCTGCCAAAGCTGGAAAGTCATTTCGAGGCCCGGCTCTGGAACGATGTTTTCGTCGTCTCGCAGCAGATCATGGGGATCCCCCGGGCAACGATCAAGGCGACCGTCCTCATCGAGACCATTCTGGCCAGCTTCGAGATGGACGAGATTCTGTACGAACTCCGGGATCACATCGCCGGACTCAACTGCGGTCGCTGGGACTACATATTCAGCTTCATCAAGAAATTCCGGAATGATTCGCGATTCGTGCTTCCGGACCGCGTCAGCGTCGGGATGGATCGTCATTTCCTGCGGTCGTACACCAGCCTGGTCGTGCGCACCTGTCACCGTCGGGGAGCGCATGCGATGGGAGGAATGGCCGCCCAGATCCCAATAAAGAATGATCCGGACGCGAATCGTGTCGCGCTGGACAAGGTTCGGGCCGACAAGAATCGCGAAGTGGGCGATGGGCACGATGGGACCTGGGTGGCGCACCCCGGCCTGGTCGAGGTGGCCCGCGAGATCTTTGATCGAGGTATGCCGGGGCCTAACCAGGTGGATCGTCTTCGGGAGGATGTCACGGTGAGCGCGTCTGATCTCCTCGCCGTGCCCGAGGGC
>JBDTRF010000371.1:0-2900 GCA_039931815.1 Gemmatimonadota bacterium
GATCAGCTGGCCCCGCTTGTCAATCAGATGAAGTTTCATGAGTCAACCATAAACAGGGAGCAGCGAAAGGCGAAAGGCGAAAGGCGAAAGGCGAAAGGCGAAAGGCGAAAGGCGAAAGGCGACTCGGATCTGAGACGATCCCAGGTTTGTCAATGACACCGGGGCAGGCCCGAATCAGGCGCGGCACGCGGCACGCGGAACCTCTTTCCGGTGAGCGCCATTACGGTGAACCGAGGTATTCCGCCGGAATCGGATTGTCGTCACGCTCCGAATCCCAGTAGATCTGCAGCACCCACCACCGCTGGCCGTCCCAGAACAGCTGGATCGAATTGATCCCGCGCGAGAAGGGGGCCGTTTCTCTCTTGTGGTAGCTGGCATAGGTGCTGAACACGTGGGCGATGCTGCCGAACCGTTCGATCCGGTGGCTGATTTCCTTTTCGACGAAGCCGCTGCTGACCAGGAAGGAGTCGGCCCGCTGGCGATAGTCGAGCGGGGTGAGGATCCGCAGAGTACAGGGCAGCTGGTTGGTGCATCGGGTCGGGATCAGCCGGGCCTCCGGACGCATCAGCGAGAGGAACCGGTCCCATTGCCGAGGCTGGCCGACCGGACCGCTGATCACTGAGTAGAGGGCCGGGATGAGGCTGTCGATCGTCGCCACATCGGCCGACCGAGCGGTGGGGACGGATTGCCCGGCCAGTACGGAGCTGAACAGGCTCAAGCCGAATGCCAGCCGGAGTGTCCGATGGTTCATTGTCGAATTCCGTTTGGGTTATCGGGGCGCCGCCGAAAATTAGTGCGATCCATGTTCATCCACGTCGGCTTGCGGTCCGTGCCATTCTGCAGCCCGGAGTCCCTCGGCTGCCATCACTCAGCGTGCTATACGATGAAAGGGATGATCGCCTTTACGCGAGACCGGTAGTCGTCGTACGCCGGACCGAAAGTGGCCGTCATGAGCTGCTCTTCATGTCTGAGCTTGAGCGCCAGGGCGATTGTGACCAGGACAAACCCCAGCAGGTAGTTGACCGTGCCCCTTGCCAGCGTTCCGCCCAAAATGGCGAGGAGGAGCCCGGTGTAGATCGGGTGGCGAGCCAAAGCGTACGGGCCGCGCTGCACCAGGACGTGATCTTCCTTGAGCGTGATCCAGCCGCTCCACATTTTGCCCAGAGCCACCCGGGCCCAGACCGCGAACAGCATCCCGGCCAGCGTCATGCCGAGCCCGAGCCACGGAATCCATGGCAGGCGGGGAACGATGGTGCGGCCGAGCCAGTGGTCTGGGGAAGGGGTGAAGAAGAAGAGCGCTCCCCCGAGCAGGATCGGGATCCGGTGCATCAGCTGAGGCAGGCCGCGCTGCCGGCTCCTGGTGATGGCGGCCCACGGCGCCGCCAGCAGCCAGATCAGTCCCCACGTCACCCAGAGTACCAGGAAGGCCATTGGAAGGAAATTCAGGTAGACGCTCCAGGGTTGAATGGACTGCTATTTTCCCGTCTGCCCGTCTGCCCGTCTGCCCGTCTGCCCGTCTTGGCGTGAGCGTTGGGCCGCCAGACGGACCACGGACTTCCAGGTTTCAACCTGAGGCAGGGAGAAGTCAGACTCAGGAATCCACGAACAGGGCCGTCGATTGTCGACTCTCGGCTCCTGTCTCTCGTCTCTCGTCTCTCGACTCCTAGTGCGACGCCTTCATCGCCCGGGCCGTCTTGGGCTGCGCTGCTTCACGCACCATCCGCTCGACCCAGCGCGCCAGCGCGGGATGCGGCAGCAGCGCGGCATTGCCATACACGATCGGCAAGCCGGCCAGGTCCGTCGGCACAGTGGTCCGGGACATCGATCCGTTGGCGACCAGGATAGGAATCACGACAACTGAATGGCCAGTCGCCTTGGCCTGGAGCCTGATCAGGTTTCTGATCTCGAGCACCGCTTCGGCCCGGACCGCCGCGGGCGCATCGTCACGCAGCAAACCAATCTGTACGTCCGTGAATCCTCCTGAAGCTTTCACCGATTCGGCGATGCGGCGCAGGTTGTCCATCCACGCCGCATTGTCTTCGGATGAGTTGGGGCCGTGTCCGACCAGCATCACAGCCTGTTCGCTCGGCGCGGTGGCGAGGGTTCGGGCCCGGTCGGCCAGCACCTGGGCCAGCTCTGGCGCATCATCGAGCGCAGTGGTGGCAACGATATTGGTCCCGAGTGGCGCCTGTTCAATGGCCGACATCATCAGGTGGTGGCGCATTTCGTCATCGAGCGTATCGGTGGCCCGGACCAGGAAACGCACCTGTTCGTAATGCCCGCTATGGCTCGAGACCAGGATCGGTACCACCACCACTCGGCTCGCTCCAGCGGCGACGACTTGATGGACTGCATCCTGGAAGCGATGGGTCTTGGCCTCAGGACCCATGAGGAAGGCGACTGCGACTGGTCCGCCTGTGTGAACCTGCTGAGCCAGCGCCGTCACCGTTGAGTTCCATCCGCTATCCGCGCCGTGGGCTATAAGGATTGTACCCACCGGTTGGCCGGTTTGAGCCCCTGCGGTCGCGACGAGCAAGAACAGTGAACAGAGCAGCAGGCCCGGGACGCGGGAGATACGGTGCATGATCGACTCGAATTATGAGAATGACTATCAGGTAGTCTTGGCGAATTGATAGTAAAAAGATCGGGTATGCGCGTCAAGCGACAGGCTGGCTGTGGACCGCGAGCCCAAACGGTGGGTAATGAGAAACCGAGAAGAGAAATATCGGCCGGCTCCCATCCTGGGACCGTTGCATCGGACATCGGCTGGCACGACACTTCGCCGTCACTCTCTCTGGAGCAATTGATGACGCTATCACCTGCCGACTTTGCGGCCGCCTGGGCTGAGGCCTGGAATTGCCGGCAGATCGAAGTGGTGCTCGCCCACTTTGCGGACGAGA
>JBDTRF010000372.1:0-2895 GCA_039931815.1 Gemmatimonadota bacterium
GGTCCCACCGCCTTCTCCTTTACCAATCACGGAACCGTGTTGCACGAGATTCAGCTCTTTCAGCTGCGCCCCGAGATCCCCCGCGATTCCGCCGTCCACTATTTGTCCACTCTCGCGGCCACCGATAGCCTCGCCCCTGACGCGGCCGGCAGTGTTCTGTGGGCACCAGCAGGCGTCACCGCCCACGAGCGCATCCTGGTCGAGGCTACCTCCGGGCGTACCTATGCGGTCTTCTGCCAGTTCCAGGACGCAGACTCCCTGCCGTTCCACACGAAGTTGGGCATGATCGCGCTGATTCATGTCGACTAGGACCATCTCTGTGAGCCGCCATCTAACCACTGCATGAGGCGAACAAGGCGCGGCCCAGGATACGGTTTCCATACCCTCCCGCCCAGCGCACTCTGACCCGACTCGGCACCTTCCATTGGATCTGGCGGGCACGAACACCGGGGCAGGCGTGCCGGGAAAGCCGTTCAATGAGGGGCAATGAGGAATGGACTTTCGCGCCGGACGGACCCATCGTTCAATCCCTGGGCGACTACGAAGAGGTCGAGTACCTGCGCCGGATCCCGGATGGAGTCCAACTCGCGCCCGGAACGCCCATCCCGGGGACCAGTCGGCGGATGTAACCACATTGTCAGCGCGGATGTTCGCTTAGGTGCAGGTCGTCGGACCCCCTGTCCGGCCCTGTTCCATGGAGGAATGCCAATGTTTTTTCTGATCTATGTGAGTTCTTCCAGCGGACTGTTCTCCAAGTCCGAACTGGTCGCCCTCCTCGCGAAATGCCAGGAGAATAACACCAAGTTAGGCATCACCGGGATGTTGCTCTACAAGGACGGCAACATTATGCAGGTGCTGGAAGGTGAGGAGAAAGTAGTGCGGACACTCCACGCCAGGATTAGCCTTGACCCTCGGCATCGGGGCCTGCTCACCCTCCTGGAAGGCCCTCTGGCAGCACGGCAATTTCCGGACTGGTCGATGGGCTTTCGCGACCTCAACGGGGCCGATGTGCTTTCCCTGCCTGGCTACAATGAGTTCATGAATACGCCGCTTACGGGAGAAGAGTTTTCAGCCGATCCTACGCGCTCACAGAAGCTGCTGATGACGTTCAAGAGAAATATGTAGTCGGACTCTTTATCGAGAGCCTGCCTGGCTCTCGGCTGAAGGCGACGGGCTAACGGATGGCGATCACAGGCGAGGTCCCATATCCGCTTCGTGCGGTGGGCCATGTTTGATCGCGGCGTTTTGCAGATGATCGGCGAATGCTTTGTCGACGAGCGGCGGGAGAAGCGGGTGTCGAGGGAGCCTCGATTTTACGTCGGGGCAGGAAGTGTTGTCGGAGTGATCGCTGCCGTTATACTCTCTGCGCAGTTGGACGCGGTCTATCCCTGGTGTCCGCTCCTGTCTCCGTCCGGTGGCGGTGATGTCACCCTACCTTCCACCTTCGAAGGCTTCCTTTGTGAACGTGCGGCGACTGGGACCCGATGATCGGGAGAGCGCGAGGTCGGTCATTGCCATGATGGCCCTCATTTTTGAGGAAGCACACGAATCACTTTCCGATGACTACGTGGATCGCCTCCTTGTTCGAGATGACTTTTGGGTTCTCGCGGCCTTCGAGGAAGGTCAGCCAATCGGCGGGCTTACCGCGCACACACTCCCAATGACCCGCGAGGCCAGCTCGGAAGTTTTCATCTACGACATTGCCGTCCGCCCTGAGTATCAGAGAATGGGCGTCGGCCGACAGCTGGTCGAGACCCTCCGCACAGCGGCAGCAGCGACCGGGATTGACGACGTGTTCGTTCCGGCAGACAATGACGATCTTCACGCGCTCGCCTTTTACCGCGCGATTGGAGGCGGTCCCAGTCCTGTGACTTTCTTTACCTTTTCCAATCTGGCCGGGTAACCTTCCGGCGTAGACGAACGACGGGCGATTTACCCGGAGGTTGGAACACCATGCGTACCGTGCTTGCAATCCTGTCCGTCGCTGTCTCTATCGGTTTCGCTCCGGACGCACCCACACCGCCTGCCACCTCGCGAACCCGTGTCGTCATGCTCGGCACCGGGGTCCCTTTTCCAGATCCCGATCGTTTCGGTTCGGCGACGGTCGTGATAGTCGATAGCACGCCCTACCTGGTCGATTGTGGCGTAGGTGTAGTCCGCCGGTGGGCCGCTGCTATTCGCGCAGATTCGCTCCCGCTCCGCGTGTACGACCTGCGGAGGGTTTTTATCACCCATTTGCACTCCGATCACACGCTCGGTTATCCGGAACTCATCCTTACGTCGTGGACAGTGGAAAAGCCGCCGCGACGACCACTGCTGGCCTACGGCCCCGCAGGACTCGTCGCGATGACGGAGCATATTCTCGCGGCGTACGCCGCGGACATTCACATCCGCACCGATAGCGGTGGCGAGCTTGCGGGAGTATCGCCGCCTGCCGTCGTCACCCACGAAATAGAGCCTGGCGTCGTCTACCACGATTCTCTGGTAACGGTCACCGCTTTCCCAGTGCATCACGGCACGTGGCCCCAGGCGTTCGGGTATCGATTCCAGACGCCTGATAAGGTCATTGTGATTTCGGGAGATGCCGGTCCCCCGTCGACCGTGTCCGAACAGTGCCAGCGGTGCGACATCCTGATCCACGAGGGTGGTTACGTCACGCCCCCCGGCACGCAGCCTCCCGGGTACCAGGAAAGCTTTCACACGTCCGCGGTCGACCTGGCAGCCATCGCGAACATCTCGCGGCCTCGCTTGCTGGTTCTCTATCACCAGGGCCCGCTGACCCCGGAGCAACAGGCCGAGCGCCTCCATGCCATTCGGTCCAGATACAACGGGGAGGTAGTGATGGCCAGGGATCTCGACATCTTTCAGTGACCGCATGCTTGCGCCGAGCCGGGG
>JBDTRF010000373.1:0-2894 GCA_039931815.1 Gemmatimonadota bacterium
CCACCCGGGTGGCGTAGATCACCGCGGTGCTCGAGTGGATGACCTGCTCCAGGCGCTCCTGGGCCGCCTGCACCAGCCCTTCGGTGCGGCGGCTCTCGGTCACGTCGGTGTACACCAGGAGGAGGCGCCCCTCGTCGTCGCCGCCCACCCGTACCAGAGACACCTGGACCCGGACCATGCTGCCGTCCTTCCGGATCCGCTCGGTTTCGGTGACCACCGAGTCCCCGTTCCGGACCCGGTCCTGATTGCGCAGCGCCTCTTCGCGCCGCTCAGGCGGCACGATCTTGTCGATCAGCGGACGCCCCATCGTCTCGTCGATGCTGTAGCCGAACAGGGTCTCGAAGGCCGGGTTGGCGCCGAGGCAGATGCCGGTTGGATCAACCACCGCGATGGCGCTGGGTACGCTAGCGAACAGGGCATCCAGGAAGAGGTGCTCCCGTTCTCCTTCCGTCCGAGTGCGGTGGATCATGGTCGCTGCCCGCAGCCGTTCCACCAGCACGTGGTAGGTCCGGCGGTGCAGGAGCAGGGTGAATGCGCCGAACAGCAGGATCAGGCTGATCGACGCGAGGTGAAACCGGTCATGCCCGAGTACCAGCACTGCCAGGGTGGGCGGCAGCAGCAGGCTCAGGGCAAACAACCGGAATGACATCAGGTCAGCGGTCAGGGTGCCAGTGGCGCCCGCGACCAGGCCGCAGGTAACCAGGAGCAGCAGGGCAATGTCCTGCGGGGCGAGCTGGGGAATGAGGGCGGCTGCGCCGAGGCCCCAGATCAGGGCGTTCACGGTACTCGTCAGTCGCAGGACCGGGAGGTGCCGCTCGGGTTCGCGATCGACTCGGATCAGGTACCAGAGCACCGCCCGTACCAGGCAGGCCACGACAATGAGGAGAGCCCATGTCGCGATGCGCGTGTGCGGCGTCACACTCCAGAGCAGCGCGACCATCACGGCTGCCACACCCAGCTGACCGGCCGCCGCCAGCGGCTGCTGGGTGATCAGCTGGGCCGCCAGCTCGCGGGTCAGCCCAGCTTTGAGGGAATCGGGAGTGGGACCCTGAGCGTCCACCGACGGCATCGATCGATCATCGGATGCGAGGCTGGCCGTGATCGGCCCGGGTGCGGAATGCTTCGGTATCGTCTCCGGCAAATGCGGCGTCCTTGCCATTGAATCAAGATGCGGCGTCCAGTGGGCGCGTGCTGCTTCTGCCCCCGGCAATGGAAGGTGCCGCTGAAGGAAGGTATGTGGATGATCCTGCGATCAGGGGGATTGCGCTGACTTGAGTCCTGGGAGAGCTAGTCCCTGGGATGAGAAGGAGCTATGGGCTAGCCGGTGGTCGACGGCGGTTCCGGCACCGGGCCTCTGGTCGTCGTGCCCGGGCAGTGGCCTCGAGGCAGGTCGGTCAGGGCGGCATGCTCATCCCTGTCCCGCGCCACCCGCCGGCCTTCAAGTCCGCAGACTCGGCAGCGAAAGTGAGCTGGAATCGTGGCCGGTCCGACGGCGGGAGTGCCGGGTCGGCCTGGAAGTACATTGGGCCAGGTCTGTTCCCAGTGATGCGGGGCGGGCGGTTGCATTGCTCGATGTCTGACAGAGTGAAACGGGAGTGATCGTTCGACCAACCGCGAATTTCACCGTCATCCCGTTGCGCTGTCAATACTTCCATCGCGGCGGTCAAATATCACCGAACTGGAGACAATCATTCCATCAGCAGCGCAGTGGTCAGCGGAAAGAGTCTGGTACTGTTGGGCAGTTTGACGAGGAAGGCCTGAATCCTCCGCTTGAGCGCAGCCTGATCCTTCCAGCAGCCCCACCCTTCGGCCAGCTTCTCGTACTTGATCCGGTGGCTGCTGATGTGCGCGGTCAGGATATCGGCGGCCAGGAATCGCTGTTTTTCGTAGGCTGTCAGCTTGATACCGAGCTCCACGCCGCCGGGTAGCAGGTGGCGCACCAGGACCGCGGACGGCAATGGCTCGCGGCCCTTGGCGATTAGTTCCTTCCGCCCGTTTTGGAAGAACTCGAGCAGGTCCCGGTAGTAGAAACAGAAGGTGGTCCGCATCGCGCCTCCGACGACCGGCGGATAGGTCATCGTGGGGTGCTGGATTTCCTGGCCCAGAAGCAGGGCCTGGGCCATTTCACGGTCGAGGTGGCCAATTATCCTGGGGCGAATGCGCATTCAGGCCTCGAAGGGAAAAGCAAACGGCGAAAGGGGAAAGGGGAAAGGGGAAAGGGGAACAGCGAACAGGGGGTTCGACCTTCTCGAAACTCAATCCTCATCATCGATTTTTACTCGAATCCCGGAACCCGGAACCCGGAAGCGTGAACACGGTACCCGGTACCCGGAACCCGGAACCCGGAACCACCGAACCATGAACCATGAACCGCCCGGTACGCCCTGGACTCGGCGTCACGAAGTTACGATGGCGTTCAAAGGCGCCGGGCGTGGTTCTGGTCTGAGTGGCAGGAAACGCGAACGCGGAATCACGGCGTCACCACCATGGACTTTTCCTGAAACACATCGCCAGAGTCCGTGTGGCTGTGAGCCCGGATCACCCCCGTGCCGGCCTGCGGGAAGCTGATCACCACGGTGCGAAGATCGAGGGTGTCGAGAAGGATGCAGAAGCCATGGACTGGCCTCTCAAGAAAGATTGTCACGTCAGCGGTGGAGCCGACAATATTGATCGTCGAGCCGTCGGGGCGATCACACGCACCACGGCCGGCGGCGATGGTGGCCACGAAAGGGGTCCGCGCCTGGACCGTATCGGGGGCGAGTATGGCATTCTCGTAGAGCGTACTCACAACCCGGGCATACTCAGGTCCGTCAGGACTCTTGCAACCAGCCATGCCACACAACCCCACCCAGGTGACCGCGGCCGCCGCCCGAATAGTCATGCTCATACCCCTC
>JBDTRF010000374.1:0-2859 GCA_039931815.1 Gemmatimonadota bacterium
TTCCAAGTCAATAATTGTGATCCCCTGGTCACGATATCGTTACATGCGAGGTCAGACAGAACAGCAGAGCAGGGGTCAGCCCGGTCGACACTCGTCACACGCCGACGGAGAAACTTCGATCACCAGTGCCACCGTGGTGTTCGTTGTTCGCCCTGCTCCGCCCGCACGAATCGCCGGGCCCCATTCGCCCGGCAAAAAGGGCCCGCGGAGGTATCCTCCGGGGGCCCTCGCTGGTATGTGTGGCGACGTTCCTAGGGAGCGGCCTTCCATTCGTTGTTGGCGGGATTCACGTCGGGCGTGAAGCCGTCGGCGTTGATCTTCGCTGAGGCGATGGGCTGGGTCGTGGTGACGGTATACGTAAACCGATCACCCCTGTACCAGATCTCCACCGGAAGCCTGATCAGCTGTGTTGTCCCGTCCTTCATCGTCAGTGTCAGCTCTACCGGCATGACCATCTGGCCCGGGTTTCGAAGAACGATGCGAGCAATGTTGTTACTGCCCTGGCTGCGCTGGGTGACGTTCTCGATCGACTGGTCAATGGTGGCGGTGGTGTAGATCCACCCACGCCAGAACCAGGAAAGGTCGCGGCCCGCCGCGTTGTTCATGGTCCGGATAAAATCTGAGGGCAGCGGGTGCTTGAAGGCCCAGCGCTTGATGTATTCCCGGAACGCCGCGTCAAACACCTCGGGTCCCAGCACCTTGTTGCGGAGGGCGAGGAGCATGATCGATGGCTTGACGTACGCGAGACTGCCCAGGTTGGGATCGGTCTTATAGCGGTTGGCACCCGTAATCATCGGCTGGGCGGTGACCGACTGGTCGTTCTGCAGGACAAACCCCGTCTCGCCTTTGCGATCGAGCGAATCGTTCCGGGAAAAATAGTTCTCCTCGGAGAATGTATTGACAAAAGTGTTGAAACCTTCATCCATCCAGGCATACCGACGCTCATTGCTCCCCACGATCATGGGAAACCAGTTATGGCCTATCTCATGGGTGACCACGTTATAGAGTTCCTTGAGCGTCGATGCGTTCGCCTCCATTGCGAGCATCGGATACTCCATGCCCGACACGGTCCCTTCCACGGCAGAGATCTGGGGATAGGGATAGCGAAACCAGTGGTCACTGTACTCCTTGATCGAAAACCGACTTTCTTTTGCCGCGTCAGACCAGGTCGCCTTGGCGGCAGGGCGATAGTATGCCTGGGCCAGGACGTCTTCCCACCCGGACGCATCCCACAGGTAATTCGGCGCCGCCGCCCATGCGACGTCCCGAACATTCTGCGCCTTGAACTTCCAGGTGAGCATCCCCGACGCTTTCGGCCGCGCGGCACCGGAGGCAAGATCCGCTTCGGTGACAATGTGGATCGTCGTATCCGAATGCGCGGCCTGGGCCAGGCGGCTCCGCTGAGCGGCCGTCAGCACCTCGAGGGGGTTCTGCAGGGTTCCAGTGCCAGCGAGGATAAAGCCGGCCGGGACCGTGACCTCATAGGCATAGTCGCCGTACTCCAGGTAGAACTCGCCCTGGCCCAGGTACTGATCAGTGTTCCAGCCGAGCTGATCGTCGTAAACGGCCATGCGGGGATACCACTGCGCCAATTCATAGAGATTGCCGTCGCGACCCATCCGGTCCGCGCCATGTTCCGGAATGTTGAAATGGTATGCGATCACCAGCACCGTGGCCTGACCCGGTGCGAGAGCAGCCGCGAGATCGACCCGCATCATCGTGTCATCTACCCGCGTCTTTACCGGTAGTTGTGCTGCGGCCACCGCGCGAGGACGATTGGCACCAGTGGCCGGCCTGGCAGCGGCCGTCTGGTAAATATTCTCTATCTCGAACCCGCCCTGGAATCCAGCGCCACCGAACCGGCTCGAGGCCGCGTTGAGCATGGACCCGGTGCTCCCGGGTCGAAAGAGATTCTGATCCATCTGTAACCAGAGGTAGGGCAGGCTATCTGGCGAGTTGTTGGTATAGCGGATGGTGACGGTTCCCTTAAGGGTCCTGGCCGTCGTGTCCAGTGTCGCGACGATTGCGTAATCTGCCCGCTGCTGCCAGTACCGAGGGCCGGGTGCGCCGTTGGCACTCCGAACCTCGGTGGGATCAGGGAGAGGCAAGGGACTGAAAATCCCGGTATCCGCGACGGGTGACCGGAAGGCCGCAGAAGGCTGAGCCGGCGGCTGAGTTGGTTGCTGGGCTGAGAGCGCGTGGGAGGCAAAAGCGGCGAGCAGGAGACTGACGATCGGGGTTCGCATGCGTCCTCTGGAAAGAGTGAAAGCCGAGGGCTGTAAGATAATGGAAGGGGAGGGTCTTCCGCCCGCCGGACCCTCGGGCCTTGCGGAGCATGGGGGTGAAATCTGATCCGCCGAGCGGGACAGCGTGCAGGCCTTCTATGAATGAAACGGAGAATGAAACGGAGTCGGAGTCTTGACATTTAATGTTATCACATGTAATATTCCTGCCATGAATAAAGGACTCCAGGCGGAAATCAAACAGACGATTCCATTCCCCCGGCTTTCGGCGGAGGCGTTGCTGAGCATTGTTCGCACGGCCGCGATACTGGATCATGAGATGAACGACGCCCTTAAACCTTTTGGGATTACCGCGACCCAGTTCAATGTGCTGCGGATTCTCCGGGGGGCAGGGGAGACTGGGCTCTGTGGTCGTGAAATTGGTGAGCGGTTGGTTGCGCGGGTGCCGGATGTGCCCCGGCTGCTCGATCGAATGGCGGCGATGAATCTCATCCGGCGTGAGCGTGACCCCGAAGACCGTCGGCATGTCACCACCACCATCACCGCAAAAGGGCTGGAGTTTGTCACCCTGGTCACGCCGAGCCTGGAGGTGGTGGAAAAGGCGCGAATGGGAAGG
>JBDTRF010000375.1:0-2841 GCA_039931815.1 Gemmatimonadota bacterium
TCTCCGCGTGAACGCCCAGCACGAACGACTGGTTCGCGGTATCGCCACCAATATTTTCCAGTGGCAGGACCGCGACACTTTGCGCGCCCGCCGCGCCGGTGGCGGCACCCGGTTTCTTTCGGAGGAAGAGCGCTAACCCTGCGGCGGCGAGCAGGAGGACGCCGCCCAGGATCGCGGCCGGCAACCAGCGATTGGGACGGGAGCCAGGGATGGCAACCGCGACGGCGCTCGCGACCCCGCTGTTTCCACCACCGATGGCCGATGCGAACTGTCCGACCGGGTTGAACCGGTCGGCCGGCGCCTTCGCCAGTGCACGGGCCAGGGCATCTGCCACGGCGGGCGGCACGGCCGGACGAAACTGGGTGACGGGAGGGGGTGCCGTCATGATGTGCTGCCGCACCAGCACGTCGATGGTCGCTCCAATGAAGGGCGGCTGGCCAGCCAGCATCTCGTACAGCACGCAACCGAGGCTGTAGAGATCGGTCCGGCCGTCGACGTCCCGGTCACCCGCCGCCTGCTCGGGGCTCATGTACGACGGGGTCCCGACCGACATGCCGGTCCCGGTCAATGCGGTGACATCGCCGGCGGACGCGACGGCCTTGGCAATCCCGAAATCCGCCACGACTGCGTGGCCCGACTCGATCATGATGTTGTCGGGCTTGATGTCGCGATGGACCACGCCGTGCGCGTGAGCGTAGGAGAGCGCGTCCGCGACCTCGCCGGCATAGCGCAGCGCCGCTTCAATCGGGAGCTGTTTCTCCCGGCGAATCACACTCGCGAGCGATTCCCCTTCGACCAGCGGCATGACATAGAACAGGAAGCCGCCCGCGTTCCCCGAGTCATAGAGCGGCAAGATGTGCGGATGCCGCAGGTTCGCGGCGATTTCGATCTCGCGGAGAAAACGCTCGGGCCCCAGCACGTCGGCCAGCTCCGGGCGCAGCACCTTGATCGCCACCTTGCGATGATGCTTGAGATCCTCGGCGAGGTACACGGTCGCCATGCCACCGGCGCCCAGCTCCCGCTCGATGCGGTAGCGATCCGCGAGACTCGCCCTCAACCGGTCCAGCACGCCCGGATCATTCATGAGGGCGCGGCCAGACGGCGACTCCTTGTTTGATCACCCGATACACCCGCCGTACATTGGCGATGTCCGCCGTCGGATCGGCGTCGAGAATCACCAGGTCGCCGACCTTCCCCTCCGCAATGCTTCCGAAATCCTTTCCACGGCCCATGGCGAGCGCGCCGTTCCGGGTCGCATCCACCAGCACCTGCATCGGTGTGAGACCGGCACGCTGCATGAGATCCATTTCCCGGTAGACCGACGGCCCGTGCAGGGTTCCCGGATTCCCGGCGTCGGTGCCCATCGCGACGGTGATGCCAGCCTCCGCGACTCGCTTGAGATTGGCAAGCGCGTTATCGAGTGATGAGTTCGCGGGCGGGTGTGGCGTGGCACCGCGGGCCCACGCGGGCCGCAGAGAATCGGGAAGACCCTCGGCCAGCCTGGATTTCGTGGTGGAGTCGACACATGCGGTGGGATACGGCAGCGAATCGGCACCCACACCCATGAACATGTTCGGGTAGCCTTCCAGCACGGTAAGCGTCGGGATGTAGATCACCTTGTGATCGCGGGCGAGCTGAATGAACTCGTCGTCCACCAGTCCGGAGAAGACGCTGTGCACCAGCACTCGCGCGCCGGCACGGATCGCATCTTTTGCTTCCCAGAGTCCAGTAGCGTGAACGATGAGCGGCAGTCCAACGCTGTCGGCTTCCGCACCGGCGAGATGAACGAGCTGGCTGCCGCGCGCGCTATCCGCCGAAGTCCAGGAACGGGGAACGATATACCACACCTTGATGGCGGCAGAACCCTGGGCGGCATGGGAGCGAACTGCGGCGCGCACCGCGCTGTCGGAGCCCATGAAAACAAACTGCCGCTCGTCCGGCAAGTTGAGCCAGTGGTCCCTGGTGGTGAGCAGGGCGCCCGCGGCAGCCACGTGGGGAGCAAAGGCGTCACGCTCGCCGCGCGCTTGTAGCGTACGGGTCCAGGGATAGCCGCCGACGTCGAAGGTGGCCGTCACGCCGGAGCAGAGATCGGCCTGGAAAAAACGTTCCGGGTGATCGCGCAGCATCGCCACGGTTTCCGGGTAGGGATATCGTCCCCCAACAGCAGCGGCGTCGGGTCGCCCGTCGAACCAGCCGGTCTGGCTGTAGTGCACATGGGCATCGACCAGTCCGGGGATAATCCATTTGCCCCGCGCGTCGATCACGTTCGCTCCCGCGGGAATGCGCACCGACACCGCGCTTCCCACGGCCGTGATCGTTCCGTCGCGAATGACCACGACTCCATTCCTGATGGGCGCGGAGCCGCTACCGTCCACCAGCGTCCCACCGCGTACGACCAGAGTTGCCGGGCGGTGCGACGCTTGCTGTGCGCCAGCTCCGCTGGCTGCGAGACCGCTGAGCGCGAGAATCGCGACGATGGCGCCAAGGCGCATCGTGGGGAGACAATCGGTAACACGTGAAAGCCGCATGAGAACTCCGGACAGGATTGTTGTTTCGATCAGCGCCCTCGACGGCGACCTTGATGGTGCTTGAGATCTTCGGCGAGATGGACCGTCGCCGGCCCGCCCGTCGCGCGCGATGCGGTAGCTGCGTCTAAGTGCGGCGGCGAGTTTGCTCACGGCGTCGCGTGCGCGCTCTGCATCCGTGCTTCGAGTTCCCCCAGCCATCCATAGACGACGAAGAGCTTGGGCTCTTCCGTACTCTTCACCATCAGGAGGCGGGTTCCATCCAGCGAGACGTCGTAGTTGGCGTGCGGTGCCTGGGCGAACAGATAGTTGTCGC
>JBDTRF010000376.1:0-2793 GCA_039931815.1 Gemmatimonadota bacterium
GCCGGCGTCGGCAAGACCGTCGTGATCATGGAACTGATCAACAATGTCGCGAAGGGCCATGGCGGCAAGTCGGTATTCTGCGGCGTAGGCGAACGGACTCGGGAAGGCAACGACCTCTACCTGGAAATGGAAGAGAGCGGCGTCATCAAGTCCTGCGCCCTGGTCTACGGCCAGATGAACGAGCCGCCGGGCGCGCGACTCCGGGTCGGGCTGTCCGGTCTCACAATCGCGGAATATTTCCGCGATATGGAAGGGCAGGACGTACTGCTCTTCATCGACAACATTTTCCGTTTCACCCAGGCCGGGTCCGAAGTGTCAGCACTGCTCGGCCGGATGCCCAGCGCGGTCGGCTACCAGCCGACCCTGGCGACGGAGATGGGCGACCTGCAGGAGCGGATCACCTCGACCAACAAGGGCTCGATCACGTCGGTGCAGGCCATCTACGTTCCCGCCGACGATCTGACCGATCCAGCGCCGGCGACGGCCTTCGCCCACCTCGACGCGACGGTCGTGCTCTCCCGTGCGATCTCGGAACTGGGCATCTATCCCGCCGTCGATCCGCTCGACAGCTCGAGCCGCATTCTCGACGCGCAGTTCATCGGGGAGCGCCACTACAACGTCGCGATCGGCGTGCAGAAGACCCTGCAGCGATACAAGGCGCTGCAGGACATCATCGCGATCCTGGGGATGGACGAGTTGTCGGAAGATGACAAGCTCATCGTCGGCCGGGCGCGCCGGATTCAGCGTTTCCTGTCGCAGCCGTTCTTCGTGGCGCAGCAGTTTACCGGCTTTGATGGCAAGTACGTCAAACTCAGTGAAACTATCGAGAGCTTTGAACGCGTACTGTCGGGGGAATTCGATCACCTGCCGGAGCAGGCGTTCTACATGGTAGGTGGTATTGAGGAAGCGGTGGAGAAGGCTCGCAAGATGGCAAGCGCGTGATGCACGTTACTGTGATCTCCCCGGATGCCTCTATGTTTGACGGCGAGGCGGATGCCATCGTGGCGCCCGCTTACGACGGGCAGGTCGGCATTCTGCCCAATCACGCTCCGTTCATGACCCTCCTCGGGCACGGTACGCTCATCGTCCGCCGTGCTGGAGCTGAGAACCGTTTTGCGGTGAGTGGCGGCTTTCTTCAGGTCGTCAACAATGCGGTCCGGGTCGTGGCGGAACACGTCACGGGGGAGCCCCATGGTTCGTAGGTTCTGGCTGAGCGTTCTACTGTTGGGTGGTTTCGCGCCGGGTGCCGTTGCTCAAACGACGGGGACCCCGGTCTTCCTGGCACCGTATCGGGCGTTTCGCGCTTCGGAAATTGGCGGATACTTCACCGATCCTGGTGATGGTTTCACGCTCGAGGGGATGTATCGCTACGGCAAGGGCTCCTCAGACATCGGGCTTCGGGTGGGCATCGGCAGCAACGACGTCAAGGTTCACCAGGGTTCGCGTTCGACGTTCTTCCTGGCCGGCCTCGATTTCCGCCAGCGCATCATCAAGAATTCCGAGAGTTTTCCGCTGGACGGGGCGTTGACGCTCGGCGTCGGCGGGAATTTCGGTGATTTTAACATCGGGTATCTGCCCATCGGAATTTCCCTCGGCCGAAAAGTCGATCTCGAGGGTACGCGCACGACGTTCACTCCGTATTTTCATCCCGTGCTGGTCCAGACCTTCGGTGACGGGCCGGATGAGCTTCTCTTCGCCATCGGCCTCGGGATCAACATTGAATTCAGCCCGCGATTCGACGCCCGTATTGGCGCCGGGTTGGGCGACTACGATGGAATCAGCCTGGGAATAACCTTTACCCGCTGATTCAGCCGGCTGCACAAGCTGTCACGGGGACGCAGGCACGGCCTGCTTCCCCGTTTCTGTTGGACCTCATTGACGCTCTCTCGGTCGGTACTTAGGTTCCGCGAGCCTTAAGCCCAATCACAAACGAGGAGCCCGATGATTGCCAGGTCTCTTGGTGTTACCACCCTCCTGATCCTTGGACTGACGGGTGCGGCGGCCGCTCAGAATCCCGGACTGCCGGTGATCAACAGCGGCGTTGGTACCGGGCTCACGTTGAGTGGCGACGTGGGATTTCCCAACGAGGATGCCGGCGGTGGCACGGCCTTCGGTGCAACCGGCAAGGTGGGGCTGGGACCCCTGGGCGTCACCGGATCGATCTCGCGCTTCAAGCCCGATGGCGGCGATTCCTACATTTCGCTCGGCGGCACGGTGAACTGGAAGCTCTTCGGTGGTCCACTGATTCCATTCGCGGTGAACCTGCAGGGCGGGGCCTCCCGGTTCAAGGATGAAGGGACCACGCTCTGGCATTTCCCGATAGGAATCGGATTTTCCGCGCGCATTCCGACCACGGTCATCGGGGTCAAACCGTGGGTCGCACCACGCCTGGATATCGCACGGGTCTCCGGCGCCGGGCTCTCCAATACCGATACCAACTTCGGCTTCAGTGCCGGGATCGAACTGAATCTCCTGAGCGGCCTGGGATTCCACGCCGCGTACGACTATGTGAAAGCCGATGGAGGTAAGCCGTCTACCTTTGGCGTCGGCATTCATTACGGCCTCAATATTCCCGGCCTCTGACCCGAGACTTCATGCAACGTTTCTTCATGGCCGGAAGGTCGTCCCTTCCGGTCGGCGCCTTGTGCCTCATCGCCACCCTTCTGCTCGGTGCCTGTTCCACCACCATTGATGCGACGACGCTGGGCGTACCCGCGACTCTCGCGTCCGCGGCGGGTCAGCCTCCCGCTGGAGCGGCATTCAAGGTGAATACCCATTCGGTCCACGCACTCT
>JBDTRF010000377.1:0-2792 GCA_039931815.1 Gemmatimonadota bacterium
TGGCAAATCGCGGGCGTCCGGTCTCTCCTGAAGCCTTTGGAGGTCGCGACCGTACGGTCATCGCACATCCACAATCACAATCCAATCACACTCGGCCATTTTCCACATCATGAAAATTGCGCTCTCCATTCTTCTGCTCGCCGCTCCGGTCGAGTTACAGTCCCAGGGACTTCCTCTCAAGCATCAGCCTCAACCGACTCATCCGGCCATTGATTCCGCGGATCTGATGACCCGCGACTACATCCTGGCCGATGATTCGATGCAGGGACGAGGGCCCGGCCTGGTCGGCGCGACCCGGGCCACGGCATATATCGCCTCGGAGCTGGCCCGCATGAAGCTGGTACCAGGGGGTGATGCCGGGACTTTTTTCCAGGTCCTTCCGCTGGTTGAGAACACGGTGAGCGACAGCACCAGGCTATCCGCCGAGGGGGAGGCCCTGACGCTGTGGTCCGACGTTGCGCCGTACGCTCTGCGGGTCGATGCTTCCCGGTTACGACCGCTCGATGGCATCCAGGTCATTTACGGCGGCGTGGCTGGCGATTCCAGCCATATGATCACGGCGGAACAGGCACGGGGAAAGCTGGTTGTGCTCACCATGCCACGCCGGCCAGATGGAAGCCGACAGTACCTCCCGATGTCTTTTCTGCTCAGGCTGTCCCAGGTGAGCGATGCCGCCGGAATCGCCGCGGTTTCCCTCGATGTCGCGCCGCCTCAACTTCTGCGCGCAGTTCAAGCGCCGTCCATGACGATGAGCACTGGCGATACGACCACCCTTCTGACCCCGCTGTTAATGACCACCGACGGGGCGCAGAAGTTTTTCTCCCAGCCGCTCGACAGCCTCCCGGTCGGCGCGGCGGGACGCCAGGTCCGCGGCAACGTCATCGTTGTTTCGCGTTCGCTGGGGGCGCGGAATGTGATCGGGCTTCTGCCCGGGAGCGATCCGGCCCTCAAGGCACAGGTCGTGGCCATGGGAGCGCACAGCGATCACGTGGGTATGCTGGATCACCCGATTGACCATGATTCGGTCCGCGCCTACAACTTCGAACTGGAACGGCGAGGCCAGCGTGGGCCCATCCGCGGATATGGCAGCGCGAGTGTCCCCGACCTCAAGGTTAATGTCGATAGCCTTCGCGCAATCAGGCCCGCTCGACCCGACAGCATTTTCAATGGCGCCGACGATGATGGCTCAGGCTCTTCCTCACTGCTCGAGATCGCGGAGGCCTTTGCCAGTTCGCGGGAGCGGCCCCGGCGAACTCTGCTTTTCATCTGGCACACGGGAGAAGAGATGGGGCTCGATGGATCGGCATGGCATAGCACCCACACGGCGGTGCCGAGAGACTCTAACGTTGCTTACCTCAACATGGACATGGTTGGGCGGGGCATGGCGAGCGACATCACCGGGGGTGGTCCCCGATATCTCCAGCTGATCGGACCTCGTCGCCTCTCGACCGAACTGGGTGATCGGATCGAGGAGGTCAACCGGGGGTGGAAAGTCCCGATGCTCCTCGACTACAGCTTCGACGCTGACGGGCACCCGTACAACCGCTACTGCCGAAGCGATCACGCGATGTACGCGCGTTTTGGAATTCCGGTGACCCAGTTCTCCGCCGGTTACCACGTCGACTATCACCAGGTCACCGACGAACCGCAGTATCTCAACTACCCCCACATGGCGCTCATCGCGCAGTTCATTCACGATGTCGCCGCCAGGGTGGCCAACCTGGATCACCGGCTGGTCGTAGACAAGCCCCTGCCGGATCCGAACGCGCCGTGCAAACAGTGAGTGACAGGTGACCGATGACAGGGCAGATGGCAACCAATTCCTTCCCCCGAGGCCCGCATGCGTGTAGTGACTCTGCTTGCTTTCTCCGTTCTCTTTCTTGTTCCCCAGGGCAACGCCGGCCCCGGGCTTCGGGGCTTTTCCAGGGCCGCGGCCGCCGAGGAGATTCGCTGGGAGAATGCCTTTCGCAGCCAGCCTAGTCGCGATAGTCTCCGATCATACCTCCGGGTGCTGTCGGCCCGGCCCCATCATATCGGATCCCCCTACGGACGCGCGAACGCGGAATGGATTCGTGATCGGCTGACTTCCTGGGGCTGGGATGCCAAAATCGAAAACTTCGACGTGCTCTTCCCCACTCCGCTTGAACGAGTGGCCGAGTTGATCGGCCCCACCAGGTTTACCGCGCGGCTCAGGGAACCGGCGGTGCCGGGCGACCCGACATCGGGCCAGCAGAGTGAACAGCTCCCGACGTATAACGCCTACTCCATCGACGGCGACGTGACTGCGCCGCTGATCTACGTCAACTATGGGGTGCCGGCGGACTATGAAACGCTGGAGCGACGGGGAATCTCGGTCAACGGCGCGATCGTCATTGTTCGTTACGGCGGATCCTGGCGCGGGATCAAGCCCAAGCTCGCGGGGGAGCATGGCGCGGTCGGCTGTATCATCTATTCCGACCCGGATGATGATGGGTACCATGGTGGCGACGTGTATCCCCTCGGACCGTGGCGTCCCCGGGATGGAGTGCAGCGGGGGAGCGTGATGGATATGCCGGTGTCGCCCGGCGATCCCCTGACCCCGGGCGTCGGCGCGGTGGCCGGTGCTCCGCGAACGGCACTCAAGGATGCGACGACCCTTACCAGGATCCCGGTGCTGCCGATTTCCTATGGCGATGCTCAGCCCCTGCTCCAGGCCATCACGGGTATGGTGGCGCCGGGCGACTGGCAGGGTGGGCTGCCGATCACCTATCACATCGGGCCGGGCGCCGCAAAAGTTCACCTCAAGCTCCGCT
>JBDTRF010000378.1:0-2777 GCA_039931815.1 Gemmatimonadota bacterium
CTCACTTCGACACCAGGTCCATGAGGTAGATGTCACTCTCGATCTCTCCCACCGACAGGTAGAAGAGCCCGTTCCGCTCCGGGACCGACGCCGTCAGCACCGACTGCGCCGGATCGTCGAACCGAACCAGCAGCCGCGGCGTGCCTCCCGCGGCGGGAACTCCATAGATCCCTGGAGTGCCTTCACTTCCCGCGTCCCGGAAGTAGATCATCCGTCCATCGGCGGACCACTCCGGCCACCGGGGAACCTGGATACCACCTGCCCCCGCCTTCACCAGGATCCGCGCCGGACCCCGCACTGGCCGGATCGCGATGTCGACACGGCCTTCGCTGTTGGGTATTTCGAGCACGAGCCTGGACCCGTCGGGAGACCACCGCGGCACAAAGCCGCTGTCGCTCGGTTGACGTTCCATTATCCGCCATGATGCATCGAGCGCCGCACGGTGCAAAAGTCCGAGAGTCCTCGAACCATTGCCGTAGGCAATCCAGAGACCGTCGGGAGAGAACGCGGGATGATATGACTCCTCCGCATCGGTGGTGAGCCGCTGTTCGGAGGAACCGTCGATATTCACGATGTAGATGTCCCTGGTGGCGTTGCGAGTCGAGTGAAAAGTGATCTGCCGGCCATCGGGGGAGAACTCGGGACTGAAATTGTCAGCACCGTCCCGGGTCACCCGCCTCGGCTCGCCGCCAGCGGCAGGCATGACGAAGATCTGCTGAGTGCCCTCGATATTAGAGTCAAAGGTGATCCACTTGCCATCGGCCGAGATCCCAAAGTTTTCGATAATCTGGTCTCCCGTCGTGAGCGGCCGCGCGTCTTTGAGCGAGACGCTGCCGCTCCTGGGAACGGGAATGGTGTAGATGTTTCGCCGGAGCGCAAAGCGATCGTACGCTGCCGTAAGGCCGTCGGATGAGACGGACACGGAGTATGCATTGATGCCGGTAGTGAGTCGCCGCGGCGCTCCGCGCAAGGCGCCGGAACGGTCCAGCCGCACGGCGTAAATGTCTCGCGCCCCATCACGGTTGGATACGAAAAGCAGGTTGCCGTCAGGCAGCCAGGCAGGGCTCACGTTGAGGGACGTGCTGTCAGTGACCCGCACCGGGCTGCCCCCGCGTGGAGCGACCCAGATCGTGCTCGGTGCAACGCTGCCCCAGTCGGGCACCTGGTTCGGATTGCCGGCGACGTAAGCCACCGCGCCGCCATCGGGTCGGGTGGTCCAGGAGTGGAGGTTCGCGGTTCCAGTCTGAATGAACTGCTCCCTGCCATCAGCGCCAAGGGCAAAGGCGCTATCTCCCCGAATTACGACCGTGAGGCCGTGATCGAGCGCCAGCCGATCGGCCGAGTCGAGGGCGGCGGCCTGCCCGCCCAGCCGAGGCATCTTCCACCTGCCGTCCGGGTATTGAGCACTGGGGACCGGGACCAGATTGGTGAACACGATACTGCGTCCATCCGGCATCCATGATGGAGCCCGCTGAATTCCGGGCCAGTCGCTGGTGAGGGAGACCGGCCTTCCGCCGGCGATATCCCGCACGACGATGTGCGTGTGAAAGATGTAACCCGATTCGTATGCCACTTCGCGGCCATCGGGCGAGAGAGCCACGTGAATCTCGGCCTCCGGTTCCCGGGTCACCTGCCGGATATTCGCGACGGTGATCGAGAGGGGCGCGATGCGGAAACGGCTCCACCCCGCCCACGCGAGCAGCACCACGAGCACTACCGCTCCTATGCCCGTAGCGAGTCGCCGTCGAGAACCGGTCTGCGTCACGCGGATTCGCCTGGTGTCCGTCGGCGTTATTCCACCGCTGGGTGTTGCCAGTGGCTCGAGCGCCGTCATCAGTTCATCGGCGGACTGGAATCGGTCGGCCGGCCGCTTCTCGAGGCAGCGCATCACCAGGCTCGCCAGCAGAGGAGAAAGCGCCGGTCGCAGCTCGCCGATCGCAACCGGCGCCTTGGTAATGTGCGCGATCAGTGTCTGCTGGGGATCGAGGCCGTGAAAGGGAGGATGCCCCGTGAGCATTTCGTACGCGAGGATACCTGCCGCATAGATGTCCACCCGGGCATCCAGCTGGGGGTCGGCGGCAGCCTGCTCTGGCGCCATGTAGGTGGGTGTGCCGAGCGCCACTCCGGCCGTGGTGAGCTGGTTGCGACCACTTGCCTCGCCCACCGCCTTGGCCACGCCGAAATCCATCACCAGCGCGTGGCGGCCCGACAGCATGACGTTTTCCGGCTTCACATCCCGGTGGACCAGGCCTCGTCCGTGGGCGTAGCCCAGGGCGTCCACTACTTCACTGATCAGCCTGACTGCCTCGTTGACGGGGAGCTCGCCCTGGCTGGTGAGCCGGTCGCGAAGCGACTGCCCCTCCACATACGGCATGACATAGAAGAGGAAGCCGGCGGCTTCTCCCGAATCGAGCAGGGGCAGGATGTTGGGGTGCTGCAGCTGGGCCGCGATCCGGATTTCGCGCAGGAACCGATCTGGCCCGACGGTGGACGCGAGATGCGGTCGGAGCACCTTCACCGCCACCTTGCGGTCGTGCTTCAGGTCTTCGGCGAGGTACACCGTCGCCATGCCGCCCGCCCCCAGTTCCCGCTCGATGCGGTAGCGGTCGGCGAGGGCGGCGGCGAGTCGCGCGACGACCTCGCTCACTTTTCCAATCCCTTCACTTTGGCCACCCAGATCGTGCTCTGCGGATCCTGCAGCGTGAAGTAAAGTCGTCCGGCGGACTCGGCGACACTCCGCGCGACAAAGGAGTGCGGGTGCAGTGGATCATCGAACC
>JBDTRF010000379.1:0-2747 GCA_039931815.1 Gemmatimonadota bacterium
CTTACCCATCTGTCCGGCTCGCTGACCGGAACGACCTCCTTTGAATCCGCCGACCTGATCAAGGTGGGCCGGGCGCAGGATTGCGATCTCCGCTACGATAGCCGCCAGGACGCCCGCGTCTCCGGTCACCACGCCCACATCGTCCTTCAACAGGGCGCTTACCACCTCATCGACGCCGGTTCGACCAACGGAACCATGGTGAACGGTCAGCGCGTGGTGAAACACCAGCTTGCCACGGGAGACCGTATTGTTTTCGGCCATCCCGCCGGCCCCGAAGTCCTGGTCGAGATCGAGCTGGCCCCGCGCAGGGGAAGGGAAACCAGCGAAAAGATCCCGACCGAGTTCGCCATGGTCGATCCCCGCGTCCTCGATTCCTACAACGCCCGTCAGGATGCGCAGCGGATGGCGAGCGAGCTCAAATCTGACCTGGGCGATAGCTCCGCCAACCTCCTGGTGAGCGAAGCGGCCCAGCGCGTGGCGGAAGCCCGGGCCCGGGCCGGCAAGGAACATTCGGGTCATTCCATGTTCATCATGGCGGGGGTGTTCAGCCAGGTCTCCCGGAAAGTACGGGAAAAGACCCGGAAGAAATGGGTCAAGGTGGTGGCCATCGTCGCGGTGTGCGCCACGGTTTCAATCGCAGCGCTTGGCGTCATCATTGTTCTGCAACATCGTCAGATCAGCCATCTCGTGCAGACCAAGGCGGACATCGATCGCGAGATCCTGGCGGTGGAACAGCAGATGGAAGACGAGCGGGATCCCGGACGGCTGGTCGAGCTGGAAAGTATTCTCGCGATTCTGACCGGCAGCGCGGAGCGGACCGTCGCCAGGCTGATCCAGACTGACAGTGTCAAGGCGGTTGCCCTGACTCGAGGCGATTCCCTGGAAGGCGACATCCGGGGGATTCTCGCGAAGTTCAGCGCGACGACCTATGCGATTCCACCGATCTTTCGCGAGCGGCTGCAGTACCATATAGATCTGCTGACCCGAGCCGGCAATCTTCGCACAATTTACGCTCGGAAGCAGCGGTTCTGGCCCGTCATCAGGAAAGAGTTTGATCTCCTCGGCCTGCCGGAGGAGATGGCCTTTGTGGCCTGGGCTGAGTCTCAATTTGATCCCGAGGCCCTGTCGGACGCCGGAGCCAGAGGCATGTGGCAGATGACGCCTTCCACGGCGCAATCCCTGGGTCTCCGGGTGGACGACCAGGTCGATGAGCGGACCGACGTGGGACGGCAGACGCATGCCGCGGCTCGGCACCTGGCCAACCTGCTGTCGGAGTTCGGCGAGGATTCATTCATGCTGGCCATGGCGAGCTACAACCGGGGAGAAGCGGGGATCCGCCGCGTGCTGCACGAGGTCGCGGCTGAGCAGGGGGGATTTCGCAAGGATAAGCGCGACTTCTGGCACCTGTATCGCCTGAAGAAACTACCGGAAGAAACCCGGGAATATGTTCCCAGGATTCTTGCCGCCGCCATCGTGTGTGGTCATCCCGAGCGGTATGGCCTGGGCGGTGCTGCCCAATGAGACTGCAGGCGATTCTTCGCGCGGTGGGGAAGGGAATTATTGCGCTGGCGGGGATCGTCCTGATCTCCTGCCACAAGGATGAGGGACCTTCAGGGCCGAGCCGCAGTTTCATGATGGGTTTCTCGGCGCTTCCCCCGCGGGCCGATACCTCCCTGCTCATCCCCACGTTGACGCTTTCCTCCCAACACTCCGACGCGGGCCTCATTCAGCTCTCCATCCCGTGGGACATTCTCCTGGCGGATACCGCCGCGGCCACAGAGGTCCGAATCGTCCGGCTTCCCCTGGTCAACTACTATCGCGGCTCGGGTAAGAAGATTGTGGTGGCCCTGGATGTGACGGACGGACTGAACCGGGCGCAGGAGGATCCGGTGCTCATCAGCCTGGGTCGGAGCATCACGGATTCCATGGTTCAGCGACTCTACCGCGAATACGTGAGCGCGGTTGACAGTATCCTCAAGCCGGACTACCTGAGTCTGGCCGCCGAAACCAATCTCATCCGCGCCGTGGCGCCGGCTCCGGTGTACGCCGCGGTGGTTGCCATGACCAATGCGGCGGCCACCCATGAGCGCGCGTTGGGGACAACGGCCAGGCTCATGGTGAGTGCGCAGGTGGAGACCGCATGGGGAAAGCTCCAGGGCACGAACGTGTTTGAAGGAATCGGGCAGGACCGGATTGACTTCCCTTTCATCGACGCGCTGGGCCTTTCTTCCTATCCGTACCTTGGGGGATATGCGCAGCCGGAAGACATTCCGATCAACTACTATGACCGGATGGTCACCGCCGACCCCTTGCCGGTCATGGTGCTCGAGGGAGGCTGGCCGTCGCAGGCGGTGGGAGCAGTCGTGACATCACCCGCGGTTCAGGCCAGGTATATCCATCGGCAGGCTGAACTTCTCGGCGCGACAGATGCGGTGGGTGTATTCCAGATTACTTTCACCGATCTTGATCCGTCGATTTTTCCGCCTGGCTCGACACTTCCTCTCTTCGCCACGCTCGGCCTGGTAGACACCGCGCTTCACGCCAAGCCGGCACTGCTTTCGTGGGACAGCGTACTGGGACGGGACCTGCACTGACTCACCGAAATTTGGTGTTCTATGCAGCGGTGTATCGTGTGACGCTCATCGCAGATTGTTTCCCCGCAAATGGCGTTCTTTGGGATCACCAATTCGCTTCGGTTCTGGAGCGACTCGAGGTGCTTCGTCACTATGGGCGGCTTCCTGGCTGGT
>JBDTRF010000380.1:0-2740 GCA_039931815.1 Gemmatimonadota bacterium
TAGAACGCTCCAATCACCGCGCCGGTGACGTCCGAGTGAGGCAGATTGGGCAATCGCGACTCCATACGATTCACTCAGTAGATTCCACCTAGCCTACCACCGCTGAAGAAGATGACATAACCGGGAACGCGCATCCGGTATCATTTTACCGCACTCCTTGGCTTCATCATTCCTGGGCGGATCGACCGCGACCATTCATCTCCCGGCCTTACCGGCTAGATTGCCGAGCGTACAGTGACCGCCAAAGCCTCTTCGAAGACCAGGGCAAGCATGACAGTTTCGAGAAAACCAGTGTTCGGTCCGGCGGATTGGCCCGGGAGCCCCAGCCAGGATCTGGGAGAACCGGGCCAATTCCCGTTCACTCGCGGCGTTTATCCCGCGATGTACACCTCGCGACTCTGGACCATGCGGCAATACGCCGGTTTCGGGACGCCAGAGGACACGAACGCTCGTTTCCGGCAGCTGCTCGCCGCCGGACAGTCGGGCCTTTCCACCGCGTTCGATCTCCCTACCCAGATGGGTTACGATTCCGACCATCCCATGGCTGCGGGCGAGGTCGGAAGGGTCGGGGTCGCCATCGACACGGTGGACGATCTGGCGGTGCTCTTCAAGGAGATTCCGCTCGACAAAGTCTCCACCTCCATGACGATTAACGCCACCGCCGCAATTCTCCTGGCCATGTATATCGTGGTTGGCGAAGAACAGGGGGTCGCGCGGAAAGCGCTGACCGGGACCGTTCAGAACGACATTCTCAAGGAATACATTGCCCGCGGGACGTACATTTATCCCGCCGAACCATCGCTCCGGCTGATTACCGATATTTTCCGTTTTGTGGCCGACGAAGGGATGAGCTTCAATCCCATTTCAATCAGCGGCTATCACATGCGGGAGGCGGGTGCGACGGCGGTTCAGGAGGTGGCATTCACCCTGGCGAACGCCATCGAGTATGTCACGCGCGCCCTCGCTGCCGGTCTCGACCTCGCCACCTTCGGCCCCCGGCTCTCGTTCTTCTTCGCATCGCACAACGATCTGTTTGAAGAGGCCGCAAAATTCCGGGCAGCTCGCCGTCTCTGGGCCCGGCTCGCCAGGGAACGGTTCTCCGCTGACGACGCCACCGCTCGACTCCGCTTCCATACCCAGACCGGTGGCGTGACGCTCCAGGCGCGGCAACCGCTCAACAACATCGTCCGCGTCACCGTCCAGGGACTCGCCGCCGTGCTGGGTGGAACCCAGTCGCTGCACACCAACGGGCACGACGAAGCCCTGTCCCTCCCGTCAGCGGAGTCAGCCATGCTGGCGCTCCGAACCCAGCAGATTCTCGCCTACGAAAGCGGAACAGCCGCGACCGTCGATCCCCTCGCCGGCAGTTATTACGTCGAGGCGATGACCGATCAAATCGAAAACGAGGCGCGGGCGCTGATCGAGAAGATCGATGGATTGGGCGGGGCAGCCCAGGCCATCAAGCAGGGCTTCTTCCAGGATAGCATCGCGAAGAGCGCTTACGAACTGCAACAAGCCCAGGAGTCCGGGGCGACGACCGTGGTCGGTACCAATCGCTTCACCGATGAATCACCGCCCGCGGCCATCGAACTCCCCGATTTCAAGGCGCTCGAGGTGCGACAACAAGGGCGCCTGGCCAATGGACGCGCTCGACGCCACGCGGGCAAGGCCAAGCAGAGCCTCACGGCCATCACCGCGGCCGCCAAAGGGAAAGACCCCATGATGCCGGCGATCATCGACGCCGTACGGGCCAGGGCAACGCTCGGTGAGATCAGCGATGCCCTCCGCGCGGTCTGGGGAGTGTACCGGCCCTGATTTGACCTATTGCCAGGCTTCAACGACACGTGTAGTTTGTGCGGATGCCTGAATCTGTTGAGTTAAGCGATCTTCAACTCGCCATCATTCGCGTCCTCTGGAGCCGCAGGGAAGCCTCGGCCGCTGAGGTCCAGGCGGCCCTGGATCGGGAACGCGGGCTCGCCCTCACGACAGTGTCGACGCTGCTCACCCGACTGGAAAAACGGGGGCTCGTCGGCCATCGCTCCGAAGGGCGTCTCTTCCTCTACCGATCACTCGTCACCGAGCCCGAGGTCCGTAGATCCATGCTCGGGTCCCTCATGGATTCGGTGTTCCAGGGTGATCCCACCGAACTGGTCAGTCAGTTGCTTTCCACCCGGGAGCTCTCTCCCGGCGATCTCGATCGTATTCGAACCATGGTCGAGGAGGCGCAATCGCGCCGGGGCGAGGCGTCATGACCCTCGAGTCCATTCTCCGCCTGACTGCGGCCTGGCTTCTCACCTATCTGCTGCACAGCACCCTCCTGCTCCTGGCCGCAACCGTCGTGTGCCGGCGGATCCCGGGGAGGCCCCGCGGTGCTGAAATGGTTTGGCGAACCGCGCTCTTCGGCGCTCTCCTGACGAGTTCGATCCGGTGGTCAGGAGCGCTCAGTGGGGCACCAGCGTCGAATCTGGCGGAACTGACCTCTCCGCTGATGGGCGTGACCCGCACCCTTCGGCTGACCGCCATCACCGATGTTTTCTCACTTCTCGGAACCTCGGCGAGTGGTCTCATGGTGGTAGCCTGGCTGATGGGCGCGGTCATCGGTATTGCCCTGCTCGTCCGAACCTGGTTGGCCCTCCGTTCTCGCGTGCGTCCTGGCACTCCACTCGCGCACAGCCGCTCCCGGGAAATGTGGCGGTTGCTTCCCTCGGGAACCAGGATTGTCCTCGCCGATGGCGCGCGC
>JBDTRF010000381.1:0-2738 GCA_039931815.1 Gemmatimonadota bacterium
AAGCGGGCTGGATCACCGGCGTCGTGCTTGATGTCACCGGCGGCGCGTTCATGGGCTGAACCGCGCATTGGTCACTCACATGGCTTTTTCATCGCTCACCCCGACTGGAACATTTCTCGACCATGACCACCTCGTCCCTTTCCCGGCGCACGACCTCCCCGTGGCAGTTTGTTCTCGCTGGTGGACTAGTCGCTGGAGCGTTCGACATCACGTTTGCCTGGGCGTTCTGGGCAATCAAGGTCGGGCTATCGGCGGAGCGCATTTTCCAATCCGTTGCCGCCGGTCTCCTGGGCGATGCTTCCTTCGAGGGAGGGGCCGCGACCGCCGCCCTCGGGCTGGCGCTTCACTTCTTCATCGCGATCACGATGTCCTTCACCTACTACCTGGTGGCTCGACGATGGGCGCCGCTCCAACGTTCCCCGTGGACCTACGGGCCGCTGTATGGCGTCCTGCTCTATGCCATCATGAATTACGTTGTCGTCCCGCTCTCAGCCGCCGGCGGGGGCGGATCGAAGAATGCCTGGTGGATCGGGTTGAGCATCGCCGTGCATGCCTTTCTGATCGGCACACCCATCGCTCTATTCTCCCGTAAAGCCCTCTCGGCCTAGACCGGCACGGCGGCCTGCTCCAGCTTGCGATGTTACGGTCACCCCGGCCAGTTTAGGGCCGCTGGTTTCCTGACCCTCACTATGCCCCAAGCCTGCGAGATGAGAAGATCATGAAATACCTGTGCCTGATCTACCTGGACGAACAGCAGATGGATGCCATGCCGGAAGCGGACATGACAGCGCTGAATGCGGCCCATCTCACCCTTAACGACGCATTGCGGGCAAGCGGTCATCTGGTGGATGCGGAGGCTCTGCAGCCGGCACGCACGACGGAATGCGTCAGGCTGAGAAACGGAAAGATATCGGTAACGGATGGGCCCTATGCGGAATCCAAAGAGATGGTCGCCGGCTTTTATGTGATCGAGGCCAGGGACCTGACCGAGGCAACGCAGATTGCGGCCCGGATTCCGAGTGCAAGTCTGGGAACCGTCGAAGTGCGGCCGACACGCCAGCTGCTCGTATGACGAGTGCGTGGATGTGATGAATCACCTGATGGCGGGGGCAATGGTCTGACGCACCCTGAATCCCTTTCTGCTTGCAACCGAACCCACTGGAGACGCTCGATGCGATTCATGATCATCCGTATGGCGGATAAAAGCACCGAAGCCGGCGTGCTTCCCAACCAGGAACTGCTGGCCGCGATGGGCCAATACATGGAAGACATGAGTAACGCCGGAATACTTCTGGCGGGCGAGGGGTTGCAGCCCTCATCCAAAGGCGCGCGAGTCAAGTTTTCCCATGGTCGTCCGACTGTCATGGACGGGCCGTTTGCGGAAGCCAAGGAGTTGATCGCGGGGTTTTCCATGATACAGGTCAAATCAAAGGAAGAGGCGATCGAATGGGTGAAGCGATGGCCCGTCCTCGACGGCGATGGTGCGGTAGAGATCGAGATACGCCAGGTCTTTGAGGCGGAAGATTTCGGGGAGGAGTTTACTCCCGAGCTTCGAAAGCAGGAAGAGCGTCTCCGCGAGGGGGCAGCGAAGCGGCAATAGTGCGGCGACACGTCCGGGAAGCAGTCATGGGCCGGCCGGGGGTCGGCCTTTGATCTATTCGTTCCGGAGAGTGATCGCCGGGTCGAGTCGCGCCGCCCGCCGGGCCGGCAGGTAGGCGGCGAGCAGTCCAATGACCAGCAACAGGAGAATTGCGCCGACGATCGAAACCAGGTCGAGCGGAGAGACGCCGTAGAGAAGACCGGACAGGAGGCGGGTCGAGCCAACCGCGCCGAGGACTCCGAGCACCGCGCCCAGGAGGACCAGCGCCATGGTCTCCTGGAGGATTTGCCCGATGATGGTGAATGGCGTCGCACCAAGCGCGATACGAAGACCCAGCTCTCCACGTCGGGTCGCAACACCGTAGGACACGATTCCCAGCAGGCCGATCGCGGCGAAGGTAAGTGCCAGCGCGCCGAAAACTCCCGAGAGCATCGCGAGTGACATCTGCGTCCCATAGAGATCCCTGACTTCCTGCTCGACGGTGCCGGGCCAGAAGAGGGACAGGTGGCTATCGACTTCACCCACGGCCTGGCGCACCGATGGCAGCAGTGCCGCCGGATCCCCATCCGCCCTGACTTCAATCCATTGCTGTCCCATTTGCCGGGACGGCGCCTGGGTCACGGGAATGTATACGTTGCAGGAGGGTAGGCCCCGGTCGGAGGGGTCCGAGCTATAGGTACCGACGTCGCCGACGACGCCGACCACCGTCCGCCCTCCCGTTTCACCCTCGATATGAATCTCTCGCCCAAGGGGATCGACTCGGGGAAAGAACACCTTTCCTGCCGCCGCACTCACGATCGCGACCTGGACTCCATCGGTTCGGTCGCCATCGTCAAATTCCCGACCGCGCTCAAGGGGGACACCCATCGTGGCAAAGAATCGGGGACTGACCGGCGCTCCCCAGTTCATGGTCGGTGTCGGCGCATCCGGAACCGGCGTGCAGGCTTCTCGACCGCTCGAAACGAGCCGTGTCCGGGAGGTCGCGGCCGCGCGCACGCCCGGCGTCGCTTCCAGCCGCGCACGAAGCTGCTGATAGAGTTGATGCTCGCGATCGCCCTGGTACCCCAGAGTCGCGGGATACACGGCGAAGAGCAGCACGTGATTGCGATCGAACCCCGGCTCCAGCGACGCCAGATTC
>JBDTRF010000382.1:0-2716 GCA_039931815.1 Gemmatimonadota bacterium
GATTTCCTGGTCGAGAAATTCCAGTGGACGTTGTCGCCGGTCAACGATGACGACTTCGACGCCAACCGCGCCAAACATCGAAGCGTACTCGATGCCGATCACTCCGGCGCCGACCACGGTAAGGGTCTTGGGCATCCGCTTGATCGATATGATCTCGTCACTGGTAATGATCGTCTCGCCATCGCTGGTGGCGCCGGGCGCCGGCGTCGGGACGGAGCCCACCGCGATCAGGATATTGGCCGCCGTGATCTCACGGCTGCTGCCCTCGGGTGTATGAATGACGAGAGTATGCGGGTCCTTGAAGGTCGCTTCCCCACTGATCACATCGACATCGTTTCGGCGCAGCTGGTTTTCGATGAGCTGGCACTCCAGCTTGACTACGTCGTCAACACGGGCGAGCAGTTGCTCAGACGTCGCGCGCTGATTGGGACGGAGGAGTCGACGCCGGTCCCAGTCTCCGCCCGAGGTAGCGAACGACAGCACCGCCTCCCGGAATGTCTTACTCGGAATGGTTCCGGTCCCAACGCAGACGCCACCCATGATGCCGCGCCGCTCCACGAGTGCGACACGCCTCCCCAGCTTGGCGGCCTGGATGGCCCCACGCTGGCCAGCAGGGCCACTGCCGATGCAGACGAGGTCGTACTGATAGGTAGAATCCATTCAGGTCCCGGTAGCACGTCGTGAAATCGCTGGTAACTGTATGTCGTCACAATGGCGCAAGGAGTTGAGCTTCGCTTCGCGTCCACGATTCAGGCGAGGACACCGTTCACTAGTATCTCCAGCTCAGCGTATCGGCTCCCGCCGGCGAATTCTTCCTGACCTGATCCATGATGCGCGGAATGAACATCTGGGCGTAGCGCAGCCGGGAATAGGCGTTGGACCGCGTATGATCCCCATTCCAGCAATGCTCTGCCCGCGGCTGGTAATCGACCTCGGCATCAGCCGGAGGATTGGACAATGACGTGAGAACACCTTCGGTAAGATACACGGCATCATTGAGGAAGTAGTTGTCCGCCTCACCAACGTAGATGTGAAGTTTCCCCCTGAGCCGAGGTCCCAGTGTCGACCAATCACGCTGGAGGATGTGGGTCAGGTCGAAGTGATCTCGCCAGTACTGGGCTACCGCATGATCGATCACCCCGGTGGATTTGTTCCAGATCGGCTGGGGATATCCGTCGGCACCAGCTGGGGAGAATACGGCCTGCCAGATGTCCCACTGGCCACCCGAACGCCCGTGCGTGCCGAGGACCAGCTCATAGCGATTTTCACTCTCGACGGTTGAGGAGATGCGGCCGAGGTAGTCGCGATGAGCAGGACGGGGCACTTTGAGCCAGGGGCTCGACGGGAAAAATGCGTTCGAGTCGTCGTAGATATTCACCAGCTCGAAGGCGTGGAAATCGAGGGGATCGGGACAGGCGATCCAGGCACCGTTGAACTCTTCGGGATAAAACATCTGCGCCGCCATCGCCTCCCAGCCACCGGTCGAGCCGCCATAGGTGAACCGGGCCCATCCCTGACCGATTCCCCGGTACTTCTTTTCAAGGTAGGGGATCAGCTCCTGCATGATCGCGTCGCCGTAGGGACCGTTATTCTCCGAGTTGACGGCGTACGAGTCGTCGTAATAGGGGGTGGGGTGCTGGATTTCAATGAGCAGGACGCGGGGGAACGCGGGACCGGTCCAGTCCTGGTGGAACTGCCAGGCCAGCTCCTGCTGAATCCGGTTATATCCCGCAAGATGAAACCGTTCGCTGTAGTCCGGCTTGAGGGTCGTGTCTGGCGGCGAGTCACGCCACACGCCGATATCGCCCGGAAAGTGCCCGTGGTCGATCACCAGGGGATAGCGGGCATTCGGGTGTTCATCGAAGCCTTCGGGGAGGAGCACGTGGGCGCCGAGAAACACCGGGCGCCCCCAGAAGGCGGTGAGGAGCTTGCTCTCGATGCGCTCGTGACGAACATATTTCGTGTCGGCGGGCGGCGTGATCGGAGGGATGACGGAGTCGAGCGAAAGCAGAATCGCGGTGGCGCGACGCGGATTGATCACCACCCAGCGCGGAGCACTATAGAGGTTACCGGGCTTCTGATTCCATACCTGGCCCTCTCCCATATCCGGCGGCAACAGGACATTCTTGCCATCCGCACGATGGAATCGCTCATACCGATTCAGCAGCGCCTGCACCCAGTAGCGTCCCGCAGGTATATCCGTCAGCGATGCGAGGGGATATCCGAGCGCCCGGGCATCAAGGTTGGCCAACCGCGCAGGGGCCAGTGATGCCACATCGATTCCAAAGATCTGCTGAGTCGTGAGCCCGTCGGCAATCTGCGTGCGCGGCTCGGCGGTGGAATCCGTGGACAACATCACGAGAAGCCTGCCGTCGAGGGGGACGGCACTCCGGGACCGGGGAAAGCTGACCGTGAAATGAGGACCGGGGACCGTCAGCTGCGCACGAGCGAGGCTGGGGGAGAACGCCAGACTGAACACGGAAACGAGCGCGAGCAGGCGCGGATGTTTCATTGCCAGCTCCTTAATGCGGGGAACGAAGAAGATGGAATCGCGACCGATTGGCTATCGGTCGCGGTTGATGATGAAACCGTTCGCGACTTTCTCCAAACCAACCCTGGATAGTATTTCCTCGCGGCGGGCACCGAAAGCAGGAGCACCATCGATCCTGGGTCCCCGATTGCTGGACGGACGGTTCCCCAGGCGCGAGTCGAATCA
>JBDTRF010000383.1:0-2713 GCA_039931815.1 Gemmatimonadota bacterium
TATGTGTTGGCCATGCTCAGCGTGGTCTGGGCCATGGTGACGAAGCCAACCTGACGTCACTGAAACCAGGAGAAAAGCAGGAAAACAAAAACCGGCGGGCAACAAGGAAAAACAGGTAGTGCCGGTGGACCGTGAGGTTCCTGCGCGGTCGCTCTGCCCGTCGATTCCTGGACCTTATTTCTGTTGTCCTGTCCTACCCTGTTTCTCTCTTCTACTATCTGTTGCTTTCCGCTATTGTCTTCTCCTTTCTTCTACCTTCTCCTGTTTTACATAAGTCGCACCATTTCCACACCTCCATTTCACATGGCTCACGCGTCAGGATAGGTGTCCGCAAGGGTGTTCTTCCACTCCCTTCAGTGAGTGCCGGCCGGACGGCCGGCGTGACCAGGTATCCGCGTGAGGGATGGTGTCCAAACACAGCCGTTGGGTTTCCTCCAAGTCCCTGGCCGGCCTGGAAGCGCTGGCCCTGCAGAAACAGGTCAGCGATCTCAAGGAAGCGGCCATCGCAAAAATGCGGGTTGAAGCCGCCTTGCGCGAAGCGCTGGAACTGGCTCGCGCGACGCTCGATGAATGTCCCTACCCGCTTTGCAAACTCAGCCATGAAGGCCGCCTGCTCTATGCCAACGAGGCCATGGTCGAGTTCCTCGGCTACGAATCACGCAAGGAATTGACCGACCTGCTGCCCATCCTGGGACTATTCCCGACGGGTGACCGGACGTCCGGCCTGTGGCAGGCGCTGCCCAACCCACCCGCCGTGGTTGATACCAGCTGCCTCTTTCGCCGGAAGGACGGGTCATACCGGCCGGGATTGCTCCGGCTCCGCCGCGCGAGCGATCGCATGGACTACACTCTCACGGTCATCTCCTCCGACTCTCTCCTCTAGACGAGGCCTATCGCCAATCGCCCCATTGGGCATCGGCGTATCCTTCCCGGCAGCTGCATCCCCTCCCACCGCTTCCACCCCGATTCGCGCGGAGTCTCCGCCGGGAACTCGGGCCGGGGACGCCGCGATCCCGGTGGATTGCTTCGGAACTGGCCCGAATGTCATATTCCACTCAATGATATTCACGCCTGCGTCCTCGAACCCATCCGCATGAACGCAATCACCATCAGCCGAGGCACATGACCGGAGCCTCTCACGCCGTTCTACTGGCCCTGGGCCTGGGCTCGCTGGTCATGGCGGTGACGGCACTGGCTCGGCGCCTCCCTATTCCGACACCTATTCTCCAGGTGGCGGCGGGTCTTCTTGTCGGATTGGTCCAGGGTGCCGCGGTACCTGAGCTCGACCCGGATCTGGTATTCTTCGTTTTCCTTCCACCTGTGCTCTGGTCCGCGGCCTACTACACCTCGTTTCGAGAATTCCGCTCCAACCTGCGGCCAATCGGCCTGCTTGCCATCGGTCTCGTTATCGCGACGACCGGCGCGGTTGCCCTGGCCACCCACGCACTGCTGCCCGGGCTCCCCTGGGCCGTCGCGGTGGCAATCGGTGCCATCGTTTCTCCGCCCGACGCGGTCGCCGCCGAAGCCATCATCAAGCGCCTGCCGGTGCCCCGGAAAATTGTCGTGATTCTCGAGGGCGAGAGCCTGGTCAACGATGCCTCGGCCCTGGTGTTGTATCGCACCGCGGTGCTGGCGGCGGTGACCGGGCATTTCAGCCTGGGGGAATCGATCGTCCGGTTCTTTATCGATGCGGCGATTGGAATCCTGATAGGCCTCGCGGTCGCCTGGCTGATCGTCGCCCTTGCGCGACGCACCACCGATACGATCGCGCTGGCGCTGCTCACGTTGCTCGCGCCCTATTCGGCCTGGATTGCCGCGGAACTGCTTCACGTCTCCGCTGTCCTCGCCTGCGTGGCCGGTGGACTGTATCTGCGGCAGCATTTCTCGACGGTGGTCTCGCCGCTGACCCGGGTCAACACCGGGGCGGTGTGGGATCTCCTCATCTTCCTGGTCAATGGCCTCATCTTCGTGCTGCTCGGTGTTCAGTTTGGTGATCTGATAGAGACGACGCCGACCGAGAGCCTGCTCCGGACCGGAACAGTCGCGCTCGCAGTGAGTGCGATCGTCATCGTGGTCCGCCTCATCTGGGTTCCGATCGGCACCTACCTCCCACGCTGGGCAAGTTCTCAAATCCGGGCACGGGAGCCGCAGCCCAATCCCAGGAGTGTCGGCCTGATTGCCTGGACCAGCATGCGCGGGATCGTGTCGCTCGCCTCTGCGCTCGCGATTCCGGTTGCCCTCTCCGATGGAAGCCGTTTCCCCTATCGCTCCGAGATCCTGATCATTGCCCTTGGCGTGATCCTGGTAACCCTGGTGATCCAGGGCCTCACGCTGGCGCCGCTGATCCGACGACTCAAATTTGCGGAGGATTCGACTCCCATCTTCGAACGCCAGCACGCCCGGCACGAAGCGTTACGGAACGGCCTGGAACGACTGGAGGACCTGTCCGATGAGGCCTGGGTTTCCGCCGATGACGTGGAGCGGCTTCGGGAGGAATATCGACGGAGGTTTGAGCGGGAGCGTGGCGGAACCGCGAGCGAAAGTCAGTCGAACCAGTCCCGCCGTCTCCGGGCGGACCTGCTCCGGGCCGAGCGGCGAGCCATGGTTCGCCTGCGGGACGAGGGCGCGATCGGAGACGAAGTCCTGCTGGAACTGGAACGCGAGCTCGACTCGGAAGCAATCCGGCTCGGGGCGGGTGAGGAGCTATGAAAAG
>JBDTRF010000384.1:0-2607 GCA_039931815.1 Gemmatimonadota bacterium
GCGGCGATCTGTGCCTCGGAAAGGCCGCGAAGATCCTGAGAACAGAGAGGGCAATCCAGGGTTGTTCCCAGATGCTCTGCGCGAGTCGTCCCGGAAAGCACCCAGGGGCGCACCTGCCATGGCGGATCGTGGCGGACATGCTGCTGATGTCCGCACTCGAGCTCCGCGACCCAGTGGAACTCCTCATCCTGATGGAACGAGACGATGCGACACAGCACGAGCACGAGATCACTTTCGCAGTGTGAAATTGTTCCGGTCCCTGGCCCTCGTCGTTTCAGTTTACTGAATCCGGGGCGTCGGGAACCCCGAGGTCGCGACGAATCCGCCATTTCCCATCGACCCCGAGTTCCCAGAAGGTGATGTATTTGAATCGGGACATTCGCGGTTCCGCGTTCACTGAATCGCGAGCCCGACGGGTGAACTCGACGTGACCCGATTCCCAGGCCAGCCGACCACTGTGTTCCAGGCTCACGATCACCGTCTCGATTCGAAGGACAGTATCAGTCCGCACGGCGATGGCATTTGCAAAATCCGTGACCATTGCGCCTCGGCCGATCAGATCCCTCGCTCCGGCCTGCATGCTGACAACGCTGTCCACATACAAATCGCGCATAGCGGCGGTATCGCCGGCGATGTACGCACGGGACCAGGCCTCGTCCCCGGCCTGTATCGCTGCCCGAATGTCGGCGCTGGCCCCATTCGGCGTCGCCTGCCCACTCGGGGAACACCCGATCAGGCAGGAAAGGCAGCAACAAATCAGGAGATATGAATGTGTCATAGCCAGAAACCTGGTCGGGTACCGATGGTGAGTCGTCAAAATGGATGCAACAATAGAATCAGGGGCGGATCCGCCTGCGGTAGAATATGCCCAACGCTGGCTGCTGCCATCGCAGGTTAGCGTCCCAGCTCACGCATGAGCGCCAGCAGATTGCCGTCAGGATCCCGGAAGAACGCCATCCAGAGGTCATGGTCCGGGAGGGTCGCAATCAGGTGCGGAGCGCGTTCAAAGGCGATACCTCGCTTGGTGAAAGCATCAGCACAAGCGTGGATGTCGTCGACTTTGAAATAGATCACCGATCCCTGCCCGGCTCGATCCTTCGCCGGCGCATCCAGCATGAGACGAACCCCGGCGCAATCGAAGAAAGCCAATCCCGGAGGCGCCTGAAAGAGAAATCGCAGGCCCAGAATATCGCGGTAGAATCCGACGGCTCGCTCAAGATCAGTGACGGGCTGGGCGATCTGGCCAATGGTGGAGAGCACGACCGGCTGAGGGGTGCTCACGATCTCGGCCCGACAGCGATAGCGTCGATTTCCAGGAGGAAGTCAGGGTTGGCCAGTTCCGCGACGGTCAAGACAGAAATCGTTGGAGGATTGCCCCGCCTGCCCCACACCCGGCGAAACACCTCCAGGGCTGGTTGTGGAGCATGTCCCTGCACGAGGTAAATCGTCCACCGGACAATGTGCTCGAGTCGCGCTTCTCCAGCCGCCAACACGGTCTCCAGGTTCTTGAAGGTCTGCTCCGCCTGAAGCTCCATATCCGCCTTGCCCACCATGTTTCCCGATCCGTCGACGGCATTCTGACCGCCCACGTAAATTGTTTTCACATTTCCGGTGACCGCGATCCCCTGGGAAAACGCTGGGTTCCTGCTCATTCCAGCGGGATTCAAGTATTGAACCTGAGCGGTCGAAGGGATATCGCTCATCGCATTCTCGTAGTGTGGGTCATTGCCGTTGATACCTGGCTGGGTGTGCGAACAAACTGTCCTATTTGAGACTCTGTAGAAACATCATGGCAAATGGGGAATTTTCAATGGACGCCGCGGTGAGCGCCGTGGGGTATTGTAATCCATCGCTGTTCGCCAGAAGGATAAGAGAAACCCCGCGCTCGGGAACTTTCATATACAGCGCTGAGTACGCTCCTTCCCAGAGGCCAGTGTGCCAGATGAGTTGCTGGCCATTGACCGTGCGGACGAACCAGCCAAGCCCATAGGGGAATACCGTGTCCGCGGCTCCCCGCGATGGTGTCCACATTTCCTTTCGCGATTCCGGGCGCAGAAGCTTTCCCTGGTCGAGCGCGATGTCAAATCGAGCGAGGTCCAGCACATTTGAAATAACGCCGCCTGCGGCACCATCGCCCTGCGGTGGCGGTGGAGGCGATTCTGCCCATCGCCCCAGTGAATCGACATGATAGGGTGTTGCCAGATCGGCCGCGAGCTCTGGGCGAAGGGGAAGCCGGCGATTGATTCGCGCAGATCGGCTCATGCCGGCGGGCGCAAATACATACTGCGCAACCAGCGATGAGAAAGCTGCCCCCGCCACCTCCGCCATCGGCCGCGAGGTCCAGGAATAAGCCGGCGGGTTATAGAGGAAGTGACTGCCGGGGACACCATTGCTCCTCATCGACATGACCCGCCGCAGGGTAAGTCCAGGCGATTCGCAATCATAGTCGCCGAAGAAGATGCCGCCCTCGCCACGGGCCTCCAGGCAGAATTCCCTGAAGCCCGCGAAACCGTTCATCGGACGGTCAAGGTCGAGCTTACCCAGCTCGACCAGGCGCATGGCGACGACGGCGGAGATGGGTTTGCTGACCGAAGCGATATTGTACAG
>JBDTRF010000385.1:0-2587 GCA_039931815.1 Gemmatimonadota bacterium
ATGGTCAACATTTCGCTCGAAGGCGACCGGATTCGACTCGAGGTCCAGGGGTGGGACAAACTCTGGGCCCTCAAGAATCAACTGGAGTTTCCCCTGTCCCACGTACTGAGCGCGCGGGTGGATCCGGAACTGGCTCGGGGTTGGTGGCACGGATTCCGGCTTCCTGGTACCCAGATTCCTGGAGTCCTGACCGCCGGCACCTTTTACCAGCGCGATGGCGCCGTCTTTTTCGACGTGCACGATCCCGATCGCACGATCGTGCTGGAGCTGGACCACGAGCACTATGTCCGGCTCGTGGTGGAAGTCGCCGACCCTGCGGCCGTGGTCGCCCTGATTAACGAGGGGTTAAACCGGTCTGGTCATCGTCCAGGGAAGTAAATCCGTTTCATTTCCCTGCGTGACCCAGGCCAGACTGCTACCGGCCGGCCCTGAGAAAGCTTTCCTCTTTCGCCTTCTCCGCGATGTCGCGGGAAACCTGCCAGCTATTGCGCTTCACCCCAGAACCCGCGAAGCGCCCACGATTCGCGTGTCCTTCAACCCTCAAGTGGCTCCGGCCACAGCGGTTAAGTTCGCTTCTCCCTTCTCTTTGCAAGAGTCTACTTGAGGTGGGGCCTGTATGGCGTTGATTTTGCTAGAGTTATATATTGAACGCCGTCCTCGATTCACAAAGCTCCATCGCCGATTCCGACTCAATGACCCGCTTGGGGGAATTCTCCATGCCTCGCAGGCTCATCCCTACCTCGCCCATGACGACTATCAATTCGCGACTCCGTACAATCGGTCTGGTCTGCCTGGGTGCAGCCATTCCCTCGCTCATTCATGCCCAGACTCCGCAGACTCACACCGTTAAAACGGGTGATACGCTCTGGGCGATCGCGCGACAGTATCTGGGCGATCCGGTGCTTTGGCCGGAGATTTATCGGCTCAATACCTCCGTCGTGGAGGATCCTCACTGGATCTATCCAGGGGAGGTGCTGCAACTTGCCGCCGGAATGGCGCAGACTCCGGCGGTTCCGACCCAGGATACCCCGGCCCCGGCGCAGGACACGCCTGCTCCCATGACCACTCAGGCTCCGCCCCCCGTGGCCGATCAACCCTCGACCGTCGTGCAGAGTGTCTCGGTCCAGACTGATACCGTACGCGTCATGGTGGAGACGCCGGCCGATACCGCCATTACCGGCGTGTTGAACCTGGCCGCCCAGGATACGGCGCCAACTGACATGTCACCCCTGTTCGGCACCTCGTCGCGCAATCGACAGATGGAAGCCACGCTCGCGGCATATAGCCAGCAGCCCTATCGGCCGCTCCGCCGGAGCGAATTTCATTCGTCCGGGTTTCTGACCGAGGGGCAGGTGCTGACGACGGGCAAGTTCATGGGCCCGGTGGCTCCCTCGCAGATCGCGACGATGACGACGACCGCTTCCATTGCTCTCTATTCCAAGATGGCGGTGTCGCCGCCTCCCGGCGCGTCCTACCAGGTCGGTGATAGCCTCCTCGTCATCCGGGTCGATCGCAAGATTGATCACTACGGCGAGGTGATCGTGCCGACCGGGATGCTCCGGGTGACCGATGTGAGTCGCGCGGAGAATACGGCAGAGGTAATCGCCATCTACGGGCCGATCCGGCCCGGCCAGCAGACCATTCCGGTCGAGCGCTTCCCCGATCCGGGCGAAGTCCGCCCGGTGCCGATCTCCGATGGCGTCGAGGCGGCCGTGATCGAGAGCCGCGACGCCCAGGTGCTCAAGGGTCCACAGGACGTTGTCTTCATCAGCAAGGGCAGGGCAGATGGCGTCAGCCCCGGCGATCTCTTCGAGGTTCGCCGATCGGTGACGAAACGCGAGGATGGAGCCGCCACTGTCCCGGAAGTCATGGCGGTCCTTCAGGTCGTGCACGTGCGCGATCATACCGCGACCACCCGGGTGCTTGTGGTCATGTCTCCCGATGTGCCACCGGGAACCGCGGCGCGCCAGGTCGCGAAGATTCCTTCCTAGGGTCTGCCGCTGGAGTGACAATCGCCATACACTCCCGAACGAGAACACGTCAGACGACCCTCCCCCACAGGAGGGTCGTTCTGCATGTGTCCTTCTCACCGACCTCGGCATCTCCCGGAGGTCGCTGCCGAAAACTTCGCATCCATATCATGTTCCCTCATAGCTCCTGACCCATGGGCGGTATTATTGTTCACCGGCTTCCCGGACCTCACAAAAACTGAATCCTCAAGGAGTTCTATGAGCGGTAGGGTGCTGGTTTCAGGCGGGGCGGGGTTCATTGGTTCTCACCTGGCCGCGGAATATCAACGCGCCGGATGGGACGTGACGGTGCTGGATGATCTTTCCCGCGGGCGTCAAAGCAACGTGCCTGCCGGTGCGCAATTCATCAAGGCCGACGTGCGGTCACCCGAGGCACGCAGCGCAGTGGCTCGCGGAAAGTTTGACGTTGTGAACCTCCAGGCCGCGCAGATCGATGTGCGGGTCTCGGTCCAGGATCCCGCGCTGGATGCGCAGACCAATCTGTTCGGCCTCATCAACATGCTCGCGGGTCTGTTTGCCGTCGCCGTAAATGGTGAGCGATTCTCCCGCCAGCATTC
>JBDTRF010000386.1:0-2537 GCA_039931815.1 Gemmatimonadota bacterium
GCTCCGCTTTGACTGGAAGACCGTCACGCTCAACGATGTCATTGCCCGTATCCCGGGTAGCACCGAACCCGATCAGTGGATCATTCGCGGCAATCACTTCGATGCCTGGGTGAATGGCGCCCAGGACCCGCTCTCGGGCCAGGTTTCTCTGCTGGAAGAAGCACGCGCACTGGGTGGGCTGCTCAAACAAGGCTGGCGACCCCGCCGCACGATTATCTATGCCGCATGGGACGGTGAGGAAGAAGGGTTGCTGGGGTCCACCGAATGGGTCGAGACCCATGCGGCGGAACTGGCCGAGCACGGAGTCGCCTATATCAACTCGGACGTGTCGAGCCGCGGGTTCCTCGGGATGGGCGGCTCCCATGTCCTGGAACGTTTTATCAACGATGTTGCCCGCGATATCACCGACCCGGAGACAAACCTCCCGGTCTGGAAGCGGGCTCAGCTCCAGAGTATTTCCAACGGCTCAGCCGAGGCGAGAGAGGAAGCTCGCTCCCGCGGGGACCTTCGTATCGACGCGCTGGGGTCCGGCTCGGACTTTACGCCGTTCCTTCAGCACGCAGGGATCGCTTCACTCGATCTCAGCTTCGGCGGCGAAGGGGGTGGCGGGATCTACCACTCCGTCTATGACGATTTCAGATGGTTCACCAGCTTCGATGACACCACGTTCGCCTACGGGCAGACGCTGGCCCAAACGATTGGGACCGCGATCATGCGGTTATCCTCCGCCGAAGTGCTTCCCTTCGAGTTCACTCGCCAGGCTGACACGTTCACGCAATACCTTACAGAGCTCAAGAAGCTGCTGGAGAACAAGCAGGAGGAGGCCGTGGAGCGAAACCGGCAGCTGGATGATGGCGTTTTCCAGGCGGTTTCCGACCCGCGGGAGCCAACCACTCCGCCGGCCCGGCTCGACCCACCGCCACATCTCAATTTTGCGCCGCTGGAGAACGCGCTCGACCACCTGACACACGCCGCGGAGGGATACGAAAAGGCCCTGGGCCGTCTCGCGAGTGACAGCGCGGTGCAATGGCCAGGGGCCAGGGCAGCAGGCATCAACCAGGTGCTTCTCAAGACAGAGCGAGCATTGACGAGCAAGGATGGACTTCCAGGACGGCCGTGGTTTCAACACCTGATTTACGCACCAGGCTTATACACCGGGTATGGCGTCAAGACGATGCCCGGCATTCGCGAAGCGATCGAGCAGCGGAAATGGGCGGAGGCGGAGCGGGAGATCGCTCGAGTGGCGCAAAGTATCGAAGCGGAAGCGGGGCTGGTGGAGTCAGCGGCAAAAGAGCTGGAGCGATAAATCGGTGATACGGTGAGAGGTGAAAAGTAAAAGGTAAAATATAAGAGATGTCGGATCTCGCACGTTTCACCTTTTACCTTTCACCTCTTACTTGCCACCTGTCACCATTAGTGGCACTTCCCGGCACCCGGGTCCCAGATTCGGCCGGTCACATCGATCAGCGCGTGCTGATACTCCCGGGCGCCCAGGGTGAGCTTGAGAACGCCGAAGCGGCCTTCCAGCCGAAACGCACTATGCGGTGCGATGCGGCTGAATCCCCGTAGCTCACCACCGCCGGTTCCCGCGACAATTTCTACCATTCCCCTGGCCGAATCTACCATGCCAGCCGGGGAGAGCGGCTCGAAACGCTCATACTCGTGATCGTGACCGTTCAGAATCAGGTCGACCCCGGCATTGTATAGAAGTTGCCAGATGGCATCGATCCGCTGATCTGAGCCGTGCCACCCGGAGCTGTATCGTGGATGGTGCCAGTAAGCGAGGGTGCAAACTTTCTGGTTCTTTTGAAGATCCTGCCCCAGCCAGGTGAGCTGATCCTGCACGTCCGAGGCGGCAAAGCCGCCGTTGACCAGCATTTCACTGTTTAACGCAATGACGTGCCATTCACCCACATCGTAGCTGTAATAGCCCTTCTTGGACGATCCCGCCTTGTCTCCGAAGTAGGCGTAGTACGGCGCGGCCATGCCCGTCAGGTGTTCATGGTTGCCGGGCGTGGGCCGGATCTTTTTCATGATGCGTTTGGTGGAGTCGCCCCAGGATGGCGTGAAGCAATTGGCGAAATCCTGGCCTCGACCGCTGGGATACGCGTTGTCACCGAGGGTAAAGACAGCATCGTTGACCTTGGCGACCGAATCCCCCTTGAGAATGCTATCGACGAGGGCGGCCGTCTGCTCATCCCCGCGGGAGTCACACGACGCAATATCGCCGACTCCGATGAACACCGATGCCCCGCTCAAGGCGACCAGCTCGGCAGATGCGCTCGCCGGTGGGGGCGCATTCTGAACTGGAGGCTTGCAGGCCTGGGCAGCGACGACGATGCCACAGAGGAGCCAGGGGCCACGGATGCGCATGAGACACTCCAGTTGACGGTAAGACCGACAGGGCTGGGAATCTACCGGTCGCCGGGGCGAAACGGTGTGAGGGCAGTCACGTGAAGGCGAAGGTGCCAATGGCGAAGGTGCCCTTCTCGCGGTCGCTGGATCAGAAACCGGCGACGGCCCATCCGCGTCATGAC